>CALMVT010000192.1:6856-8813 GCA_937873175.1 uncultured Acetobacteraceae bacterium | reverse complement strand
GGGTCTGGCGCACTTTGCGTGCAGGTTTGATGGCCTTAGCCTGTCGCCACCAGCCGAGCCCGGAGGAGATCGACCTTGGCGCGCCCATACATCTGGCGCTTCACGAGCTTCAATTTGGTGACCTGGCCCTCGGTCTGGCCATTCGACCACATTTCGATGACGGCCGCCACGGCGACTTTGTCGGCCGCAATGCCTTCGGCGAAGGCGGACATCTCGCTCTGTGCGGCATCCCCGAGCCAGGGATCGAGACGGTCGACCTGCTTGGCCGATATAAGGGCGGCGAAGCCGTCGAGCAGATTACGGGCTTTGACGATGGCCGGCGATGCGGTCTCGATCGCCGCTATCAGGCGCACCGTCTCCTCTCCTTTGCAGGCCCGCACGGTGGTCAACAAGCGCGCGATCATGCGAGCCGAAGGCATCCGCAACGGCGGAGGATAATCACCCGCCGTCCGGACGCTCCGGCGCTTGCGGGTTCTCCACTCGGACACGACGCGCAGGCTCCCGGTGAACCCCGCAGCGCGAAGACGCCGCCACAGCTCCGTTCCGTTCTGGCATCCGGCGCTCCATTCGGACTCAAGCCTGTAGCTCCACCGGTCGAGCGTACTTTCACGCGAACGGAAGACGTCGTCGCGTGCGCCACGCACAATTCGCCGGACAGTCTGACGCGACAGCCCGGTCGTCCTCGCGATCGCCTTCAAAGCGGTGCCGCTCCTGTGCAGGGTTCGGACCTTCTCGTTGACCTCGTCACGTCTGAGCCAGCCTTTCCACTGCCGTTTCTCGACCGCGCTGAGGCGCTTCGAATCAACGTCGCCGCTCGCAACCGCGCGGCGAAGGTGGCGCATGTGCCGGCGAACGATATCGAGGAAGGCCGCACTGGCATTTTCGAGAAGATGCCATCGGTCGGCGATCTGACGAGCTTGGGGAGCACCCTTCGTCGCCGCTTCACGATAGCCGCCACCCCGGTCGCGGCAGACGATCTGGATCGTGGGATGATCCTTCGGCCACGCCATCACGGTTCCGATCTCGCGATCGGCCAGCAGGTCGATGGTCCGGCGCTGTTCGAGATCGCAAACGATCGTTCCATAGCGATGACCGCGCCGCCAGGCAAAGTCATCAAGGCCGACGACTGTAGGAGATGTCGGGGTCGGGGCGGAACGGCGCCGCAGCGTGCGAAGCAGGGTATCGGCGCTGACCGGCATGGACAAACGCTCCGTCAGACGTTCCCCGGGGCGGCCACCGAGGACGACGCCAATGCCATGAACGAGGCAATCGAGGCGGCTCGTGCGACGAGAGCGAACCGCGATGACCTCGGGGGCGAACTGCTCCGCGAAGGTCTTCCGATCACAAGACGGGACGACGCACCGGAAGCGGCGTGTCGAGAGACGGATGATCAATCCCCGGCCGAAAGCCGGAACGTCTCGCGGTGAGCGCACGTAACGGCTGTGCACGGAAGCTGACAGCGACCCGCAGCCAGGACATCGGCCCGACCCTTCACCGCCATGTGCATGGACGATGAGGCCGTCTGCCCCGACTTCATGATGATCCATGATCAATCCGGCAGGTGTCATAGGAAGGCGGGAACTGCGTGACGACATCGGTCTGGCCCTCCGTCGGCCTGACCGTCTACGCCGCGGGAGTCACTCCGGATTCAGCCCGACTTGCACGCAAAGTGCGCCAGACCCACTATTGCGGGCGTTTTTACAACCCGCCCGTACACGCCGAAGACCAACGGCATGGTCGAGCGCTTCAACGGTCGCGTGTAGCGCGAGGTACTGGGTATCACGTTCTACAGCCACGCCGACCTGGAGATCGTGCTGCGCGGCTTCAACGCGGCCTACAACGGACGCCGCCAGCGCGTGCTCAAAGGTCTCTCGCCCGAGATGGTGCTACGTCTGCGCCTCGACGCGGATCCCGCATTGGCCAACCCAACCTACAAACCACCCAGCCCAAGCATCAT
>CALMVT010000192.1:0-6846 GCA_937873175.1 uncultured Acetobacteraceae bacterium | reverse complement strand
GAAGTCCCGGGCGCCGGGGACGAACTGGTACGGGTAGTCCACGGAGAACATGATCCGCTCAATCCCCATCACCTCGACCGCATTTCGCAGGTAGCGCTCGGAAAGAATGCCGCTGGGCGTCACATAGAAGTTGCCCTTGAAGTATTCCTCGATCGTGCGGTCCAGCCTGCCCTTGGTCCCCTTGTCGAGCGCGGGTCCGATCCGATCCAAGTACAGCATAACGACCTCGCCCCAGTGACCCAGGATGATCTGCAGGTCCGGAAGCCGGTCAAAGAGGCCCGACAGGATAAGCCGTAGCGCCTGCACGCCTGCGTCGGCATGCCACCCCCATCCTCCCGCGGCGAAGATCGCATCCAGTGTGTTACCGAACCCCGTGTAGTAGGCGTCCCGCACGGCCTTGATAGGGATCTGCGGGTGCAGGTAGACCGGTATCCGCAGTTTCGCCGCCGTCTCGAAGATGGGCAAGAACTCCGGCGCGTCGAGCGGCCGTTCCCGCGTCCGTCCGGTCAGCATCGCACCCTTCATCCCCAGATCGCCCACGCAACGCTCCAGCTCCCGCGTGGCCTCCCTTGGGTCAGGCGTCGGCAGGGTCGCGAATGCCTGTAGCCGGTCCGGGTTGCCCGCGACCGCCCTTGCTGCCATGTCGTTGCTCAGCCGAGCCAGCCGCACTGCCTGCCGGGCATCCAGCATCTGCGTCGCCGGGGTCGTCAGCGAGATCACCTGCACGTCGATGCCCATCTCGTCCATGTGCCTCAAGCGCAGTTCGCCGAAGTCCTGCAAGCGCATGTTGGTTTCATCGTTGTCGAACACCACTTGGCTGGGGTCCTGCAGGTCGGCCGGCAGGCCGCGCCATGCCGCCGACACCTCGGCCGGGCAGTAATGCTCCTCAATTGCGATCACCTTCATGGTCTTCTCCGACATGCTAGGAGGCGAGGGGATGTACGTGGAATGCGAGCAGCAGCAGCCACGCGAACATGAGCAGCCCTGGTGCAGCGAGGGCCTTCTCGGGGATGCGCCCCGCCGCGAGAGTGTAGGCGGCAAAACAGAACGCGAGCGCAAACCCAGTCAAGGCGCCGAAGGCATTTAAGTGAATCGAGACAAGGGCGATCCAGATGGCCGCGAATAGGTGGCCTGCCATCCTGATCGGGGTGTACGTCGCCTCCATGGGCCCGGCCTGGCTGCGCGACGACCAGATAAGCCCGGTGCTCGCCACCACGTCGCACGCCACCCACAGGAAGCCCGCCGCCTGACCCGACGGCACGGCTGGCAGGGCCGCGACGACCGGCAGCAGGAGCAGGTGGAACGCCGTGCCGACGTACTCGCCAGGCACCGGGTGCCGCTTCGTCCCAGCGAGGCCCATGGTGAGCGCGAACAGCAGGGCTTCGATGACGAGAAGGGTCATAAGGGTGCTGTTCATTCCCATCCCACTGTCCGATGTTGCTAGGATCGTCGGGAGCTGGACGTTGCCGAGAGCAGCCGGGCCGGCTAGCGCAGCCAACGGTTCAGGTAGGCGTCCAGCTCCTTGCTGCCGCCCTTCGCGGCCCAGGCGATGTAGCCATCCGGCCGGACCAGCAGGAGGGCCGTATCCGGCAGCCCATGCTCGCGCACGTAGCGGCCCTCGCCGTCCACCACCGTATCGAACGGCAGGACGCCCGGACGCTGCGGCCCTTGGGACAGCAGCACCGGGCGCAGCGCGTGCGGGAAGCTACCCTGCTTGGACCGGGCATAGTCGATCAGCGCCAGCGCTTCCTTCCCGTGCTCCCCGGCAGGAGCGATCACCAATAGCGTCCAGGCTGTGCCGTCGAACAGGTCCAGCAGGTTGGCCAGTGTGCAGTCCGGCAGGCGCTTGACCCAGAGCGCCGGCGCCCGCCACCCGGACTTGATATCACCAAGCGAAGTTGCCGTCTCGTTCAGCCCGACCCCGGCATAGGTGAGGTTCATTTCCGAGAACTGCTGGCCAAAGGAGTGCTTGAAACGATCGCTCGACAGCAGCGTGGGCATCACTGCACCGACCAGCGTGGCCTGCAGCGGCTTTGGCTCGGTCATGAAGCGGAATGTGCCGTCGATACGGGCGTCCAGCTCGGCACCCAGCTTGCGCCGCTCCGATGCGTAGGTGTCCAACAGCGCTTCCGGCCCCCAGCCTTTCAAGACGTGGGACAGCTTCCAGGCCAGGTTCCAGGCATCGTGCATGGCATAGTTCATGCCCTGCCCATACAAGGGCGGCGCGCTCCGGGCGGCGTCGCCAATCAGCATGGCGCGACCCTTCTTGTACGTTTCGGCCAAGCCGTGCCGGTAGCGCGCGGTGTTGAGCCAGTTCGGGCTCGAGAGGGTCGCCTCCCCATCACCGGAAAACAGCCGGACCAGCCGTTCCACCTCCCTGATGTCCAGCTCGTTGCTGTCGTCGTCCGGGTGCTCGTCCTTAGTCAGGATATAAAAGTAGAACCGGTCGGGATGACCCGGCAGCCGCTGCCCTCCCATGTAGCCGTGCTTTTCCACGTAGAAGAAAGTCTGGCCCACCGGCGTTGCGAGTGTCCATTTGGCGTTCACGTCGGCGATGTGGATGCGGAAGCCGACATACTTCTCGCCCTCGAAATCAAGGCCGATTGCGTGGCGCACGGCACTTTTCGAACCTTCGGCGGAAACGACCCAGCGTGCCCTGACGAGTTCCTCAATCCCGTCGGCGTCGCGGGTCGTCACGCATGCGCCATCAGATTCCTCCTGGTAGAAGACGGCCTCCTTGCCGTAATCTACAGCGCAGCCCGCCTTGGACAGGTGCTCGTCAAGCAGCCGCTCGGTCACATTCTGACCGGCGTACAGCGCCTTGGGATAGGGGCTGTTCACCGCAGCGATGGGAAGTTCCCCGGTGGCCTTACCATAGAAGTGCAGGCTTTCTTCCCGCATCTCATCGGCCTCGGGCAGCCACATGTCCCGTATACCGATGCTGGCCAGGATCTCCTGCGTGCGCTGCCACAGCACGGGGGCGCGGGTCAGGTTTGTTGGCTTGTCGTCCTTGTCGATGATCCTGAACCGGACCTTTTGCCGGTGAAGGGCGGCAGCGAGCGTCATGCCCGAAGGCCCGGCCCCGATGATGAGCACGTCCAGCTCGGCTTGGTTCACTGTCATGTCTCGAAAATCCTGAAACCCTGTGATGAACTCGGATGCAGCATGGAAGGCATAAGCGCCGGCCTCGATTCGTGTCAGGCGGCGTTGCCTAGTTCGGACCGCCGGGATGAGCGGCGAGCTGCCGCGCTAGGCGCCCTGCCCCATCAACAAGGACAATCCTCCGTCGATGGTGACCGTGGTTCCCGTGATGTAGGCTGTGTCCGGCGAGGCCAGGTAAGCGGCAAGCCGCCCTACCTCCTGGGCGCGTCCCGCGCGGCCAAGAGGGATCTGCTTTTCCAGCTTGGCCCGATGGTCCGGGTCCTCGATTGCCTGCTGATTCATGGCGGTCAGGATCATGCCGGGCGCGATGGCGTTCACCGTAATGCCGAGCGCCGCCGTTTCCAGCGCCATCGTCCTCGTAAGGTTCGTCTGGCCCCCCTTGGCCGCCGTGTAGTCAGCCCCTCCTGCCCGCATCGCGAACGCGTGGATGGAGGTGATATTGACGATGGCACCCGGCCGGCGGGCCTCCCGCAGGCCGCGCACGAAGCGCCGCGAGGTGAGAAAGCAGCCCGTCAGGTCGGTGCGGATCATCCGATTCCACGCGTCTGCCGCCATATCGGCGACCGTCGTGCCGGACATGTTGAGCCCGGCCGAGTTGACGAGGATGTCCGGCAGACCGAGCCGCTCGGCCACAGTGTCGAACCCTTGCTCGACGTCCACCTCCTGGCCCACGTCGACCCGGATGGACGCCGCCCGCCGGCCGCCTTGCAGGACCTCTGTGCTGACGCGGGCCGCGTCCTCGTCCAGCTCGTGGCAGAACAAGGCGACGTCCGCGCCGGCTGCCGCAAGCGCCAACGAACAAGCAGCACCGATGCCAGAGTTTCCGCCGGTCACCACGGCGATCCGTCCTGCCAAAGGGAACGTTGACATGGCTGGTTGCTCTCCTGTCATTCGACGGTCCTCAAGATTTCCGTGCCGACGTCAGCCTCGGCCACCTGGAACGTCCGGATTGCATGAGACCAGACCAGCAAGGCAAAGCGTGCGCGCGACAAAAAGTTCATCAGCGGCACACTGCTACACGGACGGATCAGCCAAGCCGATGCCCAAAAGTGGGGACCAGGAAGCGAGAACGCGCGGGTCAGCTGTCCGCGTAGCGCAAGGTGTAGAAGACGGGATCGAAGGATTCGGCCAGCTTGGCAGCTGCCTGCATGTGCGGCTGCGCGTCGGCGTTTGCATGCATCGCCTTAAAATCGTCATGGCTGCGCCACTGCACGTAATTCACCACTCGCGTCTGGTCTGTCGAGACAAGGAGGTTGGCCGAGACGAACCCCTTCATGTGACGCATGACTTCGGTCGCACCGTGCAGGATCCCGACGAGTTCGTCGGCGTGCTCCGGCTTAACCTGGAAAGTATTGATAAGCGTTGCGTAGTTATGCTGTGGGTCCAGGGTGGTCATGTCGTTCTCCTTGTTGGGTAGTGTCTCCACTACACGCGGGAAAGCGTGCCGTTCGACATCAGGCGGCCATGGCCGGTTGGGCGAATACCCTCTCGCAGTAACGCAGCAGTGCGTCAGGCTTGGACGCCTGACCTCGAAATGCGATGTGCCCATCGGGACGGACGAGGATCAGCGTCGGCATGCCGTTCAGCCCATAGGCGGCATGCGCGGCCCCATCGAGGTCGGACAAACTGTCCTTCGCCGCCGCCTCGGCGGCCATGGATGCCGGCGAGCCGACGATCAACGTGGATCGGATAAAGCTCCATTGCGCCAGGCTCGCGACGGCGGCCCGCAGAGGATCGCGCGCTTCCGGGTCGCGCCCATCAAAGGCGAGCAGGTTCCAGCCCCAGCTACGCCCCCCCTCATTATACAGGAGAGCAAAAAGAGCGACAGTGCGGCCATCGGATGCGATCAACTCGGCGTCCGGTGCCCGGTCGCCGGCATGCGGGACATTGCGCTTCAACGCCTGCCGCAGCTTCAGGTGATCCTCGCTGAGTGGACTGTCTGGATAGGCGACGGTCATCTGCTGCAGGTCGTCGCTCCCGAACAGCTTGGACCCGAGATTGGGGACGAGCCGGCCGGCGGTGTCGAGCGCTGCATCACCGAGGCGGCTGCGGTAGACCAGCCGCCGGAAACCGGTGGTCTGGCTCTCGTCCATTGCGGCATGCTGGCCCTGCCGCTCTTCGTCGTAGGAGGCCAGCACGGCCGGCGCAGCGTGACCCGCGAGCTGCATCGCGAGCCGCCAGGCAATGCCGACCGCATCATGCATGCCGGCATTCATGCCCTGCCCGCCAATCGGCAGCGTGTAGTGGCCCGCGTCGCCGACCAGAAACACGCGGTCCTTGGCATAATGCGCCGCATGCCCGTGCTGGAACCGGCTGTGGCTGAGCCAGATCGGGTCGGAGAATGTCAGCGTGCCGTCGCCGGTGATCTCGCGGGCATGCGCTTGCATCTCCTCCAGTGTCGGTTCGCGGTCGGGCATCACCTCCTCGTCCTCGAGAAAGAACATGCGGTGGTAGCCTTCCCACACGGGGAGCACGCCCGCAAAGCCGTGATGGTAGACAAAGAACCAAAGCTGATTGGCGTCAGTAGACCGCTGCCACGTCAGCTTCGCATCGATCTGCCAGGTTGCCCGGCCGGTCAGCTTGTCGACCGGGAAATCGAGCTCGAGCGATTTGCGGACGAATCCCTTGTCGCCGTCGGCGCCAACCAGATAGCGGCAGCGCAGCGTCTCTTCGGGCCCGACCGTCTCGCCGTCGTCATCGACGGTGGTGATGGTGACCGTCACCCCGTCCGCATCCTGCTCGAGCGAGGTCACCTTCCGTCCCCGCTCGATCGGCACGCCTTTGGCGGCTGCCTGCTCCGTCAGCGTCTTCTCGATGACGTCCTGCCCGCTGTAGAGAACCTTGGGATATGGGCTCCTGACTTCGTCGAGCGGCACCTGGTCCAGCGGCTCGCCGTTTAGGAACGCCGTCTGTTTCTCAATCAGGTAGCAGTTCTCGGCAAGCGCATCGCGCACGCCGATGCCCTGGAGGAGTTCCTGCACCCGCGCCCAGACGTTGTTGGCTCGCGAGTGGGGCTTCGGCTTAGTGCGCTCTTCGAACACGCGAGTCCGTACACCGTGATGGCCGAGCGCGCAGGCCGTCGTCAAACCGATCGGGCCTGCTCCGACGACGATCACATCAGCATCGTAACCGGTGTCGGCGTGTAATTCAGACATGTCGATCTCCGTTGGCCTGCAATTACCAGACGAACGCATCTGGTATCAACAGATTTCCGGACGGGGTCGTCTATTAATTCTGCGCAGCATACAACCGGAGGAACTGCCGGACGCCGTGCCTCGCCAGGCGGTCGAGATCCGCCCGGCTGGCGCTGGCACGTTGGCCATACTGGACCTCCAGCCGCCACATGCCTTGCCACAACCCGAACAGGTCGTTCGCCGCCTGCTCGGCATCGCATTGTTCCAGTTCCAGCCGCTCCTGGGCAGCACTTATGATGGCAATGAGGATGCCTCGCGCCCTCCCAGGCCCGGCAGCGAAGAAGCGCGTGCCGTGCTCCGGAACTGCAAGCGCGGCCTGGGCGATCAACCGCTCGAAGGCCAAGGTGTCGGCTTCGGCTATGAAAGCGAGCAGGCTGTCGCCGAAACGGATGAGTGTCGGCTCGATTGGCTGATCGAACGTGTGCTGGGCCCACTCTCCCGCCAGGAACCTGTCGGCCTCCGCAGCGATGACTGCCGCGAGCAACTCGTC
>CALMVT010000191.1 GCA_937873175.1 uncultured Acetobacteraceae bacterium | reverse complement strand
GACATACGCATTCTGCTGTGGCTTGCCGGGTTGGATGAAGTCGATCCTGATGCACCGCTTCTCCGCCCATCCCAGCAGAGCGCCGCTGATGTATTCAGGCCTGTAGCACATCGGAAAGTTTAAGCCGATGGATTACCCAAACCTGGGCAAGTTCGCGCGCGCCGCGCATGAGTTCGCCGTCTACATCGCCAGCAACGCCGGCAGTCTGATCAACTACGGCGAGCGGTTCCGCTCGGGCGAACGCATCTCCTTATGCCTGGCCGAGAGCACGGTGAATGCCATCATCAGCAAGCGCTTTGCTAAGCGCCAGCAGATGCAATGGACCAAGCGCGGCGCGCACCTGCTGCTGCAAACCCGGACGCGGACCCTCGACGGCACGCTCCGCCCCATGTTCGAGCGCTGGTATCCCGGTCTCGCCAACGACCATAGAGAAGGCGCGGCTCATGCCGTCGCGGCATGAACAGCCCAGACATCCTGATGGTCTCTTTTATCGCGCGCATGGCCTGCCCGGCCTGCGGCGACGCCCTCGCAATGACCGCGGTGACCGGCATCGGCTTTCGGAGGAGATGACCGCTGCCATCGAGGGCTTGGCGCTGGAGCGTCCGCGCCGGTCGGTGGCGGCCATCCATCGCATCGTCCGCGACAGCATGGGACGGGATGGCGCGTGGGTGCCGAGCTACGCCACCGTCCATGCGGTCGTTCGTTCAATGGACCCGGCCTTTATGGTGCTCGCGCACGAGGGCGCCAAGGCTTACACGCATACTTACGACCTGCTGCACCGCCGCGAAGCGACGCGGCCGAACGAGATCTGGCAGGCCGACCACACGGAGCTGGACATCCTGGCATTCGACGAGGCCGGTGCCACCGTCCGGCCGTGGCTGACCGTAGTCATCGACGACCACAGCCGGGCGGGGGACTGTCCAGAGATTGGAGGGATCGCTGAGAGAACGATACAGTCGCTCAGCCATCCTGCCGATCCCGAGGCGTCCTTCGACTCGACTCAATACGTATCACGGGCCGCGATCCCCCCAATCTCTGGACAGTTCCCTCGAACGGGCGTCGAACGTCGTGCTTCACCGTGTCGTGCCATCCGGTTTCGTGCTGATCATCAGCATCGGCCACGGCTCGCCGACTATCGGCGGAGCCGGTGCGTCCAGGAAGGCCGGTTCGGCGTGGCCGACGCGACAAGTGGGCTCAACGGCTGACCGCCTTCAGCGCGAGGATCTCCGCGGCCACCGTGGCGCCGAGCAACGCCGTCACGGCGCCGGGGCCGTCGAACAGCGGATTGCACTCGACCACGTCGGCGCCGGCAAGGTCGATGCCGTGCAAGTTGCGCAGGATGGCCAGCATCTCGCGTGCCGACGGGCCGCCGGCCTCAGGGGTCTGCACGCCGGGCGCGCTGGCGGGATCGACCACATCGAGGTCAAAGCTGAGGTAAACAGGAGCGCCACCGGTGCGTCGGGCGATGCGGTCCGCAAGCGTGGGCGGGGTTTCGGCCAGCATCTCGTCCGTGGACAGGACCTCGTAGCCGAGACGGCGCGACTGCTCCACGTCGTCGGGGGAGAAAAGCGATCCCCGCAACCCGAGTTGCAGCGAGCGCTGCGGATCCACCAGGCTCTCCTCCACGGCGCGACGGAAGGGCGTGCCGGCGCTGTGCCGCTCCCCGCCGAAGTAGGCGTCCCAGGTGTCGCTGTGGGCATCGAAATGCACCAGCGCCAAAGGCTGCCTGTGGCGACCGGCGACGGCGCGCAGGGCGGCGATGCTGACGCCGTGGTCGCCCCCGAGCAGCAGTGGGCAGGCACCCGCGTCGGTCACCCGGCGCACCGCCGCCTCCATCTGCAGCAGCGTGGGGGGCATGTAGCCCGGCACCACGGCGGCATCCCCGAGATCGGCGACATGCAGTGCTGAAAAGACGTCGACGTTGCCGCGATACGGGTTGACCGGCCGCAGCATGACCGAGGCGTCCCGGATAGCCTTGGGTCCGAACCGTGCGCCGGTGCGGTACGGCGAGCCGTTGTCGGACGGCAAGCCCAGCACAGCGACGTCGAGCCCAGTTGCTTCCGAAGCCTGCGGCAGCCGCATGAACGTTGCGACACCGCAGAACCGTGGCAAAGCCAGGCTGTCGGGCGGCCGTGCGGGTCGCTGCTGTTCGTCGTCCATCACGGCTCCTCATGCCAGGCGATAGTGGGCGTCCGTCGGGGTGCGCAACGCGCCGTTGATCGGCGTCACGTCCTGTGGACAGGCGGAGAACACCACCCACAATTCCATTTCGGCCCGCAGGACGACTTGGTCACCCGGCCGGGACGTCGGCGGCTGACGGTCGAGCGTGCCCGCGGTTC
>CALMVT010000190.1 GCA_937873175.1 uncultured Acetobacteraceae bacterium | reverse complement strand
TCGACTACCACAAGCAGCCGCAACCCCCGACCTCCGCCCGCCTCGCCGAGGACTGGCGGCCATTCATCGAGCCCTGCATCGAATGGTTCGGCGCCGGGCGCTGCATGTTCGAAAGCAACTTTCCCGTGGACAAGGGCATGTTCAGCTACCCCGTGCTGTGGAACGCCTTCAAGCGCCTGGCCGCCAGCGCTTCGGCGGCCGACAAGGCCGCGCTGTTCCACGGGACGGCCAAGGACTTTTACCGCCTGGATGTCGAGTGACCGGGCCGCTTCGAGCGGCGATGGCATCCCACGCTGCGGAAGCATGACCAGGCGGACCGACGCGTGTCGCGGCGGCCTATCCTCCCAGGAAGCGCTTGCGTCCGGCTGCGTATTCGTCCGCCCGGGTGACGCGGTTCATGAGCGCGGCGGGCGCCACGCCGGCCAGGTCTGCGGGCTGCGTGCCATTGCGCAGCGCCTTCAGCGTGTCGTGCAGCGCTTGGACCGCGGCTGCGAAGGGCTGGTGGCCTTGCAGGCTGACCCGCACGCGGTGCGCGGCCAGCACCGCCCGGTCGTTCAGCGCCGCGGGGATGCCGCCCAGGATGATCGGGAGCGCGGTCGCTGCCGCCAGCGCTTCCAGTTCCGCTTGCTTGGTGACGCCGGTGAAGAACAGCGCGTCGGGGCCGAGGGCGGCGTAGGCGCAGGCACGGGTCATCGCGTCGTCGATCCCAGCGATGCCGACCGCTCCTGTGCGCGCCACCACGACCAGGCTCGGGTCATCCCGTGCAGCCAGCGCAGCGGCGACCTTTCCCAGCCCTTCCTCCAGCGGCAGGAGGGTGGGCTTGTCCGCGCCGTAAGGGGATGGCAGGACGGTATCCTCGATCGTCAGCGCGGCGACGCCCGCAGTCTCCAGCTCCTGCACCGTGCGTACGGCATTCAGGGCGTTGCCGTAGCCGTGGTCGGCATCCACCAGCAACGGCAGCGCCGGGGCGCCGCGGCCGATGCGGCGGGCCTGCTCCGCGAACTCGGTCAACGTCAGCACCACGATGTCCGGGGCACCCAGCACGGCGAGCGAGGCGACGGAGCCGGCGAGCATGCCCAGCTCGAACCCCAGGTCCTGGGCGATGCGGGCGGAGATCGCGTCGTGCACGGAGCCGGGGTGGATGCAGGCAGGACCCGCGAGGATCGCGCGAAAGCGTTGCCGCCGGTCCGTGGCGCTAGGCATTGGCATCGGTTTCCTCCCTGGTGCGTGCGGCCTAATATTCCCTGAAAACGGATCGGAGGAAACGGATGCGACCTAGGATCGCGGTGATCGGCGCCGGCGCCGTCGGCGGCTACGTGGGCGGCCATTTAGCGCGCACCGGGCAGGACGTGACGCTGATCGACCCGTGGCCTGCCCATGTGGAGGCGATCCGCGCCCACGGGCTGGAGCTGGAAGGCGTCACGCCGGAGGAAAGCTGCACGGTCCGGGTGGACGCGATCCACCTGACGGAGCTGCAGGGCTTCTCCCGGCAGCGCCCGGTGGACATCGCGATCATGGCGGTGAAGTCCTACGACACGGAATGGGCGACCACGATGATCCGCCAGTACCTGGCGGAGGGCGGCTTTGTCGTTTCCTTGCAGAACTGCATCAACGAGGAGCGGATTGCCGCCCTGGTCGGCTGGGGCCGCACGGTGGGCTGCATCGCCGCCCTGCTGGCCGCCGAGCTGCACGCGCCGGGCCGCATCCGCCGCACGGTGGCCAAAGGCGGCCAGGAGCACACGGTGTTCCGCCTGGGCGAGGTGCACGGCAGGATCACTCGCCGGGTGGAGGAGCTGGGCGCGATGATCGCCGCCGTGGACAGCGTGAAGGTCACGCGCAACCTGTGGGGGGAGCGCTGGTCCAAGCTCTGCGTCAACGGGATGCGCAACGGGCTGTCCGCGGTGACCGGGCTGGGCGGCAACAACCGGGAGCGGAACGACGCCGCCCGCCGCTTCAGCATCCGGCTGGGCGGAGAGGCCGTTCGCATCGGCCAGGCGCTGGGCTACGACCTGGAGCGCATCGCGAAGATCGAGCCGGAGCGCCTGGCCCGAGCCTCGGAGGGCGACGCGGCGGCGCTGGAGGAGGTGGAAGCCGTGCTGCTGGCGAGCTCGAACCGGGAGGAGCGGAACGACTTGCAGCGTCCCTCCATGGCGCAGGACATCGCCAAGGGACGCCGCACGGAGATCGAGTTCATGAATGGCTTCATCGTGGAGCAGGGCGTCCGCGTAGGCCGTGCCGCCCCGGCGCACCAGGCGCTGGTAAAAGCGGTGAAGCGGGTCGAGCGGGGCGAGCTGGCGCCAAGCCCGGACGTGATCCGGGACCTGCTGCCGGCATAGGCTCGCATTCAAGCAACGCAGGAGGAGGCGCGATCATGACGAACCTGCCGCAGGACGCGCTGGAAAAAGCGCCGGAGACGATCACCGGGGACCCGGTCGCCGACGACTTCCAAACGCTGCATGAGATCGTGGCGGCGGCGCACCGGGCGCTGGACCGCAACATGTGGGACTACGTGGCCGGCGCCACGGAGACCGAGACGACGATGCGTCGGAACCGCCTGGCGCTGGACCGCATCGCCTTCCGGCCCAGGGTGCTGAACGACGTGTCCCGCATCGACAGCGGCGCCGAGTTCCTGGGCAAGTCCGTGCGCCTGCCGATCGCCTTGGCGCCCGTCGGCGGGCTGGAATCCCTTGGGCACGAGGGCGGGCTGACCGTCGCCCGGGCAGCGGGGCAGGCGGGGGTGCCGTTCTTTCTCAGCTCCGTGAACCAGCTCGGGCTGGAGCGCGTGGCGGCGGCGGCGACCGGGTTCAAGGTGTTCCAGCTTTACGTGCGCGGCGGGGACGACTTCGTGGACGACCACGTGCGCCGGGCGATTGACGCGGGATACGACGCGTTCTGCATCACCGTAGATAGCGCGATCTATTCCCGGCGGGAGCGGGACATCGCCAACCGCTTCGCCAAGCCTTGGCGCGGCGCAACGCCGGGGATGCAGTATCAGGCAGGGCTGACTTGGGACCAGGTGCGCCGGATGCGGAAGCGCTGCACGGTCCCGATGATGCTGAAGGGCATCGCCACCGCGGAGGATGCGGAGCTGTGCTGCCGTGAGGGGATCGACGTGGTGTACGTGTCGAACCACGGCGGCCGGCAGCTCGACCACGGGCTGGGGTCGCTGGACGTGCTGCCGGAGGTTGTGCAGGCTGTGGCTGGCCGCGCCAAGATCATGGTGGATGGCGGGGTCAGCCGGGGCACGGACGTGGTGAAGGCGATCGCGCTGGGCGCGGACGCCGTGGGGATCGGTCGGCTCTATTGTTACGGCCTCGCCGCGGCGGGCATCGCCGGCATCGTCCGGGTGATCGAGCTGCTTGAGCTGGAGGTGCGGGAGTGCCTGGGGCTGCTGGGCTTGGCCAGCTTCGCCGGGCTGGACGCATCCTACGTGCGCAAGGCAGAGCCGGTGACCGACCCCCGAGTGCACAGCGCCTTCCCACTGCTGAGCCTGCCAAAGCAACACTACTGATACCAGATGCCTTATGCCGTGACCGGTTTGGCCCGGGCTCGTGCTGCGATGGATCGGGTGCGGCTTGGCACGGCCATGAGGGCGTTCCAAGCAGTGCAGCACGCGGCGCGATGGCGTCGTGGTCGGCGAACACGCGGCAGGAGAGCTGGTTCTGCCAGAGGTGTTGCCACACGTTTGACCTGCCCCCGTTATGTGGACATCGGGTAATCGCGGTCGGAAGCTTCAAGCGCTCATAGTGCCGCGATCCGGGCGTTGTCGCCCGGCGGCTCGCACCATGGAAGGCTGCTTGATGACCCGATTTGTTGGCCTGGACGTTTCGCAGAAGCTGACGGCGCTCTGTGTCGTGGACGAGGCTGGCCGCAGGGTGTGGCGCGGCCAGTGCGCCACGGACCCAGGGCAGATCGAGCGGACGGTGAGGGGGCATGCGGGAGGGAACGCCAAGATCGGCGTCGAGACCGGCCCCATGACGCCCTGGCTTGTGCATG
>CALMVT010000189.1 GCA_937873175.1 uncultured Acetobacteraceae bacterium | reverse complement strand
TAATAACCCGGCAGAAATTGCCGGGCTAGGCGAATGACAATTTATGGCGTGAGCGACTGCACCGCTGAAAGGTCAACCTTCAATGCGCCAAGCTGGACCTGCAACGCGTTGCCGGACTTCTGCACGCCGGTTGACGTGCCGCTGACGGTGAACGGCAGGCTCTGCGCCGCGCCGCCCGCTTGGCCGCTGACCACCGTGCGGTATGCGCCGTCCGGCACGGCGTTGCCTTGGCTGTCCTGTCCATCCCACGACCAAGTGTTGCGGCCCGCCTGGCTGTCCACAACCGCTTCGCGCAGCTTCACGCCCGAGTCGGAATACACGCCGATGCTGACCGGCCCGGCGGTCGGCGTGTCGAACTGCAGGCCGCCCTTGCCGCCCTGCAAAGCGATGCGGTCGGAGGTCACGGTCACGGGCTTGCCGACCAGGGACGAGGCTTGCAGCACCTCGCCGCCCTGGGTGAGCTGGATAAGCTGCGTCAGGCTCGTGTTGGTGGCGATCTGCTGCTCAACGCTGGAATACTGCACGAGTTGGCTGGTGAACTGGTTGGTATCCATCGGGCTGGTGGGGTCCTGGTTCTGCAACTGCGTCATCAGCAGCTTCAGGAAATCGTTGTAATTGTTCGTCAGCGACGTTTGGGCGCTGCCAGTGGCGGAGGCGGCCGAGCCGGCTGCGGCGGTCGGCGCCTTGATGCTGGCGGAGGTCGTGGGGAGAGAGATCATGGAACGTGTCCTTTCAAGCCGTGATATCGACGCCAGCCCGGCGGAATGCCGCCGGCCCGGGAATGGGTTCGCCCGAGAAGGGCGCGCCGTGCAGGGCGAAGCGGCCGGAATGCGGCTGCCCCGGCCGATGCTGCCCATGCTCCCCGTCGGCATTGGACTGCGCCGCCATGCCGCCGGATGGCGTGGCGTCGGGTGGAGCCAGGTGGAACTGCAGCGTGCGCTCAGTGGACGGCACCCCGGCGAGGTCGAGGGCGCGGTGGAGCTGGGGCTGGTCGCGCAGCAGCAGAAGCAGCGTTTCCGGCTTCTCGACCTTGAGGTCCACCCGGGCGCTGCCGTCCGGCGAGCGTTCGATCCGCACCTGCACGCGGCCGAGGTCGGTGGGATCGAGCCGGATCGTCAGGTGCTGCGGCGCGCCGGGCTGGCCCGCGCTTGCGGCGAAGCTGGCCAGGACGGGACCGACCTGGACGGCGGCGGGCGGGGGGGCAAGCTTGTCGGCGGCCGGCGAGCGGGCAGGGGCCTGAGACAGCGGCGCCGGGTGCGGCGCAACGCCCAACGGCGCCGGCGCGGCGTTCGGCAGGGGCGTGGAGGCAACCGGCGGAAGCGGTGTGGCTTCGACTGGGAGGGCGGGGAGGGCGGCTGACGGTTCCTCCTCCGCCATCACAGAACCGGAATGCTTCTGCACGGCATGGGCGGCGGTCTCGCCGGCTTCGGACGGGGCTGCGGCACGGGACGGCAGCGCGGATGCGGACGACGCGTCGGTCTGGGCCGCCGCAGGCGTGGGGGCGAGCGGCGGCTGACGACCCTCCTCAATGCCGGCAACAGGGGCCGTGGTGTCCTGTTCCGTCGATGGGGCGGCGTCACCGGTTTCGGACGGCAGGGCGACGGGCTGCGCGACGATCGAGGCGGCATGCGGCGGGAGGACTTGCGGCGGGGCGGGCACGATCGGCTGCAACGGCGTGGGTGCCTGCAACTCCTCCGATGGTTTGGCGGCCGCGACAAACGGCTTGTCCTCCTCCGTTTCGGTTGCCGAAGTTACTGGCCCATGCTTTTCAGGTTTGCTTGGATCGACCGCCGCCGGATCAGTCTGAGGCGCTGCCGCAACGGCCGGCAGGGCCGGAAGCGTCTGTGCGGGCGGTGCCATCGTGTCGGTGGGGGCAGGAATTGCCGGCGCCGCCGAGCCGGCCGGCTCCGGCAATGCCAACGCCTGGGTAAGCGCGTCGCCAAAACCACCCGGCACGCCCGGCGACGGCGCGGCCGAACTGGGCATCGTGCGGGCTTGGGCAGTCAGGGCCTGGGTGGGTGCGATGGAAGGCATGCCATCGTCTCAGCAAAAGCCGGGCCAGCGGATTCCTGGCCATTTCCGGCCCGTGGCGGGCCGAACCCGGCAAAAACTGCCGGTCCCATCGTGCCGGGTGGGCCGGTTTGGATCGGACGCCAAGGTTGATTTTCGCCGCAAACGCTGCTGCCGCGGGTTGGCACGATTCCTGCCATGTGCTCCGGCGACCCCCGCCCGGCCCAGCCGAGCGCAACCCAAGGAGCACTGCCAATGTCGCTGTTCGGCGCCATGAACACCGCGATCAGCGGACTGACCGCCCAGTCCGCCGCATTCAGCAACATCGGCGACAACGTCGCCAACAGCCAAACCGTGGGCTTCAAGCGGGTGGACACCAGCTTCTCGGACTACCTGACAACCAGCAACGCGACGACCAACCAGTCGGGCGCGGTTGTCGCGCGGCCAGATTACGTGAACACCGTGCAGGGCACCATCACCCAGACGGACAAGCCGTTGGACCTCGCCATCGCCGGGCAGGGCTTCTTCACGGTCAGCACACAGGCGGGTGAGGCGCAGGGCGCGCCGGTGTTCAAGGCGCTGCCCGAGTACACCCGCGAAGGGGATTTCTCGCTGAACAAGGACAGCTACCTGGTCAACAGCTCCGGCCACTTCCTGAATGGGTGGGCGGCGGATGCCAACGGCGTGGTGGACCAGACCACGCTGAGGCCCATCCAGATCGCCCAGGGCGGCTACAGCCCGGTGCCCACCTCGGAGGTCAAGCTGTCGGCCAACCTGCCGGCCACGCCCGCAACGGCCGCGCCGATCACTTCGCAGGTGCAGGTATACGACGCGGTGGGCCAGAGCCGCCCGCTGCAGGTTTCCTGGACGCAGGTGGCCGGCACGCCCAATGCCTGGCAGGTCGCGATCTCGCAGCCGGGCGCCGCGGCGCCGATCGGGGTGGCCGGCGTGAACTTCGGCCCCGCCGGCAACCCGGCGGCGCCGCAAGGCACGATCGGCAGCCTCACCGCGGTGAACGGCGCCGTGACCGGCAGCGCGTTTGCGGCCGGCGGGCCCGCGACGCTCAACCTGACGACCGATTTCGGTTCGGGTCCCCAGGCCATCACCTTGAACCTGGGCAATTTCGGCCAGGCCAACGGGCTGACGCAGTTTGCGGGATCGAATTACAGCCTGAAGTCCCTGACGCAGAACGGCGTGGCGCCGGGCAGCTTCAGCAATGTGGAAACCAAGTCGAACGGCGACGTGGTGGTGAATTACGACAACGGCCAGTCCCGCACCGTGGCCCGGGTGCCGATCACGACCTTCGCCAACGCGGACGCGCTGCAGCGGCAGGACGGCCAGGCGTTCACCGCGACCAAGGAAAGCGGCACGCCGCAAACGTTGGCGGCCGGCAACAACGGCGCGGGCAGCCTGGTGGTCAGCTCGGTTGAAAGCAGCAATGTCGATATCGCCAAGGAATTCACCAAGCTGATCGTCGCGCAGCGCGCCTACTCCGCCACCACCAAGATGGTCACGACGGCGGACGAGCTGCTGCAGCAGACGCTCGACATGAAGCGATAAGGCCGTAGGTCGCTCCCATGTCCCTCGACAGCGTCCTCAATGCGTCCGCGTCCGGCCTGGACAGCGTCAGCCGCCGCATCGCCACGGTCTCGCAGAACGTGGCGAACGCCGGCACCGCCGGCTACGTGCGCGAAACCGTCGCGGTCAGCAGCGCCGCCGCCGCCGGGCAGGGTATGGGCGTCCGCACCGGGGTCGCCGCCCGCAGCGTGGACGAGCGCCTGCAGGCGGACGCGCTGGCGGCGTCGGCGACCGTGGTGGGCCAGCAAACCCATTCGGACGCGCTGACCGCCATCGACGCGGCCTCCGGCACGCCCGGCAGCGGGTTCGACGTATCCAGCCTGCTCGGGACGCTGCGGGACGCCTTCACGCGGCTGCAGTCCGACCCAGCCAACGCCGCGCAGCAGCGCGCGGTGGTGAACGGGGCGGACGCGCTGGCCCGCGGGGTGAACACGTTGGCCAAGGCGGTCTCGGACGCCCGGCAGTCCGCGCAGGACTCCGCGGTGTCGGACGTTTCCGCAGCGAACAGCGCCCTGCGCGACATCGGCACCCTGTCCGACCGGATTATCGCGGCGAAGAATGGTGGCCAAAGCACGGCGGACCTGGAAGACCAGCGGGATCGCAGCATCCGCACCTTGTCGGATCTGACCGGCGCGCGGGTGCTGCGCCAGGCGAACGGGGACGCGCTGGCCATGGCCGGGGGCCTGGTGCTGTCGCTGCGCAGCGCGACCGGGCCGTTCGCGCTGGCCGCGGCGACGCTTGCGCCGGACACCCCGGCGGCGGCCGTGCCGCAACTCAGCCTGGATGGCGCGCCGGTCGCCGGCCAGCCTCTTGGCGGGCGGATCGGCGCGAACCTTGCGCTGCGGGACAGCACGCTTCCCGCCTTGCAAGGGCAGGTGGACCAGTTCGCGCAGTCGCTGGCCGCGCGGTTCAGCCTGCAGGGGATGACGCTGTTCACCGGCGCCGACGGGGCCGTGCCGGCGGTGCCCACCCCCGGCTTCGCGCAGAGCCTGCGGGTGAGCGCCGCGGCTGTCGCCGCCCCCGCGATCACGCGCGACGGCACCGGCCCGGCAGGCGCGGCCGGGTCCACGGCGCTGATAAACAACGTGCTCGACCGGGTGCTCGGCAGCGCACCCGGCAGCCTGGTCGCCACGGCTTCGGCCCTGGTCAGCCAGAACGCCGGGCTGGCGGCCGACGCGGCCGGGAAGCTTGTGACCGGGCAGGCAATGCAAGAGTCATTGAACAAGAAGCTTGCAGACGGGACGGGCGTGTCGATCGACACCGAAACGGCGGACCTGATCCGCCTGCAGAACGCCTACGCCGCGAACGCCAAGGTCATCACGGCGGCGCAGGCGATGTGGACGCAATTGCTGGACTCCGTGAGGTAGCATGTCAGGCACCATCAGCACTCCAAGCGACAGCGCGCTGCTGGCGCGTCTTGCCGGCAACAGCGCGGTCGTGCGCCGGCAGCTCGACACGGCGACGATGCAGGCGTCCACAGGGCGCATCGCCGAGACCTATGCCGGGCTGGGCGTGGGCGCGAAAACGTCGCTCGACCTGCGGCCTCAGGTGACGCACGCGGAAGCGTGGCAGGCCAACATCGACGGCGCGACCGGGCGGCTCGGCGTGGCGCAATCGGCGCTCAGCGGCATCAGCAAGATCGCCGCCGATTTCTTCGCGAAGTCGGGGGCGATCAACGGGCTGGTCCCCTCGGAAGCCAGCAGCATCGCGGCGTCCGCCCGCGTGGCGCTGGAGCAGGTCGGGCAGTTGCTGAACAGCAAGGCGGGCGACGTTTACGTGTTCGCCGGGCAGGACACGGCCAACCCGCCATTGCCGGACACCTCGGCCGCCACTGTCGGCGCGGCGGTGCTGGCAAGCGACACGGCCACGGCACCGTTCTCCGCGACCCTCGGCACGGCAGCGCCGACGATCGAGGTGGGAGAAGGGCAGCGGGTGCAGGTCGGCGTGCTGGCGAACCAGAACACGCTGACCCCCTCGGCCGCGCCGACCACGGGGTCCTACGTGCGGGACATCCTCAAGGCGCTGGCGACGCTGTCCAACGCGACAACCGGGCCGGGCCTGCAGGCGACGGCTGCGGACGCGCACGCCTTGCTGGGCAGCGCCGTGGGCGCAGTTGCCGTGGAGGCCGGCGCGCTGGGCGACGTGCAATCAAGCCTTTCGGCGCGGCGCACCCAGTTGGGTGACACCGTGACCGCCTTGAACGCCCAGGTGGACAGCGCGGAGAACGTGGACATGGCGGCCACCCTGACCAAGCTGTCCCTGCTGCAAACCAAGCTCCAAACGTCTTACCAAATGATCGCCGGGGCCAAGAACCTGACCTTGGCGCAATACCTGTAGCTGCCGTTCAGCCCAGCGGCTCAAGGATGCTGACGTAGTTCGCGACGCCCGCACCGCCCATGTTGAATACGCCGGCCACGTTCGCCCGCGGCAACTGCATGGCGCCGGCTTGCCCCGTCAACTGCATGGCGGCGATGGCGTGCATTGATACCCCGGTTGCGCCGACAGGGTGGCCCTTGGCCTTCAGCCCGCCGCTGCGGTTGATCGGCAGCCGCCCGTCCGGCCCGGTTGTGCCGTCCAGCACCAACCGCGCGCCCTGGCCCGGCTCGGCCAGCCCCATCGCCTCGTAGGCCAGCAGCTCGGCGATGGTGAAGCAGTCGTGCACCTCGGCAAAGGACAGGTCCTGCAGCGTCAGCCCGGCCTGCTGCAGCGCCTGCGACCAGGCCAGCGCCGCGCCGTCGAACCGGGTGGGGTCGCGGCGAGACAGCGGCAGGAAGTCGTTGACGTGCACCGCGCTGCGGAAGCGCACGGCCTTGCCCCCATTCTGCGCCATGCCCCGCGCGGTGTCCTCGTCCGTGAGCACCAGCGCCGCCGCACCGTCGCTGACCAGCGAGCAGTCCGTGCGCTTCAGCGGCGGCGCGACGTAGGGGTTCTTCTCGCTGACATTGCGGCAGAACTCGTATCCGAGGTCGCGCCGCATCTGCGCATACGGGTTGTCCACGCCGTTGCGGTGGTTCTTGGCGGCAATCGCGGCCAGCGCGTCCGACTGGTCGCCGTAGCGCTGGAAATACCGCTCGGCGATACGGCCGAACACGCCGGCGAAGCCTGCGGGGATGTCGCCCTCCTCCCGCCGGTAGCTCGCGCCCAGCAGGTTGTCGCCGACCTGCGGACCTGGCGTCGCCGTCATCTTCTCCGCGCCCACCACCAGCGCGAACCGGCCGCGCCCGGCCGAAAGGAAGTCCCGCGCGCCGTGGATCGCGGCGGAGCCGGACGCGCAGGCGTTCTCATACCGGGTCGCCGGCTTGAACCGCAGCGCCTCGATGTCCTGCATGGGCAGGGAGCTTGGGAAATCCTGGCGGGAGAAGCCGTTGTTGAACAGGCCGACGAACACCCCGTCGATCTCCGCCGGGTCGATGCCCGCATCTGCGATGGCGCCGCCGGCGGCGCGGGCGATCAGCGCCTCCACGTCCGGTTCCTCTAGCTTGCCGAACGGGGTGTGCGCCCAGCCAACGATGCATGCGGTCATAAACAGCCTCCGATCCTTTCCTGGGATTTCGGTGGAACAAGGCCGCGATGCAAGCGGGCCTTCCGTCCGGGCCAGAATTGCGTTACGGGCAATGCAACAAAGAATGAAGGAGGACGCGCCCATGCCGCCCATCACCCGCCGCAGCCTGACCGCCGGGGCGGCCGCGCTGCCGCTGTTCGCCATCCGCAGCCGGCCCGCCGGCGCTGCCGAGTTCTCCTACAAGTTCGCGAACAACCTGCCGGCCGCGCACCCGATGAACATCCGCGCCAACGAGGGGGTGGCGCGCGTGCTGGAGGCCACGGGCGGCCGGGTGGAGATCAAGGTTTTCCCAAACAACCAGCTCGGCTCCGACACCGACATGCTGAGCCAGCTCCGGTCCGGGGCGGTGGAGTTCTTCACGCTGTCCGGCCTGATCCTTGCGACCCTGGTGCCGCCGGCGAGCATCAACGGCGTGGGCTTCGCCTTCAAGGACTACGACCAGGTTTGGCGCGCGATGGACGGCAAGCTCGGCGAGTTCGTGCGGGGGGAGATCGCCAAGCGCGGCCTGCTCGCCATGGACCGCATCTGGGACAACGGGTTCCGGCAAATGACCACCAGCACGAAGCCGATCCGCGCGCCGGAGGATATCCGCGGCCTGAAGCTGCGCGTGCCGGTCAGCCCGCTTTGGACCAGCATGTTCACAGCCCTCGGCGCGTCGCCGACCAGCATCAACATCAGCGAAACCTACTCCGCCCTGCAAACCAAGATTGTCGATGGGCAGGAAAACCCGCTGGCGGTGATCGAGACGACGAAGATCTACGAGGTGCAGAAGTTCTGCTCGATGACCAACCATATGTGGGACGGCTACTGGTTCCTGGCCAACCGCCGCAGCTTCGAGCGGCTGCCCAGGGACGCCCAGGAGATCGTGGCGCGCGAGATCAACAAGTCGGCGCTGGACGAGCGGGCCGATGTGGCCAAGCTCAACGCCGAGTTGCGCGGCAAGCTTTCGGGCAACGGGCTGGCCTTCAACGACACCGAGGCGGCGCCTTTCCGCGACGCGCTGAAAAAGAGCGGCTTCTACAGCGATTGGCATGGCAAGTACGGCGATGCGGCGTGGGGCGTTCTGCAGGACACCGTGGGCGGCTTGCCGTGAACGCCCTCCCGAAACGCGGCCCGGCCCCCATATAACCGGGACTGATCGGAGGAGATCAAACCATGTCCCTGTTTGCGACCAAGACCAAGCCGGCGGAGGCGTATCCCTTTACCCGCACCGACGCCGAGTGGAAAGCCATGCTCACGCCGGAGCAGTACAAGGTGATGCGCGGCCACGGCACCGAGCGTGCCTGCACCAGCCCGCTGAATGCCGAAAAGCGCGACGGCGTTTACCAGTGCGCCGGCTGCGGCCAGGCGCTGTTCAAGACGAACGCCAAGTTCGAAAGCGGCACCGGCTGGCCCAGTTTCTTCCAGCCGGTCGCGCCGAACGCGGTTGGCACCACGGAGGACCGGTCCTGGGGCATGGCCCGCACGGAGGTGCATTGCAGCAACTGCGGCAGCCATCTCGGCCACGTTTTCCCAGATGGCCCGGCGCCGACTGGCCAGCGCTACTGCATGAACGGCGTTTCGCTGGATTTCCAGCCCGCCTGACCTGCTTCCCTATAAAAAGCCGTGCGGGCCTTTTTAAAGGCCCGCACGGCTGGGATAGCCAATTTGCTGTGCTGGCTTAATCGGCTGCCAGCGCCATTGCTTTGCGGGCCATGATCTGGCCAACATGGTCTTCAATGGCCTGGCCGACATGCTCGGCATGGCTGGCGAACACGTGGTCTGCACCCGGGTAGACCCGGTAATCAACCTGAACATTCTTTTGCGTGTTCAGCTTGTCCACCAGCTTCCGCACCGAGGGTTCCGGCACCAACTCGTCGCTGTCGCCGTGCAGCATCAGGCCGCCGCACGGGCACGGGGCGAGGAAGCCAAAATCGTAGTGGCTGGCCGGCGTCGCCACGCTCACCCAGCCCGAAATCTCCGGGCGCCGCATCAGCAATTGCATGCCCACGAAGGCGCCGAAAGAGTATCCGCTGATCCACAACCCGCCCGAGTTCGGATTGACCATCTGCATCCAGTCGAGCGCCGCGGCGGCGTCGCTGATCTCGCCGAAGCCGCCGTCGTACTTGCCCTGGCTGCGCCCGACGCCGCGGAAGTTAAACCGCATGACCGAGAAGCCGAGCTTCTGGAACGACTGGTACATCGTGTAGGAGATGCGGTTGTTCATCGTGCCCCCATGCAGCGGGTGGGGGTGCAGGATGAGCGCCAGCGGGGCGCCAGTTTCCTTGGAATGGTGATAGCGTCCCTCAAGCCGCCCATCAGGACCGGCGAACATGACCTCAGGCATGGTGTCCAGTTTTCCTTCTTTCCGCGGCCAAGCCGGGCCGTCGGTCGCTGCCGCGGCGGGCCATGCCGGGCATTGCCCTAGCGTCGCTCCGACCGCTTCCAATGAACATGCTCCGCCTAACCGTCGGCTCCCGCGAGTTGACCTCGCGGGGCAAACGGCTTAGCTCGGATTGGCGCCGCCTCGGGAAATCTCTTTGCCGGGGGCAGCGCTAACCCGTGGATGCATCCTATATAAGGTGGCCACATCCTAAACACATAACGGAATTGTCGCATGGCATTCATGTTTCTGCGTGAAGCCATCAGCGCCTATCGGGAACGGGATCCGGCCGCCCGGTCCCGGCTTGAGGTGCTGTTGTGCTACCCGGGCCTGCATGCGGTTTTGTGGCATCGACTCTCGCATGGCTTGTGGCGGCGCGGCTTGCGCCTGCCGGCACGGATGTTTGCCCATCTCGGGCGGTTCCTGACGGGCATCGAGATCCACCCCGCCGCGCGCATCGGCCGGCGGCTGATCATCGACCACGGCATGGGCGTCGTGATCGGGGAAACGGCGGAGGTCGGCGACGACGTTTACCTTTACCACGGGGTGACGCTCGGCGGTACCAGCAGCGAGCGAGGCAAGCGGCATCCGACGCTCGGCAACAACGTGATCGTGGGCGCCGGGGCGAAGATCCTGGGCAACATCCTGATCGGGGACGGCGCGCGGGTCGGCGCGAACGCCGTGGTGGTCCAGCCGGTGGGCGCCGGCGTCACTGTGGTCGGCATCCCCGCGCGCCCGGTCGAGCGCGACCCGGTGAAGCGGGCGGCCCCGCAGCCGGCAAGCCCCACGCCGATCTTTGTCGCCTATGGCACGCCTTGTGAAGAAACGCTCGATCCTTTGGTCCGCAATCTTGAGTCGCTGAGGGCGGAGTTGCTGGCGCTGGAGGCCCGGGTGTCCGCGCTGAGCCGGTCCCCCGCGGCTGAGTGAGTGATGGCCTACCTCGACGCCAACGCGACGGAGCCGCTGCGGCCGGAAGCGCGCGCGGCGCTTCTCGCCGCGCTTGACCTCATGGGCAACCCGGCCTCCGTCCACGCAGCCGGCCGCGCGGCCCGGCGCGTCTTGGAGGACGCCCGCACTGCCATCGCCGCCCGGTTCGGCGCACGGGTGGAGAACGTCGTGTTCACCTCGGGCGGCACCGAGGCCAACACGCTGGCAATTGCCGGGCTGTCCGCGGCACGGCGGGTGATCATCGGCGCCACGGAGCATGACGCCGTGCGCGCGGCGGCGCCCAGGACCGAGATCCTGCCGGTGGACGCCGACGGGACCGCTGATCTCGATGCGCTGGCCCGCAGCCTGGCGGGACCGCCGGCACTGGTCTGCCTGATGCTGGCGAACAACGAAACCGGCACCCTGCAGCCGGTCGCAAACGCGGCGGCGCTTTGCCGGCGGCACGCCGCGCTGCTGCATGTCGATGCCGTCCAGGCAGCCGGGCGCATGGAAACGAGCTTGGCGGCGCTCGGCGCCAACAGCATGGCGCTGTCCTCGCACAAGCTGGGCGGCCCGAAGGGCGCCGGCGCACTATTGCTGGCGCCGGGGTACGAGGTCGCGGCGGTGATCCGCGGCGGTGGGCAGGAGCGGGGGCGCCGCGGCGGAACGCCGGCGCTCCCCTGCATTGCCGGCTTCGCCGCCGCGGCCACGCTGCCCCGCCCGGACCTCCGCCCGATGCGCGACGCGGCGGAGGCCCACGCCATCCGCTGCGGTGCTGTCGTGCTGGGCGGCAATCACCGTTTGTCCAATACAACCTGCCTGGCGTTGCCCGGGGTGCGGGCCGACACCCAGGTGATCGCGCTGGACCTTGCGGGCGTCGCGGTGTCCGCAGGGGCCGCGTGCAGCAGCGGCAAGGTTGCGCGCAGCCATGTGCTGGACGCCATGGGGGCCGGCGCGCTCGCCGGGGAGGCGATCCGCGTCAGCCTGCCGTGGAATGCCGGCTGGCACGACGTGCAGGCGTTCGGGGACGCCTACGGCGCGATGGCTGCAAGGCTGGCGAAGCGGGCAGCCTAGCGCCATATCGGCGTTTATGCGCCCGAACCGACCCGTTTACCTCGACAATCAGGCCACCACACCCTGCGACCCCCGGGTGCTGGCGTCCATGCTGCCCTGGTTCACCGAACAATACGGCAACCCGCACAGCGCCGAGCACCGGATGGGCCAGGACGCG
This sequence comes from uncultured Acetobacteraceae bacterium, assembly GCA_937873175.1. Lineage (GTDB taxonomy): Bacteria > Pseudomonadota > Alphaproteobacteria > Acetobacterales > Acetobacteraceae > CAHJXG01. The sequence goes on along the minus strand of CALMVT010000189.1, from coordinate 28,372 downwards.
GCGGGCGCCGTGGAGGATGCGCGCGCCGAGGTCGCGGCGCTGATCGGCGCGGAGCCGCGGGAAATCGTGCTGACCTCCGGCGCGACAGAGGCGAACAACATTGCCATCAAGGGCGCGGCTCGACACGCCCGGCGCATCGGCGATCCGCGCCGCCGGGTCATCACGGTGGCAACTGAGCATAAATGCGTGCTGGAAAGCGTGGCCGACACGGCGGAGGACGGGTTCGAGCCGATTGTGCTGCCGGTCGATCCCGATGGCCGCCTGGACCCAGCCGTGCTGCGGGCCGCCTTGGCCGAGCCGACCTTGCTAGTCAGCGTCATGGCCGTGAACAACGAGACCGGCGTGATCCAGGATGTTGCGGCGCTGGCGGCGGTCGCGCGGGACGCCGGGGCGCTGTTCCACACCGACGCGGCGCAGGCCGCCGGGAAGATCGCCATCGACGTGCACGGCATCGACCTGCTGAGCCTCAGCGGCCACAAGCTATATGGCCCGAAGGGCGTCGGCGCGTTGTATGTTCGCCGCCGCCCGCGGGTGCGGCTCGCGCCGTTGTTCTCCGGCGGCGGGCAGGAGCGTGGGCTGCGGTCCGGCACCCTGCCAACACCGCTCGTGGTCGGCTTGGGCGAGGCCTGCCGCCTAGCACGCCTGGAAATGGAGGAGGAAGCGGCGCGCCTGACCCAGTTGCGCGACCGTTTGCTGGCCGGGCTGTGGCGGCAGATGCCGGAACTGCAGGTGAACGGGTCGATGCGGCACCGCATCCCTGGCAATCTCAACGTCACTTTCCCCATGCCGGCGCTGGATCTCCTGCGGGCCGTGCCGGAGTTGTGCGCATCGACCGGCTCCGCATGCAGCTCGGCGGAGATTGAACCGAGCTATGTCTTGCGCGCGATTGGTTTGACCGACGCGGCGGCGGCGCGGACCTTGCGCCTGGGGCTGGGACGCTTTACCTCCGCGGCCGACGTGGACTACGCCGCGGAGGCGTTGGCCGCCGCCGTGCTCCACCCTGTCCTGAATGCCGAGGCCTGACATGCCCAAGATGACCTTCATCGAACGCAACGGCGCGACGCGCGAGGTGGATGCGCCGCTGGGCCTGTCGGTGCTGGAGATCGCGCACAAGCACGGGGTAGATATCGAGGGCGCCTGCGAGGGATCGCTCGCCTGCTCGACTTGCCATGTCATCGTTGCTTCCACCTGGTTCCAGCGCTTGGCCAAGCCGACGGAGGATGAGGAGGATATGCTTGACCTGGCGTTCGGCCTGGAGGCGACCTCCCGCCTCGGTTGCCAGATCGTCATGACAGCGGCGCTGGACGGGCTGGTGGTTAAGCTCCCGGCCGCGACGCGCAACGCGCAGGGTTAAGGAGCGGGATCATGCGGATCGTCGCCGCGATGTCCGGCGGCGTGGACAGCAGCGTGGTCGCCGGGCTGCTGCATGAGGCCGGGCACGAGGTGGTCGGCGTCACCTTGCAGCTTTACGACCACGGCGCCGCCACAGGCCGGCGGGGCGCGTGCTGCGCCGGGCAGGACATCCACGATGCGCGAAACGTGGCCGACCGCCTCGGCATCCCACATTACGTGATCGACGCGCAGGCCCGGTTCCGAAGTGCTGTGATCGACGACTTCGCCGACAGCTACGCCGCCGGACAAACGCCGGTGCCCTGCGTCCGCTGCAACATGTCGGTGAAGTTCACGGACCTGCTGACCCTGGCGCGCGACCTCGGCGCGGAGGCGATGGCGACCGGGCATTACGTGCGACGCGTCGAGGGTGTCGGCGGGCCAGAACTGCACCGTGCCGCCGACCCGGCGCGCGACCAAAGCTGGTTCCTGTTCGCCACCACCCACGACCAGCTTGCGTTTTCCCGCTTTCCGCTCGGCGGCATGCCCGGCAAGGACGCGGTGCGGGGCCATGCTGCCCGTCTTGGCCTGGCGGTCTCGGCAAAGCCGGACAGCCAGGACATCTGCTTCGTGCCCCAAGGGTCCTATGCCGACCTGGTGGCCCGGCTGCGCCCGGACGCCAATGAGGCGGGCGACATCATGAGCCGGGACGGTCGGGTGCTGGGGCGGCACGCCGGCGTCGCGCGTTACACCGTGGGGCAGCAAAGGGCGTTGGGCGCCGCGTCGTTCGACGCCGGGCAGCGCCAGGCCGTACTGGCGGTGGATGCGGGGCGGCGCCGCATCGTGGTGGGGCCGCGCACGGCCGGCGGCGACCGCATCCGACTGCGCGAGGTCAACTGGCTGATTGATCCGCCGGCATTGCCCATCTGCTGCACCGTGAAGCTGCGGGCGCGGGAGACGCCGCAGCCGGCGGCGGTGGTGGCGACGCAGGGCAGTGCCGCCGTCCAGCTCGACACGCCGGCGCTGGCCGCGCCGGGCCAGGCCTGCGTGTTCTATGACGGGGACCGCGTTCTCGGCGGCGGCTTCATCGACCGGGAATGACGCGCTCCCGATTGACGCCAGGCCCGCGCTGAGGCATATCCCCCGCCCGGCCAGGCGGCGTAGCTCAGTGGTAGAGCAGGGGAATCATAATCCCTTGGTCGGCAGTTCAAATCTGTCCGCCGCTACCAGCCGGCCCGTAACTGGCATCAGCCCGGCGCCACCACGCGGCGATACAGGTGCCACGTCGCGTGGCCGAGCACCGGCATGGCGACCGCAAGCCCGACAAACAGTGGCAAGCAGCCGAGGAACAACACCACGGCGACAATGAGGCCCCAAGCCAGCATGGCCCCGGGATTGGCCATTGCCGCCCGCACCGAGGTCTGCACCGCAACAACCGGGCTGACGTCGCGGTCCAGCAGCAGCGGGAACGACACTGCGGCAATGGTCAGCACCAGCAGGGCGAACAGGAAGCCCACGACATTGCCGATCACCAGCAGTTGCCACGCATGCGGCGACGCTTGGATCGTCTCGATGAAGTCGCCCACCGCGGACGGCGCCTCGCCCCCGATCGTCAGGGCGTAGATCGCCCGCGCGGCGCCGAGCCATGCGAAGAAAATAACGAACAGCACGCCGCCGAGCACGGCGACCGAGAGCATGGCCGGGTTGCGCAACACGTCGAAGGCGTTGAGCCAGGACACCGGCAAGCCGGCTTCCCGCCGCCGGCTGAGTTCATACAGCCCAATCGCCAGCACCGGCCCGACCAGCGCAAACCCGGCGATGAGCGGGAAGACCAGCGGCAGCAGGTTGCTGCCGACCGCGACCCGCGCCGCAATCAGGCCGATGATCGGGTAAAGGATGCACAGGAACACCAACTGCGTGGGAATGGCGAGGAAGTCGCGCCAGCCTTCGGCGAGCGCCGCCTGAAGATCGGTAAAGCCGATCCGCCGCACGACCGGGCTGGGCACTGCAACGCCATGTGCCGTCGTGGAAAGATCCGACATGTTTCCTCCTTTTGCCCGCGACTGGATGCGCAGGGGAGCCGAAGGCATGGGCCGCTTCGGCCAGTGTGCGGACGCTAACACGGCATTTTCTGTAAATGCACGCATAACCAGGGCTTGCATCCCGTAACCGAAGCGTGTCCGGCTTGGACTGAGGAACAGCGGCGTGTTGCCGGGTGCCAGCAGGGCCTACTCCGCGGGGGCGAGCCGGACAGGCGTCGCGGGCAGCAGGGGACGCAGGCCCAGATGCATCGCCAGCGACATCGCGTAGAAAACCCCCTTGAACGCCAGCACGGGGATCACGGACCCCCAGCTTCCCCGCAGGTTGCCGGCCAGCAGGCTCACCAGCCCGTCGCGCATCCGCAGCACGTTCTTCGGCGCCATGAACAGGTGGCGCAGCGGCGGGGTGTTGATGCGGTAGATCAGCCAACTGACGCGGTGCATGGCATGCGTCACGTCACGCTCCACCCGCCGCGCCTTGGCCCGCCCGGCGGCCGGGTTGTCGAGCCAAGCGTCGGCCACGTCGGCGCCCAAGTCGCCGGCCGTCATCGCCAGCAGCACGCCGCTGGAGAACACAGGGTCCACGAAGCCGAAGGCATCGCCGATCATCATGTAGCCCTCGCCCCAAGCGGCCGTGGAGCGGTACGAGTAGTTGCCGGTGCTGGTCACCTCTGACAGCAGCTCGGCATGGCGCATGCGGGCGCTTACGGTTGGGCTCCCGCTGATGCGCTCCATGAACAGGTCGTGCGGCGTGCCGCGGCGGCCCTTGAACACCGATTGGTTGCCTACGAAGCCGACGCTCATCACGTTGTCCGGCAGCGGGATCATCCAGAACCAGCCATCCTCGGCCAGATGGACGGTGATGTAGCCTTCAAGCTCCCCGCCGCGCCGCTCGACGCCGCGGAAATGCGCGTACAGGGCGGCGGTCGTGTTGTGCTTGTTGCTTTCCTTGGTGCGGAGCTTGCCCGCCAAGAACGTGTCGCGGCCGGACGCATCCAGCACGAAATGCGGGGCGAAGCGGCGCGGTTCGCCGTCCGGCCCGGCCGCCGTGACCTGCGCCCGCCCGCCCGGTGGGGCGAATTGGATCTCGGTGACGCGGGTGTTCTCCTCCGTGCGGGCACCGCGGGACCGGGCGGTGCGGAACAACAGATCGTCGAACTCGGCCCGGCGGACCTGCCAACTAAAGGTGTATTGCTTATCGAGGCCGAGCGCGAAGGCAAAATGCACGCTCTGCCCGGTGGCGTCGGACACGAATTCGGCGCCGGGCTTGTGCACGCCGATGGCGGCGACCTGCTCGCGCAGGCCGAGCCGGTCAAACAAAGCGGTATTGCGCGGCAGCAGCGATTCACCGATGTGGAAGCGCGGATGCGCCGCCTTCTCCAGCAGCACGACATCCCGCCCGCGCTCCGCCAGCAGCGCCGCCGCGGTGGAGCCGGCCGGGCCGCCGCCAATGATCAGCACGTCGCAGTCTTGGGTCTGAACCGTCATGCCGGGCACTCTCCTTCGTGGCCAAGTTGTTGCACCGCCGCAGCACCCGTCAAGTCATTCCGCCATTGATCGAGACGCATTGCCCCGTGATGTAGCCGGCGCGGTCGGATGCCAGAAAGGCAACGAGGTCCGCCACCTCCTCCGGCCGGCCGACACGCTTCATCGGCACAACCGCCGCGATGCGCTCGGCACTCACCGCCGCCTCCACCGCGGGCGAGGCGATGACGCCGGGCGCCACGGCGTTCACCGTGATCCCGCGGCTCGCGACCTCGCGCGACAGGGATTTCACCGCGCCGATCAGCCCGGCCTTGGCGGCTGCGTAGTTGACCTGGCCGCGGTTGCCCAGCAACGCCGAAACGGACGATACGGCGATGATCCGACCCCAGCGGGTCGCCATCATCGGCAGCAGCAGCGGCCGGACCGCGCCAAAAAACCCGCCGAGCGATACGTCGAGCACACCCTGCCATTGCGCGGCGCTCATTCCCGCCATCGGCACGTCCGCGTGGGTGCCGGCGTTGTGCACCACGACCTGCGGCACGCCGCGCGACAGCACGCCCTGCATGGCCGCCTCGGTCGCGGCGAAATCGGCGAGGTCGCAGGACATGGTGTCGGCCGAGCCGCCGCCGCCGACGATCTCGGCAGCCAGCGCCTCGGCCCGGGGCAGGCCGGCATGGGCGTGGATCACGACATGCAGGCCCTCCGCCGCAAGGCCGCGGCAGATCGCGGCGCCCAATGGGCTGGCGCCACCGGTGACGAGGGCGCGCTTCATGCGGGCAGCGCGACCGTGGCGCGTCCGGACAGCAACGGCGTGCCGTCGGCAGCCTCCACCGAGAGCGCGTAGATGATGCCGGCCGCCTCTTGCCGTTCCAGCCGGGCCGCGACGCGCAGTTCGCCGAGGGTTTCCATATCGAGTCGCTCAACCCGCAGCACCACGCCGCGCAGCGCCGCGACGTAGCCGGCCCGCTGCGCCACGCCGCTCGCAATCAGCGCGCCATGCAATGCCGCTGCCTGCAGCGCGTATTCCAGGCCGCAACACGCCGAAAGCCGCCCATCCCGCCGCAGCGGGTTCGCCGCGTTCAAATGCGACCGCGCCCGGCACAGGATGCCGTCCGTGTCCCACGTCTCCACCCGGTCCAGCAGCACCATGGCGCCGGCATGCGGGATCAGCGCGGCGATGTCGATGGCGCCCGCGTCGCTCACCCGGCCACGTCCAACTCGAGGTCGAGCCGCCCGTCAAGATAGGGGAGTGCATGCCGGTCCGACTCCCCGAGCGCCAAGGTTTCCAGCAGCCGCAAGGACTGCGCAACGACGTTGCCCGCCGCCAGCGCGTGCAGCGCCGGGTTGCGCGGCGCCCATGCGCCCGGCGCCGGCGGGATCGCGCAATAGCCGACCCGCACCGTCGCCATCGGCTGTCCCACGCCCAACGGCGCCAGCACCAGCCCGGCGCCGAACGCCGACACCGTCGGGCGCAGCGCCGCGAGCGGCGTCGGCAGTGGATGGTCGTAGCAACACAGCAGCGTCGCCTCGCCATCCGCCGCGACCTCCACCATCGCCTTCAGCAGCGCCGCCGCCCAGGTGCCATCGTGGGCGCCCAGGCATGTCGCCGGCTGTCGCCCCGCGGTCGCGATGGACCAATAACCGGCGGCGGCGTTGTGCACCGAATTGTGGAACGCCGTGGGTGACACCACGCGCTCGTTGCCCCGCGCCCCCGCCAGCGCGTCCAGAATGCCGCCGACCACCACGCCGTCGCCGTTGCTGCTGCCGAACACGTTGCGCAGACTGCCGGGCGGCAGCCCGGACGATGATGCAGCGTTCTGGGCGGCCTCATGCGCCACGGTCAGCGCCAAGCGCACGACGGGTCCGGTGCGCCGCCGTTCGGTCGGAGCCAGGATTGCGGGCGCCGGCGGCGGCGAGTGGCGCGGCTCATACGGCGCGGCGCCGGCCAGGATGGGCCGGCTCGCGTCCCACCCTTCCAGCCCCGGCCCCCAGACCGACACGCCGACGATGCCGGCAGCAAGGCCGCTTCGCTGCCGGGTCAACTCAGCAGGCCGAGAACCAAGCTGCAATTGGCGCCGCCGAAGCCGAAGGAGTTGCTGACGACGCTTTGCACCGGGCGGTCGAGGGTGCCGACCGCGACCTGCGCACGGAAGGCTGGGTCGGGCGTGTCGATCCCAAGGCACCCGGCGACGAAGCCGGCTGCCATGCATTGCCCGGCAATCACCGCCTCCAGGATGCCGCACGCGCCGAGCGTGTGGCCGGTCCAGCCCTTGGTGGAACTGCACGACACGCCATCGCCGAACACGCTCGCCACCGCCAAATCCTCCGTCGCGTCGTTTGCCCGGGTGCCGGTGCCGTGCAGGTTGATCCAGTCCACGTCGTGCGGCGCCAGCCCGGCGCGGCGCAGCGCTTGCCGCATCGCGCCGACCGCGCCGGCGCCTTCCGGGTGCGGGTGCGACATGTGGTGGCCGTCGCTGCTGGCGCCGGCCCCGAGCAGCGCCAGGCGGGGCGTCGTGCGGCCATCCCGCCGCCGTGCGTCGGCGCGTTCCAACAGGGCGAAGCCCGCGGCCTCGCCGATCGAGATGCCGGCGCGGTCGGCGGCGCAGGGACGGCAAGGCGTGGGGGACAGCAGTTCCAGCGCCGCGAAGCCGTGCAGCGTCATGCGGCACAGGCTGTCCGCGCCGCCCACGACGGCCGCATCGCACACCCCCGTGCGGATAAGCTGCCCCGCATCCATGAAGCAGCGCGCGCTGGACGCGCAGGCGGTGGACACCACCAAGGCCGGGCCGCGCAGCCCGAGCACGGTGCGGACATAGCTGCCGAGCGAGAACAGGTCCTGCGTATGGTCGTAGTTGAACTCGGCCGGTAAAAGGCCGCCGTCGCAGCGGCGCTGGTAAGCGTCCTCCGCCGCGGAAACGCCGCTGGTGCTGGTGCCGAGCACCACGGCGATGCGGTCCGCGCCGTACTCGTCCCGAGCCTCCGCGACGGCCTCGGCGAACCCGTCGGTGCGCAGCGCCATGTCGGCCAGGCGGTTGTTGCGGCAATCGAAGCCGGCCATCGCGGGCGGCAGGGCGTGCGCCTCGGTCCCCGGCACACGGCCGATCCAGCCGCCGAGGCCCGGGTCGAAGTCGTTGGGCTGGAGGCCGCTGGTCCGGCTGAGCAGGGCGTCCCGATGCGCGAGGACGCCCCGCCCGGCGGCGCTCACGGCGGTGCACGCAGTCAGGACCAAAGGCTCGGTCATCGTGGAAGGCCCTCAGTGGGCGACTGGCCCGCGAACAGAAAGGAGAACGCCATTGCCAGCAACGCGCCGGTGGCGACCGTCACCCCAATGTCGCGAAGAAGCGGCGTCTGGCAAGCCGCCAGCAGGCCGAACGTCAACAGGGTCATGCCGTTGCACGTCACCAGGGTGCGCAGCGTCCGGGCGCGCTCCTCGACGTCGAGCGGCCGGCGGGCGAAGAACAGCGCGTAGTCCAGGCCGACTCCGGCCACCAGTTGCAGCGCCACCAGATGAATCAGCGACAGCCGCACCCCCGCGGTGGTCAGCCCGGCCACCGTCACCAGCAGCGCCGCCCCGACCGCGCCCAGCACCCGCAGCACCCGCACGGGATCGCGCAGGCCCACCGCGAGCACGGCCAGCACCGCCAGCCCGCTCCAACCCAGCCAGCGCCAGGCCTGCACTGTGTAGCCGGACAGGATGCCGCCCAGTTCCGTCCGCATATCGACGTAAACGGCGTCTTGTCCCCCAAGGGCCGCAGCCAGGCGCGTGGGGTCGTGCACACCTTGCAGCACGACCGGCCCCTGCCAAGCGCCGTCCCGCGGGAACAGCAGCGGGTCGAGCCGGGCTGCGAGGGGACTGCCGGCCAGATCCCCCAGCCGCAAAGGGGCCATGCCGCGCGATGCGGCAACCGCATCAAGGAAAGGTTGGAACGCGCCGGGCCGGAACGGCAGGCCGTCGCGTGCCTGCTCCAGCCGCGCCGCCAGTGTGCCGGGGTCCGGCAGGTCGGCGATGCGGGCGGCCTGTGTGGCGGCGCTGGGCAGCAGGCGGGCGGCGTACTCGGCGCCGCCGATCACGCCCTCCGCTTGCAAGCGGCCGAGCAACGGGACCAACGCCTCCTGCGCCGTCAGCACCGCTTCCGGGTCCCGGCCCCGCAGGATCAGTAGCTGGCCGACATCGGGGGCGCCGAGCGCCGCGCGCAACTCGGCGTCGAGTGCGCGGGACGCAGCCGGCACCGGGCTGAGATTGGCAAGGTCGCCCTCCCACGCCGGGCCGCCCATGGCCAACAGCCAGCCAACCGCGACGAGCACAGGGATGAGGCCGAGCAGCCGCCCCCGCCGCAGCCGCTCGACCCGGCCGAGCCAGGCCGGGTTGTCGGCGGCGACGGGCGCCAAGTTGGCGGCCACGATCAGCCGGGCCGCCGCCAACCGGGGGCCGCCGCCGCCGGCGCCAACCCGGCCGCGGCGAATATCCCCAGCTGCGCCAGGCCCGGAAACCCCGACAGCACCATAGCCGAAAGGCCCAGCACCGCCGTCACCACCGCCAGGATGAACGCCGGGCCAATGCGTGCGCGGGTCGCCGCGGCCGGCTCGCCGCGCTTGCGATGGCCGATCATCAGGACGGGGTAATCCAACGACACGCCCAGCATGGTCGCGCCGAAGCCCAACGCCACGCCATGCACCGCGCCGTAGGCCGCCTGCACCGCAACGGCCGCCGCGGCGACGCTGAGCACCACAGGCGCCGCAATGGCCGCGATCACCAGCGGCGAGCGGAACCGCCACCACAGCAGCAGCATGACCAGCGCCGTCGATACGGTGGCGATGCGATGCACGTCGGCCTTGATCGCCCGGGCCGCATCCCGCGCGAACACCGCAGGGCCGGCGATCAGCAGCCGGGCTGGGCCGGGGCCGGCCGCGCGAAACGCGGCTTCGATGGCGGCGGTCGCGGCTTCTTGGGCCAGCACGTTCATGCCGCCGGCCCGGGTGCGCGCCAGCAACAGCGCCCGGTCGCGGTCAGGCGCGAACCACGCGCCGTCCACCGTGCGGACCTGGCTGCTGCCGATCCAGCTCCGCAGCAGCGCCCCGAACGCGCCCGGCGGGTCGGCAAGGCCGAACTGGGTGGCAAGCGGCGCCGTGGAGGACCGAAGCTGGCGCAGCAAATCCTCCAACCCGCGACGCAGCGCGGGCGTGTCGAAATCCGCCGGCGCCAGCAGGTAGCGCCGGGCGAACAGGTCGGCCCCCTCCGTGTCCGCAAGCGCGGCTTGGCCACCGGCCACGACGCTGAACAGCCCGGAGTCGCGCAGGCCCGCCGCCGAAGCGGTGCTGATGCGGGCAAGCTCGGCCGTGGGCGCGTCCTCGATTCCCAGCAGGATCAGGCCGGTGGCGGAGCCGGCGCGGGCTTCCTGCATCACCAGCCGCGCAGCCTCCGTCCCGCCCTGCGGCAGGAAATCCGCCATGTCGGTGCGGACAGTGATCAGGCTGAGCGCCGCCGCGAGCAGCAGCCCGGCCGCCAGCAGCGCGCCGAGCACCGGGACGGCGCGGCGCATCAGGGCAGCGGCCGGATGGCCATCTGCTGCTCGTCGCCGTTCGCCTGCACCAGCCGCACCGCCAACACCTCCGATCCCCGGCCCGACACCTCCGCCTGCCGCAGCAGGCGGGCGGCGCGCGGGTCGAGTGGCACGAGGCCGAGCGTCCAGCCGCCTGCAGCCCCGGCTGCCGTGACGCTGAACGCCCGGCGCAGCGCGGCCAAGTCCCCCGCCAGAGGACCGCGGATCGCGTCCACCAGCGTGCGCAGCTCCGGCACGGCCCCGAGATCCAGCACCCGCGGCGCCTCGTTCCCCGCGGTCAGCACCAGCCGGCCGCCATCGACCACCAGGGTTTCGGGCTGCGGCCAATCGGTCGTCTTGGAAAAGTAGGCCGGGCGGCGGTAAAGCAGGCGCCCCGTGCTGAGCAGCGGCTGGTCCAGCGCCGCGAAGCGCCGGGTTTCCTGGAACGTGGCGCGGCGCTCCGGCACCGCGGCCAGGCCCGCCATCAGCGCTTGGAGGTCGAGGCCGTCAGCCGCCTTGTCCGCCCCCCAAGCCCGGCGCGGCGCAAGCAGCGCCAGCAAACCCGCCAGGTTCCGGCGCGACAGGCTCTGGCACGACAAGCTCCGGCGCGGCAGAAGTCGAGAGTCCATCGGGCAGTTCCCAGAACGGGTAGAAGTTGAACCAGTTGAACGGGTGCGCCCGGCACGCCCGTTCCAGCGCCGCGGCAAAGCGGGCGACGTGGCTATCGAGGTCCGCCGCCCGGCTGGCCCGGCGCAGTACAACCCGGTCGGCGAACGGCTCGAACCGCACCGCGTAGCGCCGCGGGCCCGTCCGGACACCGTGGAACAGCAGCACGGGAGCGGCAAGGGTAGACGCCAGGATGAACGGCCCCGCCGGGAACGCGGCCGGGCTGCCGAGGAACGGCGCCAGGACCCGGCGCTGCCCGGACGGCGAGCGGTCCGCTAGGATGCCGACGATCTCGCCGCGCGCTACGCACTCATGGGCGCGGATCATGCTGGCGGGGTCGCCGATTTCCAGGACTTGGCGGCACACGTCCGGGGCAAGCCGGTCCAGCAGCGCGGTGAGCGCGCCCGCGTTGCGGCGGAACATCAGCGCCCAAACCGGCACCGGGCAAGCCCCCGCGACGGCGCGCAGCACCTCGAAGCTGCCGAGGTGCGCGCCGAGCAGGATGCAGCCTTGCCCACCGGCGACAAGAGCGGCCAAATGCTCCAGCCCTTCCGTGTCGATGCGGAACCCGCGGGACCGGCCGGCGAGGAGGAACACGCGCTCCAGCACGGCGGCGGCGAAGGTGTAGAAGTGCCACGCCACGTCGCGCCCCCGGGCCGGACGGCCAAGCGCGCGGCGCAGGTAATCGCGAGACGCCGCCCGGGCGTGGCCGGAGGTCACAAGGAACCACGCCGTCACCGGCAGCAGCAGCACCCGTCCCAGCGGCCACCCGGCGCGCAAGGTGCACCAAAGCGCGGCGCGCAGCAGGGTCCCGCTGCCCCGCTCCGGCTGCGCGGCCCAGGCAGCCGAGGTCACGATGGGCCGCCCAGCGCGACCGATCCATGCAGCACCGGCTGTCCCGCAACCGTGCAGGCGAAGGCGACACGGTCGCCGCCGACGTCGCAGGACACGAGCACGTCCTGCCCGGGCTGAACCGGCCGGGTGAACTTGACCGAGGGAAGGCCGACCATCCCGCGGCCCGGCTGCTCCGCCAGGATCAATGCAAAGGCCGCGTCCAGCAGGACCACGCCGGGCACGACCGGCCGCCCTGGAAAATGGCCCGGCAGGCTCGGATGGTCCTCCGCAATGCGGAACCGGCCGACGGGGCACATCATGGGGGCCGCATCAGGCGGGCATATCGTGCCGGGCCAGCAGCGCCAGCAGCGCCCCCTGCGGCAGCTTGCCGAGTTCGTTCCGCGGCAGCGCGTCCACGCACACCACCCGGCGCGGCAGGAACAGCGGATCGACCCGGCCGCGCAGCTCCGCCAGGATGCTGTCCGGGCTGCGCCGGGGCGCCACCACGACCGCCATGAGCCGCGCGGTGGCGCGCTGCTCCAGGTCCCCCGGCACGACGAACACCCCGTCCGCCACGCCGTCCAGCCCGAGGAGGATGCGGTTCAGCCCGGACAGCGACGCGCGGCGCCCGCCAAGCTTCACCAGGTCGGTCCGCCGCCCGAGCAGCCGGAATTGCCGCGCATCCAAGGTCTCGATGTGATCGGCGAGCGCCACGGGTTCGGCCCAGGGTGCCGAAACCGTCGCAGCTTCCGTGTCCTGCTGCACCACGACGTCCGGGTAAGCGGCCCACACGTCGCCGTCCAGGGTACGGCGGCTGGCAACGGAACCGACCTCCGTGGCGCCGAAGATTTCCAGCATTGGCGCCTGCCAGTGCCGTTCCGCCTCGGCAGCGAGATCACGGTCCAGCGGCGCTGTGGCGGAGATCGCGGCCTGCAGCGGCGGCAGGCCGGTGCCGGCGCGTAGCAACGCGCGTACTTGCAGGGGCGTCGTGACCAGGAGCCGCGGGGCAGGCACAGCGGTCAAGGCGGCGTTCACGTCGCCGGGGTAGAAGGCCGGGCCGCACCAGCTTGCGGCGGGCGCATGCAGCGGCAGCAGCACGGTCAACTCGAAACCGTACATGTGCTGCGGCGGCACGGTGCCGACCACGGTGCTCGGACGGTCTGCATCGAGCGCGAATTGAGCAGCGGCGGCCTGGCTGCGGGCGACCAACGCGCCCCACAGCTTGTTGTGCGGGACCGGCGCGCCGGTGCTGCCAGAGGTGAACACGACCGCGGCAAGCTGGCGCGCGGGAATGCGCGGGACCTGCGGCGCGGTCGCGGGGGCTTCGCCGGCGGGGCGCACGGGGCAGCCGGGGAGCGGGCCGGTGCCGAGGTCCTCGGCGGCAGCATAGGCGCGGGGAAACCGTTGCGCCAGCGTCGCCAGCCCGGCTTCCGACCGGTCCCCCGTCAGAAGGCAGGGCTGGCGGCGGAGCAGCGCGGCGGCGAAGGCGACGGCAAAGGCGTAGCGATCCCGGCACAGGTTGATCATGTGCCCGGCGGCGTCCGGCAGCGTTTCCGCCAGGGTCAGCGCGTCATGCAGAAAGGCGGCGGTCGTCACCGGCCGGCCATGGCGGCAGAACAAAACCGCACCCGGCGCCCGGTCGGTCAGCGGCTGGAGGTCAGGACCTGTCGCGGATGCGGTCACGCGGGCCACCCTTACCGGGTCCGATAAGCCTCGATGTGGCCGGTCAGGCTGCGGAGCGAGGCGAAGATCTGGTGGTTGCGCTGATCGTCCGAGCGCAGCTCGAAGCCATACGCGCGGGTGATGGCCAGGGCCAGTTCCAGCGCGTCGATCGAGTCCAGGCCCAAGCCCTCCCCGAACAGCCGCATCTCCGGGTCAATGCTGTCCGCCGCGACCTCAAGCTGCAGCGCATTAACCAGCAGTTCGGCCACGGCCCGCTCGGGCGCGGTCTGGTGTTGGGTGTTAAGCACGGGATCGGTCTTGAGTTCGCTCACGTTCGCTCCTGTATCGATCATAACCGCGTTACCGCGCGCCGCAACATCCTGGCCTGCCAGGGTGAAGTAAAGGTTTAACAACAAGCGCCGAAGGAGGCGTCAGTTCAGCCTGGCCATGGGCCGCTGCTGTTCGGTGCCCCGCAGCCGCATGCGTTCCTGCGCCACGGCTTGGTAGAATTTGTCATAAAACGCCGGGAACGCCGGGTCCCCTGCGTAGGGTGGCCGTTCCTGCCACCATTGGAGCGGCCGGCGCTCGGCTTCGGCATCCTGGTAGGCCACGGCGAACGCCGCCCCGTTCCGATCGATGTCCAACGCGGCGGGGTCGCTGAAGATCGCGTCGAACCAACCCTGGTAGGGGCCGAATGGCGGGGCGTCGTAGAAGATCAGCTTGAGGTCGGTGTCATACACCTCGTTCGGCCGCTGCGGCCCGCGCGACTCCGCCAACACGCCCGGCCCGACCGGCAGGCGGCCGTACTCGGTCAGCGAGCGGCGGGTTGCCGGGTCGCGATAGGCCCGCGCCACGTCCAGCAGGCGCGTGTCGTTGGCGCGGCGCATCAGGTTGACGAACTCGTTTTTCGGGGTGGGGAAGTCGAACACCGAAACCAGGAACAGGCGGTGGATGCGCCACGGCGCCCAAAGCCCGGCAACGGCGAGTGCGTTGTGCGCCAGGTGGATGCAGTTGTCGGTGAACACGCTCCATTCAAACTTTTGCGCTCCGCTGCGATACGGCGCGTTCTGCTCGTTGAGGAACGCCACCATCGCCGCCATCTGCGCCCGGCTGACCGGCACGCGGGCGCAGTAACGGCCGCGGCCGAGGCTGATGGCGTAATCGGTCGCAACCGAAACCTCGTACTTCGTGGCCTCCGGCGCCCAACCCGGCGGCACGGTGGCGAACACCCATGGCTGGAAGACCACGCCCTCGTAGATGCGGAGGCGCTTCGCCTCTTCCTGCACCCGGGCGTAGGTGTCGCGCGTCACCGGCGCGTCCGGCGGCAGGCCGCCGTGAAAGAAGAACTCGCGGCCCGGCGTCGCCACCCACTTCGCGTTGACAAAATGCGCGTTCATGCTCAAGCCCACGCCGTCCGGCGGCTGGCTTCCTGTCCCGTCGCAGACGTCCAGCACCGGATAGGTCAGGCCGGCAACCCGGCAAGCGCCGTTGAGGTAGAACACGGCATGCCCGCCGATCTGCCCCCGGATGTCCGCGCCGAAGCCGAGCTTCTTCTTGATTTGCGACAGGGCGCAATACTCGGCGTAATAGGGGTGTCGTTCGGCATAAGCGGCTTCATCGCCGCCAGCACCGGGGATGTCGAAGCGGGCGACGCTGCATCCGGTGAGCCACAGGGCGGCCAGCAAGGGTGCCAAGTGTCGGGCCATGGCGCGTGCTGTATCGCGCCGTCCCGTTCGTTGTCCACCCGTCGGCGTGCCGGCGAATGCCGCTTCAATGGGCAATGAACGAAGCGCCCGCCGAAACGGATGCAAAAAAGGTGGGGCCTGCCACTTGGTATGCGCTTTGCTTGCGTGGGTATAGGTGGGATACTCCATGCCGGCCGGTTCCTGGCGGAAACCGGCCGGCATGCCCATCTGTGCCCCATGCAGCGGCTGCGGACCCCGCAGTGCCGGGGTTCCTGCGTGCCCATGCTGAGGAGATTGCCTGATGCCCACCGATTCGCTGCTTGACCCGGCGCCCTTCACGCTCGGCCTTCATGGGCTGCGCGTGCTGCTGGTGGGCGGGGATATGGCGGCGGCTGATTACCTGCTGCGCCGGGGTGCGCTGCTGCACGTCATCAACCCGGCGCCCGACGCGGGCACGCTGGCGCTGGCGGCGGAGGGCCGGCTGCAACTGGATTGCCGGGCGTTTATTCCGGCCGATCTCGACGGCGTGCGGCTGTGCGTCGCGGCGCCGGGGCCGACCCATGACGCGGCGGCAGCGCGGGGTGTGGTGGTCGGCGCGCTGCCCGCGGCGTCGGCGCGGACCGGGCGCGCCACCCTGGTCGGCGCCGGGCCGGGCGACGCGGGCCTGCTGACGGTGCGCGCGGTCGAGGCAATCCGGGACGCCGACGTGGTGATGTACGACAAGCTCATCGGCCCCGAGGTGCTGGCGCTGATCCGGCCGGGCGCGCGGCGGATCGACGTGGGCAAGCGCTGCGGCCGCCATGCCATGGCGCAAGGGGCCATCAACACCTTGATCGTGCGCCACGCCCAGGCCGGCCGCCACGTCGTGCGCTTGAAGGGCGGCGACCCCTTCGTGTTCGGCCGCGGCGGGGAGGAGCTGGAAAGCCTGCGCGCCGCCCGCGTGCCAACCGAGGTCGTGCCTGGCATCACGGCGGCGCTGGCAACCGCGGCCCAGCTCGGCATCCCGCTGACCCACCGCGGCACGTCGCGCAGCCTGCACTTGATCACGGCGCACGGCAGCGACGACCGGCTGCCTGAGCACGACTGGACGGCGCTGGCCCGCGCGGGCGGCACGCTTGCGGTTTACATGGGCGTCCGCACCTTGCCGCTGCTCGCGGCGCGGCTGCTGACCGCGGGCATGGCGCCGGACACGCCGGCCATCGCGGTGGAGAACGCGACCCTTGCCGGTGAGCGCCGGATGCCTGGCACGCTCGCCGGCATCGCCGACGCGGTTGCCGCCGCCGGGCTGGACGGGCCGACCCTGGTGCTGATCGGCGCGGTTGTCGCCCTGGCGGACGCCGAGCGGGGCGCCCCGGCCATCGAGAACGAACTTGCGGCCTGACCCGGCGGCGACGCCCGAAGAGCACCGCTTCGCCACCTTTGTCCGCACCCTGGGCCGCGGCCCAGGGCGGTCGCGGGCGCTCACGCGGGAAGAGGCGCTGGATGCCCTGTCGGCCGTGCTGGACGGCGAGGCCGACCCGCACCAGGTCGGCGCATTTCTGATGCTGCTGCGCTACCGGGGCGAGGACCCGGCGGAGATGGCCGGGCTGGTGGATGCCGCCCGGGCGCACATGGGGGCGGGCCTGCCGGCGGGGGTGGCCCCGGTGGACCTGGATTGGCCGTCATATGGCGCAGGGCGGACGCGCGACGCGCCCTGGTTCCTGCTGGCTGCCTTGGCGCTGGCCCGCGCCGGGCATCGCGTTCTGATGCACGGTACCAACGAGTTTTCTCGCGGCACGACGGTTCCGGAGGGATTGGAAGCGCTCGGACTGCGCCCGGCCCGCGACCGCGCGGAGGCCGCGGGCCAGCTCAACGAAATGGGGTTCGCCTACCTGCCGCTCGAAGCGTTCAGCCCGAAACTCAAGGCGCTGCTGGACCTGCGGCGGCTGCTCGGCCTGCGTTCGCCGCTCAACACGGCGGCGCGTCTGCTCAACCCGTTCGATGCCCGGGCCGGCGTGGATGGGGTGTTCCATCCCGCTTACATCGCGCTCCACCTCGCGACCGCCGACCTACTGGAGCGCCGCCGCCTGGTCGTCGTCAAGGGCGGTGGCGGGGAAGCCGAGCGCACCCCGGCCAAGGCCGTGGCCGCGCATTGGTTCGACCGCGCGCAGGGCCAGGGCGAGGCCATCCTGCCGCCACTACCCAATGCCGGCGGCGAGGCCGGTTTCGCCGCAGTCTGGCACCGCGCGGACGGCCCGGGGACCGCTACGGCCGTCGCGACGGTGGCGCTGGGGCTGATCGCCTTGGGCGCCGCGCCTGAACAGGCCGACGGGCAAGCCGCCGAAATCTGGCGCAACCGCCACGGCTGACTGGCTTTGTCCCGGCGCTGGGAGCATGGTGAGCAACGGAGGTAGCGCCCATGGCTGAGCAGGACAGGATGGAGACGGCGCTCCTGGCGGCGGTCGCCAACAGCACGGAACCCATGGTGCTGAGCGACGCCCGATTGCCCGACATGCCGATGGTCGCCGTGAACACGGCGTTCGAGGCCCTGTCAGGTTATCCCCGGATCGAGCTGGTCGGCCGCAATTGCCGCTTCCTGCAAGGGGCCGCCAGCGACCCGGCCACCCGCGCCCGCATCGGCCGCGGCCTCCGCGCAGGCGAGGGCTGCATCGAGTGGATTGTGAACTACCGCAAGAACGGCGTCGCGTTCTGGAACCTGCTGTTCATCTCGCCCGTGTTCGGAGCCGATGGCGATCTTCGCTACTTCATCGGCAACCAGCTCGACATCACCGGGGGCCTGCCGGCGTGGCTGGGCGAGGTCACGTTTGGCCGGGCGCACATGTCGCCGGCAGTACAGGCGGAGTTCAATACCTTGCTGCAGGACATCCTGGGCAGCACCGACCACATGCTCACCAACACCGGCTTGGCCCTGCAGCGCATTATCCGCTCCGCCCGCCGCTTGGCGGAGCTGACCACCGAGCTTGAGCCGGGAACCAGGCCGCTGATGCCGGGTTCGCCGCCGCTGCCTCTTACGGTCGCTGTTCCAGAACGAAATGGACGGGGCGGTCCGGCTGCGTCGTGACAAAGCCGCGCGGCATCACCGCGCCGCGCCCGGCGAATCGAATCCGGAAGCGCCGCAGCAGCCGCGCCAGCACCAGTACCGCCTCCGTCAACGCGAACTGCGCGCCGACGCAGATGCGCGGACCGGCCCCGAACGGCATGTAGCTGTAGCGGTCCGGCGGCACGGAGCCCGGCATGAAACGGTCGGCGTCGAAGCGGTCCGGATCGTCCCATAGCTTGCGATGCCGGTGCAGCACCCAGGGCGATACGCTGACCACCGTGCCCGCCGCGACCCGGCGCCCCGCGATGACGTCCGGCCCCAACGCTTCCCGCACGATCAGGAACGCTGGCGGGTATAACCGCAGTGCCTCGTCCACATGGGCGCGGATCGCGGGCAACGAGCGCAGCGCGTCGGCGGCGCCGTCCTCTGACAGGTCGGCCATGGCGGCTTCGGCGGCCAGGCGGTCCTGCTGGTCCGGCAGCCGGGCAGCGATGTAGCAGGCCCAGAATAGCGTCACCGCCGTCGTCTCGTGCCCGGCCAGGATCATCGTCGCGACCTCGTCCCGCAACTGCGCGCGGCTGAAGCCGGCACCGGTCGCCGGGTCGCGGGCGGCGGATAGCATGTCCAGCAGGTCGCGCGGGCCACCCTCCGCCGGCGTCTGCTCGGCGCGGGCGTCGATCAGCCGGTCGATGAAGCGCAGCCACTTCGCCCGGAACGCGCCACGGCCGAGATCGAGCGGCGAGGGGACGGAACTCGGCAGTAGCAGGTCAAGCGCGCCGGGCTGGGCGAAGCGCCGGGCATACTCCATGAGCAGCGCCCGCAGCCCGGCGCCAAACCCGGCCATCTCCAAGGAGAACATCGACTGCCCGGCGATGTGCAGCGCCAGGTGCTGCAGATGCGGCATCAGCACAACCGGCTGGCCGAGAAGGCGGTCCAGCTCGGTTTCGGCGTGCCGAGACGCGGCGACCACGTGGCGGGCGAGCACGGGCATGGTGCGCGGCGACATGGCGGGCGCGATGGTGCGGCGCTGGTGCCGCCACGCCGCGCCTTCCGCCAGGAACAGGCCGCGGCCCAGCAGCGGCTGCAGCACGCGTTGCGCCCCGATGTTGCGGCCGTAATTCTCATGGTTCGCCACCAGCACATGCCGGATCGCGTCGGGCGCGTTCAACATCAATTGTTCGCGGCCCAGGAAGCGCCCGCCGAGCACGTCCTGCTCGTAGGCGGGGCGACCCCACAATTCCAGCGGGTTGCGCCGCAGCACGAAGAATGCTTCCACCTGCGAACGTTCCCGCGTCGCCATGGGCGGGCGGGGCAGGAGGGCGGTGGTGGTCACGGCAGGGGGGCGGGGCGCATCAAGCATGGCCTTGATATGGGGGGTCCCGTCCATCGGACCAGCATGGGCAGACCAGCACTGGCGGACCAGCACCGGGATTTGTCCCGCCTTGCATTGACGCGAGTGCAATGACGCCGGATGGTCGGGCAACTGCGGAGACACCGATGCTTGACGGACCCAACACTTTGGCCGGCACCGACCTGCGCCGGATCGGCGCGCATCCCGACCATTGGTATCCCTTGGCGTGGTCGCGCGAGGTGAAGCCGGGCGGGGCGCTCGGCACCCGATTTGCCGGCGAACCGATTGTGCTGGCGCGGAGCAAGCAGGGCGACGTTTTCGCGCTGGAGGACCGTTGCGCCCACCGCCAGGTGCCGCTGCATAAAGGGGTCGTGGACGGCGAGGCAATCCGCTGCTGCTACCATGGGTGGGCCTATGACCGGACCGGCCGCTGCACCGACGTGCCGTATCTCGGCAAGGGCCGCCTGCCGAACGGCGTGCGCGCTTATCCATGCCGGGAAGCCGAGGGGCTGATCTTCGTTTTTCCAGGCGACGCCGGCCTGGCGGAGTCGTGCCCATTTCCCGCCCTCGGCTCCGTCGCAAACCCCGCCTACAAGACCAGGCGCTTCGGCAAGCCCATCGGCTGCCATTACACGTTCATGCACGAGAACCTGATGGACATGAACCACCAGTTCCTGCACCGCGCGCAGATGGGCCAGATCCGCCCGCGCTTCCTCGGCCGCCGGATGGGCGAGGACTGGCTGGAGATCGACTACACCTTTGCACGCACCGGCGGCGGGCAGTCGCTCGGTGAGCGCGTGGTGTTCGGCTCCAAGCGGGTCGGCGGCTGGGGGAACAACCGCGACAAGATGACGATTCGGACCGAGTATCCGTATCAAACGCTGAAGATCTGGGCCGGGGACGACATCCCGGTGATGGACCTGTGGATCGTTTACGTGCCGCTCGATGCGGACCAGCGCACCAATCGCACCTTCGGCCTCCTCTCGGTGCGCCGCCCGCGCATCCCCGGCCTGATCGAGGCGGCCTGGCCGTTCCTGGTGTTCTTCACCGAGCGCATCTTCGCCGAGGACCGCGCCATCGTGGAAATGGAGCAGGCCGCGCATGACCGGCAGGGCTGCGATTTGAACCAGGAGGTGTTCCCGGCGATCCAGGACCTGCGCGGGCTGCTTGCGGCGTGCGGGGCGGCGCCGGCCTAGCGGTAGCCCGCCGCCTGTAGCTCGAACAACTCGGCATAGCGCCCGCGCTGCGCCAGGAGTGCTTCGTGCGTGCCTGACGCCTCGATCTCGCCGCCAGCCATCACCAGGATGCGGTCGGCCATCCGCACGCTGCTGAACCGATGGGAGATCAGCACCGCCGTGCGCCCGGCGCTCAGCTCCTTGAACCGCTGGAACACCTCGAACTCGGACCGGGCGTCGAGCGCGGCCGTCGGCTCGTCCAGGATCAGCAGGGGGGCGTCGCGCATGTAGGCGCGGGCAATGGCGATCTTCTGCCATTCGCCGCCCGACAGCTCGATGCCGCTGCGAAAGCGGCGGCCGATCATCTGCTCGTACTCCCGGGGCAGGCGGCGGATCACGTCGTCGGCCAGGCCGCGGCGGGCGGCGGCCTCGATCCGGCCGCGGTCGTCGCGCGCCTCGATGCGGCCCACCGCGATGTTGTCGGCGGCGGTCATGTAGTAGCGCACGAAGTCCTGGAAGATCACGCCCATGCTGCCGCGCAGCACGTCCAGGTCGTATTCCCGGATATCGCGCCCGTCCAGCAGGATGCGGCCCTCGTCGGGGTCGTATAACCGGGCCAGCAGCTTCACCAATGTGGTCTTGCCGGCGCCGTTCTCGCCGACCAGGGCCAGGGTTTCGCCGGGGCAAAGCGTGAAATTGAGGTTGCGGACGGCCCAGCGCTCGGCGCCGGGGTAGCGGAAGCCGACGCCCTCGAACACGAAGCCGGTGCTGATCGTAGCAGGGAAGGGACGCGGCTCCGCGGGCGAATGGATTTCCGGCTCCACCTCGAAGAACGAGAACAGGTCGTCGAGATATAGCGCCTGGCTGGCCAGGCTGGAGAAGCCGGTGAGCAGCCCTTCCAGCAGCCCGCGCAGCCGCAGGAACGAGCCGGCCAGGAAGGTGAGGTCGCCGATGCTGAACCCGCCGCTCAGCGTCCGCCACGCGAGGTAGGCATAGGCGACGTAGTAGCCGACCGTGCCAAGCGCCGCGAACGCCCCGCCCCAGCCGGCCCGGCGCACCGCGAGCCGCCGGTTCTCCGCCTGCATGGCCAGCGACAACTGCCGGTAACGCTCGATCAGGAAGTCGTTGAGGCCGAAGATCTTGACTTCTTTGGCCGTTTCCGTGCTGGCGCCGGTCTGCCGGACATAGTCGAGCTCCCGCCGCTCCGCCGTGCGGGCAAAGCTCAGCGCGTAATCCTGCGCATTGAAATGCGCCTCGCCCACGAAGGCGGGGACCAGCGCCAGCAGCAGCAGTGCGATCAGCCACGGCGCATAGGCCGCAAGCCCGGCGGCGAAGCTCGCCACCGTCACCAGGTCCTGCGCCCGGCCGAACATCTGGCTGATCAGCGTCGTGCGCCCCGCGGTCTGCCGCCGGGCGCGGTCCAGCTTGTCCTGCAACTCGCTGTCCTCGAAGTCTTCCAGGTCGAGCGTCGCCGCGTGCTGCATCAGCCGGATGCTGGACGCATTGGTGAACCGCTCGGCCAGCAACGCGTCCACCAGGGACACCACCCGGCCCAACACGTCCGTCAGCACTGCCAAGCCCAGCTCCGCCAGAAGCAGCCACGCGAGCCGCAGCACCAGGCCGCTCGCGATCCAGCCGGCGGCGTCCGCCGGGTGATCGGGCTGCTGCGATAGGTGCAACACCTCGTCGATGATCAGCTTGCCCAGGAACAGCACCGCCACCGGCAGCAGCGCCCGCACAAGCCGGAGCGCCAATGTCGCCGCGGTGAGCGCCGGGCTGGTGCGCCAGATCAGCGCCAGGAAGGGCGGCAAGGTGCGCAGCGCGCCCAAGCGTGCCCGCAAGGACGGGCGGGGCGGATCAATGTTCGGCGGCATGGGGGCTTGTTCCCGCATCGCCCCGGCTTGGCAAGCCCGCGATGGATCGCCAGGTGCCGGTTCGGCCTAAGCAGGCATTCGTGGCTTGCGCCACGAATGCCTGCTTAGGGGCCGTTGAAGACGCATCATTTTGCCTGCTACGCGTGAGCACGCTCCGCAGAACGATGCTTGGTGAGCACCACGAAGGAACCTCTGCCATGCCCCGCCTCTTGCCCGATGCTCCCTTCGGACGCGCCGAAACCCGCGTCGTCCTACTGGAGGGCATCAGCGCCAGCGCCGCCGAACTGTTCGCCGCCGCCGGCTACACCGACGTGCAGCGCCACGCCAAGGCGCTGGAAGGCGCGGCGCTCGCCGAGGCCGTCCGCGGCGCGCACATCATCGGCATCCGCAGCCGAACCCAGCTTTCAAGCGCCGTGCTCGCGGGCGCCGGGCCGCTGATGGCGGTGGGCTGCTTCTGCATCGGCACCGACCAGGTGGACCTGCAGGCGTCCCGAGCGATGGGCATTCCGGTGTTCAACGCGCCGTTCAGCAACACCCGCAGCGTCGCCGAATTGACGATGGGCGAGATCGTCATGTTGCTGCGCCGCGTTACGCCGCGTTCGGCGGAGGCGCACGAGGGCGGCTGGGACAAGTCGGCCGTCGGCAGCTTCGAGGTGCGCGGCAAGGTGCTGGGCATCGTCGGCTACGGCAACATCGGCAGCCAGCTATCGACGCTCGCCGAGGCGATGGGCATGCGGGTGATCTTCTTTGACCGCACCAACAAGCTGCGCCATGGCAACACGGAGTCGGTAGCAACGCTGCGTGAACTACTGGGCCGCAGCGATGTCGTGACCCTGCACGTGCCTGACCTGCCGGCGACCCGCGGTATGATCGGCGCCGCCGAAATCGCCGCCATGCGGCCCGGTGCATATCTGATCAACAATTCCCGCGGCCGGGTGGTGGACCTCCAAGCGCTGGCGGAGGCGCTGCGCGCCGGGCGGCTGGCCGGCGCGGCCGTGGACGTGTTTCCGGTCGAGCCGAAATCCGCGGGCGAGCGGTTCACCTCGCCGCTGCAGGGTCTCCCGAACGTGATCCTGACCCCGCATATCGGCGGCTCCACGGAGGAAGCGCAGGAGCGCATCGGCGAGGAGGTCGCGCGCAAGCTGCTGGACTTCCTGGACAGCGGATCGACCGGCGGCGCTGTCAACTTCCCGCATGTGGAGCAGCCGCGCATCCCGGGCCGGCCGCGCTTCCTGCACGTCCATCGCAACGTGCCCGGCGTGCTCGGCCAGATCAACGCCGTGTTCAGCCAGATCGGCCTGAACGTGTTGGCGCAGGTGCTGCAAACCGACGGGGAGCTGGGCTACGTCATGGTCGATGTGGAGCGCCGGCCGACCGGACGCACGGCGACGCTGGCGGCGCTGTGCGACATCGAGGGCACCATCCGGGCGCGGGCGCTCGATTAGCGTTCCCCCGGCCGACCGTCCGGGGATTGGTCGCCGGGGGGCAGCCGCACTATATATGCGCCACCTTTCCGCAGGAGTTCACCTTGGCAGCACTTAACCGCTTCGCGCCGCGCGCCGATGACGAAGACCCCGACGCCCCGGAAGTCCCTGAGCCGATCGGCCCCGAGCCAAAGGAGCCGGATGACAACAAGACGCTGTCCTCGCCGATCAACGAGCTGGAGCACCGGCTGTTCAACACCCGCAAGGTGCTGGTGTTCGGCGCGATCAACGACAAGGTCGCCCGCGACGTGACGGGGCGCCTGCTGGCGCTCGCGAGCGATTCCGATAAGCCGATCGACGTTTACGTGAACTCGCCCGGCGGCCACGTGGAAAGCGGCGACACCATTCACGACATGATCCGCTTCGTGGACGCCATCGCTCCGGTGCGGGTGATCGGCACCGGCTGGGTCGCCAGCGCCGGGGCGCTGATCTTCCTGGCCGGCGTCAAGGAGCGGCGGCTTTGCCTGCCCAACACGCGCTTCCTCCTGCACCAGCCGATGGGCGGCGTGCGCGGCCCGGCCACCGACATCGACATCGAGGCGCGGGAAATTATCAAGATGCGCGAGCGCATCAACGGCATTATCGTCAAGGAAACCGGGCAGACGATGGAGCGCGTGACCCGCGACACCGACCGCAACTACTGGATGAGCGCGGAGGAAGCCATCGCCTACGGCATGGTGAGCCGGATCATCACTAGCATGAAGGACCGCTGACCGTTCGGGCGGGGCCGGACCTGCGGGTCCGGCCCCGCCGTTGGGTCACGCAAAGGTTAACGCGGCAGCAAGCCGGTCCCAGCCTTTGCCGGGGATACCGAAGCGGAGCCAGCTAGGCTCCGCGTTGAAGCGCCGCACCAGGATACCGGACTGGCCGAGGCGGTCGAAAGTCGCTGCCGCCTCGGCGTGCTGAGCCAGCCGGAACAGGCACGTGCCGCCCACGATCCGGAAACCGGCCTGCGTCAGCAAGCCATCCAGCCGTGCCGCGTCGGCTTGTAGTCGAATGCGCGTGGCTCGGAGCCACGCGGCGTCCGACAGCGCCGCCGTGCCAAACGCCACCGCGGCGCCGCTGACCGCCCAAGGTCCCAGGGCATTGCGGATGACGCGCGCCATCGGAAGGGCCGCCACGGCAAACCCCAGGCGCAGCCCGGCTAGCCCGTATGTTTTGCCGAACGACCGTAGCACGACTGCGTTGGCCGGCAGTACGGGCGCGAGGCTGAGGCCCGGCGCTTCAAGGTCGGCGAACGCCTCATCCACCACCATCACTTCGACTCGGGCGGCCAAGGCCAGCAGATCCGCAACGCGGGTACGGCGGCCGTCGGGATTGTTGGGGTTGCATAGCACCGCGGCGGGTTCCGAGTCGACCGATGCGACGCCGGGGACAACTGAAACCGTGCTGCCGGCTGCAGACCACGCCGCCGTGTGCTCGGAGTAGGTGAAACCGACAACGGCGACGCGGGCGGGCCGGAACAGGTGCGGCAGCATGCTGATCAGGACTTGCGTGCCCGGCGCCGCCACAACGGTCCGGGGATCGGCAACGCCATAGGTTCGGGCCGCCGCAGCTTCGAGCCGCAGCACCTCCTCGGGTTCCGGCAGGCGCTGGTAAGCCTCCGGTGGCAAGGCGGGCATGGGGTAGGGCAGTGGGTTGATCCCGGTTGAAAGGTCGATCCACGGCCTCGGCGCCATGGGGAACATGGCCCGCGCGGCGATCAGGCCGCCGCCATGGGCCATCGCCAATTCAGAGTCCGCCATGTTAGCTCCCGCCCGATGCTTCTCGCCTCCAACCTGGGCCTGATTGCCTGTGCCCTGGCGTTGGAGGCCGCGGCGGGATACCCCGGCGGCGCCCTGCGCGCCATTGGGCATCCCGTGATGTGGGCGGGCGCGCTGATCGGCTGGATGGACCGGGCCTGGAACCGCGAGGGGGCAGGCCCGCAAACGCGCCGCCTTTGGGGCATCCTCGCCGTGGCGGCGCTGCTCGCCGCGGCCACCGTCCCGGCGGCGGCGTTGCAGGCCGGGTCCCGAGCCTTGCCCCCAGCACTGTCGCTGCTTCTGACGGCCACCGCCGCAAGTACGCTTATCGCACAGCGTAGCCTGTGGAGCTTCGTCGCCGCGGTCGGCCGTGACCTGCGCCGAGGCGGCCTGCCCGCCGGACGCGCCGCCGTCGCCCATATCGTCGGGCGCAACCCGGACACCCTGGACGAGGCGGCCGTCCTCCGAGCCGCCATCGAGAGCCTGGCCGAGAACTTCTCCGACGGCGTCGTCGCCCCAGCACTTTGGGGGGCGCTGCTCGGCCTGCCGGGGATCGCCGCCTACAAGGCCGTCAACACCGCGGACAGCATGATCGGCCACCTCACGCCCCGGCACCGGGCGTTCGGCTGGGCGTCGGCTCGGCTGGATGACGCGGTGAACCTGCCGGCGTCCCGCCTTGCGGCCGGGTGGCTCACCCTGGCTGCGTTCCTGCACCCCGGCGCGTCCGCGCGGGGAGCATGGCGGGCGGTGCGGCGGGATTCCAGGCGGCATCGGTCGCCGAACGCGGGCTGGCCGGAGGCGGCGATGGCCGGGGCGCTCGGCCTGCGGCTCGCGGGTCCGCGGGTGTATGGCGAAACGCGGGTGGACGACGCCTGGATGGGCGACGGACGAGTAGAGGCCACGCTGCGTGATCTCGGCCGGGCGCTGTCGCTCTATCGCACCGCCTGCGCGCTGCAGATGGCGGCCTACCTGCTGCTTTGGGCCGCTACGCTGCGAGGCTGAGCAGACGGTCCACGTTGCAATGCGCTTCCAGGTGTTGCGCCAGCTGATCCAGCGCTTGCTCGACCGCCTTCTCATGCCGATAACCCGACGGCGCCGCGCCCCAACGCCGCAGCCACGCGCTGCGCTGCCTGTCATCGGCGAACAGCCCGTGCATGTAGGTGCCGAGCACCGACCCGTCCGGAGAGCAGGCCCCGTCCGCGCGCCCATCCGCCAGGTGCAGCAAGGGCCGCCCAGTCGCCAAGCCGGTGGTGCGGCCCATGTGCATCTCGTAGCCATGGAACGCCACGCCGTCGCCGGACCGGCCCGATACTTCCGTCAGCCGCTTTTCTCCGGTGAGCACGGTCTCCACGTCCAGCAGGCCAAGCCCGGCGACCCGGCCTGCCGCCCCCTCGATCCCCTGCGGGTCGTGGATCGAGCGGCCCAGCATCTGATATCCGCCGCATAGCCCGACGATCCACCCGCCGCGCCGGTGGTGCACCAGGATATCGATGTCCCACCCGGCGGCCCGCAGGTCGGCCAGGTCGGCCATCGTCGCCTTCGATCCCGGCAGGACCACCACGTCGCACACCGGCAACGGCGTGCCGAGCGGCACCATCGTCAGGTCCACGTCCGGCTCGGCGGCCAGCGGGTCCAGGTCGTCGAAATTGGCGATGCGCGGCAGCACGGGGACGGCGATGCGCAGCCTGGCCCCAGGCTTCCCATGCTGAAGCCGCCGCTCGCCTTCCGCCAGGTCCGCCGCGTCCTCCGCCGGCAGCCGGGTCGCCCCCGCGAAGTAAGGCACGAGGCCGAGCGGCGTCCAGCCGGTCCGTGCCGCGATGAATGCCATTCCGGCGTCGAACAGCGCCGGGTCGCCGCGCATCCGGTTCACGATGAAGCCGCGCACCAGCCGGGCATCCGCCGGGTCCAGCACCGCTTGGGTGCCTACCAGGCTGGCGATTACCCCGCCGCGGTCGATGTCGCCGACCACCACCACCGGGGTCGCCGTGGCCTGGGCGAAGCCCATGTTGGCGATGTCCCCGGCGCGCAGGTTCACCTCCGACGCGCTGCCGGCGCCTTCTACAAGAATCAGCTCGGCCTCGCTTGCCAGGCGGCGGAAGCTGTCGAGCACGAAGGGCATCAGGCCGGGCTTCATCGCCTGGTATTCGCGGGCGCGGGCTGTGGCGTGGACCCGGCCCTGCACGACGACCTGCGATCCGGTTTCGCTCTGCGGCTTCAGCAGCACGGGGTTCATGTGGACGGAAGGAGCTACGCCCGCCGCCCGGGCCTGCAGCGCCTGCGCCCGGCCGATCTCCCCACCATCCGGCGTGACCGCGGCGTTGTTCGACATGTTCTGCGGCTTGAACGGGCGCACCGCGATGCCGCGCCGCAGGCAGGCCCGCGCCAGCCCGGCCACCAGCAGCGACTTGCCAACGCTCGACCCGGTGCCTTGCAGCATGAGGGCGCGTGCGGTCAGAACTCGATCCC
>CALMVT010000188.1 GCA_937873175.1 uncultured Acetobacteraceae bacterium | reverse complement strand
GGCTAAGTCAGGTCAAAGCCCTCATAGCCCTTTGCGGCAACGTCGTCGCAGGTTTTGCGATAGCCGCCGACGCCTTCCGGTCCCAAGTAGGGCAAAAAGGCGCGCGGCTTGCCGGGGATGTTGGCGCTCATGTACCAGGAATTGGCCTTGGGCATCAGCGTGGCGCTGACGACCTCGTTGACGTGCGCCACCCATCGGTCCTGCGCGCCGGGTGTGGCCTCGATCAGGGCCTTGCCGTTCTTGCGCATGTGATCCACGCAATCGGTGATCCATTCGACATGCTGCTCGATCGACACCGGCATGTTCGACAGCACCGACGGGCTTTGCGGGCCGGTGATGGTGAACAGGTTGGGGAAACCGGCAACCGCGACGCCAAGATAGGTGCGCGGACCCTCCGCCCATTCTTCGTCCAGCGTGCGGCCGCCGCGGCCTTGGAGATTCAGGGCCTTGAGCGGGCCAGTCAGGGCGTCGAACCCGGTGGCGAAAACGATGATGTCGAACCCGTACTCCTTACCGCCCGCCCGGATGCCCGCCTCGGTGATCTCCTCGATAGGGCCGTCCGTGCTGGCGTCCACCAGCAGCACGTTTTCCTTGTTGAAGGTCTCATAATAGTTCGTGTCGAGCGGCTGGCGCTTGGTGCCATAAGGGTAGCCCTTGGGGATGAGCTTCTCGGCGACGGTCGGGTCCTTCACGGTCCGGCGGATCTTGCGCTTGATGTAGTCGGCGCAGAGATTGTTGGCCTCCTGGCTGAAGAACATGTCCTGGTAGTTGCCGAGCCAGAAGGCGAAGCCGCCGCAGTCCCACATCCGGTCGAACTCGCGCTCGCGCTCCTCCGGCGTGGCGTCCAGCGCCGATTTCGGGATAAAGTAATGCTCCTGGCCGAAGAAGGACTCGCGGGTGCGCTTGATCACCCCGTCGTAGTCCGCCTTGCGCGCCGCAGTGAGCTCGGGGTCCACCTTGCCGTTGCGCGCCGGCACGCAGTAGTTGGCGGTGCGCTGGAATACGGTGAGCTGCTTGGCCTGCTGCGAAATCTCGGCGATGGCCTGGACCGCGGTGGCGCCGGTGCCGACGACGGCCACGCGCTTGCCGGTAAAGTCAACGCCGCCGCGGGGGAAGCTGCTGGTGTGAAACCACTTGCCCCCAAACGTTTCGAGGCCCTTGAACTGCGGCAGGTTCGTGGTCGAGAGCGAGCCTACGGCCGTGACGAGGAAGCGCGTCCTGATCTCTTGGCCCGTATCGGTGCGCACCGTCCACAGCTTGGCCGCCTCGTCGAACGCGGCGCCGGTCACGCGCGTGTTGAACTGCATGTCGCGCTTGAGGTCGTGGCGTTCGGCCACGTGCTCAAGGTAGCGCAGGATCTCGGGCTGCTCCGGGTAGCGTTCGGACCATTCCCATTCCTGCAGCAACTGCTTGTCCCAGGTGAAACAGTAGATGTAGGCGTCGGAGTCGCAGCGCGCGCCCGGGTACCGGTTCCAGTACCAGGTGCCGCCGACGGTTTCGCCGGCTTCGTAAACCCGCGCCTTCAGGCCCAGTTGGTCCCGCAGCGACTTCAGCATGTGCATGCCGGAGAAGCCGGCGCCGATGATCACCGCGTCAAGCTCGGCCACGGTGTCCGGCGCCTCCGCCCGGGTCCTTTCAAGCGTTTCAGCCATGGAATTGCCCTCCCTGCTCGCCGTGCGCGTTTCCGCTAGGAGGCGGCCGCGCCGGTCGATGGTTGCTGCCGCAGGGGCCTTTCCGGCCTGCAAAGGCCGGGTGGTGATCCCAGGCGATCAGACAGCCCCCAGCGTAGCACGCGGCCGACGCCGCAGCATCGCAAGAAACCGGCGATCCGCAGGACGGGCATCGACGCGGGGGCGTCGGGCGCGACCGGCGCCTCCCCCCGCGGCCCGCGCTCCGTATGCGCCGTCCTGCCTACGGGGGGGGCCGCCCGCGCGTCAGCTTGGGCTTTGTCCAGTGCCGCCGACCACGTGATGATCGGACTGCTCGGGGCCTGGGTGGCCGGTCTGGAGCGTCAGCACGCGGCAGCCATTCTTGGAGGAATGGGGGCCGTGCACCACGCCGGGTCCGTGGGTGATGTAGCCGCCCGGCCCGAACTCCTCGCCGTCGTTGAGAAGGTCGCCTTCCAACACGTAATGCGCCTCAGTGAAGTCCTCATGCGAGTGGGCGGCGATGGTGGTGCCGGGCTTCAGGTGGATGATGGACGCGACCAGGCCGCGCGACGGATCGGCGTTGATCAGGTGGGCCATCACGCCATCCTCCGGCTCGGCGCCGGGGATGCGCATCACGACCTCCTCGGCCTTGCCTACGTTGGCGGTGAAGGATTTCGTGGTCTGCTCGCTCATGGGGGGTGGTCCTTTCGGGTTGCGGCGGCTCGTGTCGGCCAGCTCAGTGCTTTTTCGGCATGTAAAGGTCGGTAATGGTGCCCTCGAAGGCTTCGGCCGCCATGCCGACCGTTTCGGACAGGGTCGGGTGCGGGTGGATGGTGGCGCCGATGTCCGTGGCGTCCGCGCCCATCTCGATGGCGAGCACCGCTTCCGCGATCAGGTCGCCGGCGGACGGACCTGTGATGCCGCAGCCGATGATCCGCTCCGTGCCCTCGTCGAACAGCACTTTGGTCAGCCCCTCGTCCCGCCCGAGCGCGAGCGAACGGCCGCTGGCGGCCCAGGGGAACACGCCCTTGCCGTACTTGACGCCCTTGGCCTTGGCCTCGTTCTCCGTCAAGCCGACCCAGGCCACCTCGGGGTCGGTGTAGGCGACCGAGGGGATGACGCGGGCGTCAAAGGCGCTGTTCTTCCCGGCCGCGACCTCGGCCGCGACCTTGCCTTCGTGAGTGGCCTTGTGGGCGAGCATAGGCTGCCCGACCACGTCGCCGATGGCGAAGATGTGGCCCACGTTGGTCCGCATCTGCTTGTCCACGGGGATGTAGCCGCGCTCGTCCACCCGGACGCCCGCGTTCTCCGCGCCGATCAGCTTGCCGTTCGGCTTGCGACCGACCGCGACCAACACCTTGTCGAACACCGCGCTCGCCGGGGCACCCCCGCCCTCGAAGTGCGCGGTCAGCCCATCCGGCCCGGCCTCGATCTTCGTCACCTTGGTTTTCAGGTGGATCGCCGCGTATTGCTTGCTGATCCGCTTCATCAGCGGCGTCACCATGTCGCGGTCGGCGCCGGGGATGATCTGGTCCATCAGCTCCACAACCGTCACCGCCGTGCCGAGCGAATGGTAGACCGTCGCCATCTCCAGCCCGATGATGCCGCCGCCCACGACCAGCAGGCGCGCGGGCATCCCGTCGAGTTCCAGCGCCCCGGTGGAGTCGATCACCCGGGGGTCCTCGTGCGGGATGAACGGCAACGTGACCGGCTCCGACCCCGCGGCGATGATGGCGCGGTCGAAGCCGACCGTCGTG
The DNA here is from genome assembly GCA_937873175.1 of uncultured Acetobacteraceae bacterium. Classification (GTDB taxonomy): domain Bacteria; phylum Pseudomonadota; class Alphaproteobacteria; order Acetobacterales; family Acetobacteraceae; genus CAHJXG01. The sequence goes on along the minus strand of CALMVT010000188.1, from coordinate 12,980 downwards.
GTCTTGCCGTCGTCGCCCTCCACCAGCACCTGGTTCGGCGCGGTGAAGTGGCCGGTGCCGTGCACCACCTGCACCTTGCGCTGCCGCGCCAGGCCCCCGAGGCCGCCCGTGAGCTTCTTGACTACGCCGTCCTTCCAGCCGCGCAGTGCGTCGATATCCACCTCCGGCTTGGCAAAGCGGATGCCGTGGGCGCCCATCTCCTCCGTCTCGGCGATCACCTTGGCGGCGTGCAGCAGCGCCTTGGACGGGATGCAGCCCACGTTCAGGCACACGCCGCCCAGGCTCGGCCAGCGCTCCACCAGGACGACCTTCTTGCCCAGGTCCGCGGCGCGGAACGCCGCCGTGTAGCCGCCCGGGCCGGCGCCCAGCACCAGCACCTCGGCATGGATGTCGCTCGCCCCGGCGGCGGGCTTGGCGCCGGGCGCCGGGCCGGCCTGCACCGGCACTGATCCGGTCACCTCCGTCTGCTTCGCGGAGGAGCCGTAACCGGCCTGGCCCTCGCCCGGCGCGTGCGTACCGGCGGCTGGGGCGCCCGCCGACGCGCCGGCGCCGGGCTGCGCCGCCCCTTCCATCAGCATCAGCAGGTCGCCTTCCGACACCTTGTCGCCGGGCTTGACCTTCAGCTCCGCCACCTTGCCCGCGTGGGGCGCGGGGATGTCCATGGTTGCCTTGTCGGACTCCAGCGTGAGCAGCGGGTCCTCCGCGCTGATCTCCGCGCCCGGCGCCACGTGGATCTCGATGATCGGGATGTTCTTGAAGTCCCCGATGTCGGGGACGCGCACTTCGATTGTCGGCATAAGCTGTTCCTTATACTCCCCGATCACAGCACCAGCCGTCGCACGTCCTCAAGCACGTGGCAAAGGTGGCGCGTGAAGCGGGCGGCGAGCGCGCCGTCGATCACCCGGTGGTCGTAAGACACGCAGACCGGCAGCATCAGCCGGGGCTTGAACTCCGTCCCGTTCCAGACCGGCGCCATCTTGGAGCGCACGACGCCAAGGATCGCCACCTCCGGCGCGTTGACGATGGGCGTGAACGCCGTGCCGCCGATCCCGCCGAGCGAGGAAATGGTGAAGCTCGCCCCCGACATGTCGGCGGCGCTCAGCTTGCCGTCCCGCGCCTTCTTGGAGATCGCGCCCATCTCCTGGCTCAGCTCGATCACGCCCTTGCGGTCCACGTCGCGCAGCACCGGCACCACCAGCCCGTCCGGCGTGTCCACCGCGATGCCGACGTGGTAATACTTCTTCAGGATCAGCGTGTCCTTCTCCGGCGACAAGGACGAGTTGAACTCCGGAAACTGCCGCAGCGCGGACACGCTGGCCCGCAGCAGGAAGGCGAGCATGGTGACCCGGTAGCCCTTCTCCTTGCCGGCCGTGTCCAGCTCCTTGCGGTAGGCTTCCAGCTCCGTGACATCCGCCTCGTCGTTGTGCGTGACGTGCGGGACGTTGAGCCAGGCGCGGTGCAGATGCGGGCCGGAGATGCGCTTGATGCGGGACAGCGGCTTGGTCTCGATCGGGCCGAACTTGGAGAAATCCTGCGCCGGGATTTCCGGGATGCCCATGCCGCCCGCGGGCGCCGCCGCCGGGGCAGGGGCCTGCGCCGGCCCCTTGAGGAAGCCGAGCACGTCCTCCTTGGTGACGCGCCCCTTCTCGCCCGTGCCCTTCATTTTGGTCAGGTCAACGCCCAGCTCGCGCGCGACCCGGCGCACCGAAGGGCTGGCGTGCACGTCGCCGAAGTCGGCGGCGGCAATCGCGCCCGTGGCGCCCGCGGACGCGCCGAGCAGGGAAGGCGCGCCGGGCGGGGCGCCGGCGGGCGCCGGCTCGGCGGTGGGCGTCTGGGCGGCAGGCTCCGGCTCCACCTTCTGCAGTTCGGAGCCGTCCGTGCCGGCGCTCGCCCGCGGCGCGTCCGACGGGTGCGGCTCCTGCTGGGACAGCAAGGAAGGCGGCTGCGTCATTGAGCCGGCGTCGTCGCCCTTGAGTTCCAGCATCGGGCTGCCCTCGCTCACCCGGTCGCCCACCTTGACCAGCAGCCGGGCGATGGTGCCGTGGGCGGGCGAGGGGATGTCCATCGTGGCCTTGTCGGACTCTAGCGTGATGATCGGGTCCTCGGCGTTGACCGAGTCCCCCTCCTTCACGTGGATTTCGATGATCGGGATGTCCTTGAAATCGCCGATGTCGGGTATTTTGACTTCCGTTGCCGCCAACTTTTCCTCCCTGCTTCGTCTTTATTTGCCGCGCTCAGGACCGTGCCGGGCTGGGCTTTTCCGGGTTGAGACCGAACTTCTTGACCGCCTCGGCGACGACGCCCGTCTTGATCTTCCCGTCCTGAGCGAGCGCCTGCAGGGCCGCCGCCGCGACGTAGCGGCGGTCCACCTCGAAGAAGTCGCGCAGCTTGCGCCGGTAGTCGGACCGCCCGAAGCCGTCCGTGCCCAGCACCTTGTAGCGGCCCGGCACGAAGGCGCGAATGCCGTCCGCGAACGCCTTCAGGTAGTCGGTGCTGGCCACCACCGGCCCGCCGCGCCCGGCGAGGCACTGCTCGACGTAGCTTTGGCGCGGCGGCTGGTCCGGGTGGAGCAGATTCCACCGCTCGGCCTCAAGCCCCTCGCGGCGAAGCTCCGTGAAGCTCGGGCAGCTCCAGATGTCTGCGGCCACGCCGTATTCCTTCAGCAGGTCGGCGGCGGCAATCACCTCGCGCAGGATGGTGCCGCTGCCCAGGAGCTGCACGCGCGGCTGCTTCTTGCCGTCTGTGTTGCCCTCCTTGAGCAGGTACATGCCCTTGACGATCCCCTCCTCGGCCCCTTCGGGCAGCGCCGGGTGCTCGTAGTTCTCGTTCATCAGGGTGATGTAGTAGTAAACGTCCTCCTGCCCGCCAACCATGCGGCGCAGCCCGTCCTGGACGATGACCGCGACCTCGAACGCGAAGGTCGGGTCGTAGGACACGCAATTCGGGATGGTGGAGGAGAGGATATGGCTGTGGCCGTCCTCGTGCTGCAGGCCTTCCCCATTCAGCGTGGTCCGCCCCGCCGTCGCCCCCAGCAAGAAGCCCCGCGCCCGCATGTCGCCTGCCGCCCAGGCGAGGTCGCCGGTCCGCTGGAAGCCGAACATGGAATAGTAGATGTAGAACGGGATTGTCGGCACGTCGTTGGAGCTGTAGGACGTGGCCGCCGCGATCCAGGAGGACATGGCGCCCGGCTCGTTCAGTCCTTCTTGCAGGATCTGACCCTTCTGGTCTTCCTTGTAGAACATGAGCTGGTTGGCGTCCTCCGGCTGGTAAAGCTGGCCGACCTGGCTGTAGATGCCAAACTGCCGGAACATGCCTTCCATGCCGAAGGTGCGGCTTTCGTCGGGCACGATGGGCACGACGTACTTGCCCACGCTCTTGTCGCGCATCAGCGTGTTAAGGATGCGCACGAACGCCATGGTGGTGGAAATCGCGCGGCCCTCGCCGCTGGCCTTGAGCTGCGCGTCGAACGCGGACAACGGCGGCACCTGGAGCTGTACGTCCGTCTTGGCCCGGCGTGCCGGCACGTAGCTGCCCAGCGCCGCCCGGCGCTCGCGCAGGTAGGCTTCCTCCGGGCTGCCCTCGGGCAAACGCAAGAAGGGCACCTCGTGGATCTGCTCGTCCGTGAGCGACAGGCCGAAGCGGTCGCGGAACTCGCGCAAATGGGCCTCGCCCATCTTCTTTTGCTGGTGCGTGATGTTCTGGCCTTCGCCGGCCTCGCCCATGCCGTAGCCCTTGACCGTCTTGGCGAGGATCACCGTGGGCTGGCCCCCGTGTTTCGCCGCCGCGGCGTAGGCGGCATAGACCTTCTGCGGATCGTGGCCGCCGCGGGCCAGCGCCCAGATCTCATCGTCGGTCATGTCCGCGACCAGGGCGCGGGTTTCCGGGTACTTGCCGAAGAAGTGCTCGCGCACGTAGGCGCCGTTCTTGCTTTTCAGCGCCTGGTAGTCGCCGTCAACCGTTTCCTCCATGCGCTGAAGCAGCATGCCGCTGGTGTCGCGGGCCAGGAGCTTGTCCCAGCCCGACCCCCAGATCACCTTAATCACGTTCCAGCCCGCGCCGCGGAACTCGGCTTCCAGTTCCTGGATGATCTTGCCATTGCCGCGTACCGGGCCGTCGAGGCGCTGCAGGTTGCAGTTGATGACGAAGATCAGGTTGTCGAGATGCTCGCGCCCGGCCATGCCGATGGCGCCCAGGCTTTCCGGCTCGTCCGTTTCCCCGTCGCCGAGGAAGGCCCAAACCTTGCGCCCCTCCGTTTGGGCGAGGCCGCGGTGCCCCAGGTACTTCAGGAACCGCGCCTGGTAGATGGCCATGATCGGGCCGAGGCCCATGGACACGGTCGGGAACTGCCAGAAGTCCGGCATCAGCCAAGGGTGCGGGTAGGAGGACAGGCCCCCGCCGTCCACTTCCTGGCGGAAGCCGAGCAACTGCGCCTCGGTGATCCGCCCTTCGAGGAAGGCGCGGGCGTAGAAGCCGGGCGAGGAATGGCCTTGCATGTAAATCAGGTCGCCGCCGTGCTTCTCCGTGGCGCCGTGCCAGAAGTGCATGAAACCCACGTCGTAAAGCGTCGCCGCCGATTGGAAGCTCGCGATGTGGCCGCCGAGTTCGCTGCTTTCCTTGTTGGCGCGCAGCACCGTCGCCAGCGCGTTCCAGCGGATCAGCGAGCGGATGCGATGCTCGATCCCGCGGTCGCCGGGGTGGTGTGCTTCCTGCGCGGGCGGGATGGTGTTGAGGTAGGGCGTGTTCGCGGTGTAAGGCACCAGCGCGCCCTTGCGCCGCGCCTCGTCCGCGAGCGCTTCGAGCAGGAATTCCGCCCGTTCCGGTCCCTCGAACGCCAGCACGGAATCGAGCGCCTGCCGCCATTCCCGCGTTTCCGCCGGGTCGTTGTCGCGCATCACGTCCATTAAGCAACCTCCCAAACCGTGCCGCCTTTGGCGGGACGGGTTCATTGATTCAAGCTCAGTGCCCCGCGGATGGTGCCGGCGGGGCAGCACGCTGGCAATGGCCCAGCCGCCGGCAGCCCGGCACAAATGCGCGGTTGCCGTCCGTGCCCACCCTCATGCTGTCAGTGGCCGCGACCGGCCCGCCGCTCCGCCCTGCGAGACTTGCCCGGCGTGACCCATACGTCGCGTTTCCCAAGTGGAGCAGGTTCCAAGGCTGCGCGTCCAAACCTCGGGCCTGAGCTTTGTGACGCCCGGGCGGCATCAGATATCGGCGGCAGCCCCGCAGGTCCATAGCAGAGTTGCTCGTTTCTTCGCCGATCGCCGTTTCCGGAGATGTCGCGCGGGACTGCCAGCCCAACGCCAGGCGGCTCTACCCCCGCGTGCCCGGCCTTGTTTAATCGCTTTTCCCGGCCGTGCCGCCGCCCCGGGTTATAGCAGGCGCCACGCCGCGCCCGGCCAGTTTCGCCACATGGGCGTGCAAAAACCCAACAAACGCCAAGGCTGCCGGCGGGCCGTGGCTCTTTTGGCGGCGGCTCAACCGTGACCTTGCTCCCGTATTCTCCTCCACTTGGAGCTAGTACTACAGCCGGAGTTGCGCGTTGTGCCTGTCCGGAGGTGACGTGGCATGGTGACGCAATCGGACGTGCAAGGCTGGGCGGGTGGCCTGGACGCGGTGCTCGACCGGATTGGGTCGCGGTTCGGGCGGGCCGAGCCGCGTCGGCGGGCCGCGGCCTATTTGCGTGGGCTGCTGGCACCTGTGGAGCGCAAAAACGGCTGGCGATTGGCCGAAGCGGTGGGCGACGTGACGCCGGACGGTGTGCAGGATTTTCTCAGCCGGGCGCAGTAGGATGCTGATGCGGTCAGGGATGACCTGCAAGCCTATGCAGCAAAGCAATTCGGCGAAGCGGGTGCCGTGCTGGTGTTGGACGAAACCGGTTTCCTGAAGAAAGGCGCCAAGTCGGCCTGGGATGCAGCGGCAATACACGGGTAAAGCCGGGTCGCCGAAACGCGCAGCGTTTGCGGCCGGGATCGAAAATGCCCGGGTCGGCGTGTTTCTCGGCTACGCGAGCCAGCACGGCCACGCTCTGATCGACCGTGCGCTTTACTTGCCCAAGGAGTGGGCCGAGGACGCGGATCGACGCCGGGACGCGCGCATTCCGGCGAAAGTCGCATTTGCCACAATGCCAGCGAAATTCTTCGGATTTGCGCGGAGAAGCTGGGCCTGGCGATGATGGAACGCGCCCGGATTATGGGCGTGCCATTTTCCTGGACCACCGGCGGCAGCGTTTACGGGGCCGACAGCGCCATCCGGCACTGGGCGGAGCGGCACTGGCCGGGCTACGTTCTGGCCGTCACCTCCGGGCAGCGGCTGGGGTTCCGTCCCGTCACAGCCTGCATCAAGAAGCTGACCAGGAGAGAGCGGCAGCCCGCGCAAATCGTGTGCATTTCGTTGGCTCAGCGCGGGCGAGGGTGCGAAAGGGCTGCGCTTCTGCGGCTGGGCCTGCTTGCCCTACAACGAACGGGACGGCGCCTGGCTTCCAGTGCGCGTTGCTGGTCCGCCGCTCGGTCGCCAAGCCAACCGAGCTGACCATCCACCTGACCCACGCGCCCGAGGGCACTGCGCTTGGCGAGTTGGTGCGGGTTGCAGGCACGCGCTGGAGCATCGAGAGCTTGTTTGAGCAAGCCAAGGGCGAGGTTGGCTGGGGCCACTACGAGGTGCGCTCCCGCGGAAACCCGTGGGGTTTGCCGCTGGGGTGGGCTGGCACCGGCACGTGACGCTCGCGATGCTGGCGCTGGCCTACCTCGCCACCGTGCGCCGCGCGGCTGCCGGGTGTGTGCCCCCGTGAACTTTGCGAAACCGCTTGCGGTTTGCGCAGTCGTCGCCGACCTTTTGCCACTCACGGTGCCCGAGGTCAGGCGCCTGCTCCGGCTTCTGGTCTGGAAACAGCCGCCCAAACCAAATGCCGCCCTGCACTGGTCCGCGTGGCGCCGCCGACACCAGCAACGCGCACGGCGCGCCCACTGGCACAAACGGCTGCAATCCACGCCGCGGTCGCTGAAACCCCGGCTGTAGTACTAGGCGATCAAGTCGCGGCAATTCCCTTTCCGGTCGCGTTGTGGGGCATTGGCGAGAACTTCGATTTCAACCTGCTGCCGGCCGGATCGGTTTTTAAGATCACTGACCATTGCGGTATAATTCAGATGTTGGGCGAGACGATTGTCCCCGAACACCTCATGTATGCCTTGGATCGGAGACGGACAGAAGAAAGCCAGCAGATCGTTTCGCGCCCCCTTGCCAACATCCAAGGGTTTGTCATTGACTTGCCGGTCAAACCCGACGGATCGTTCGACGTAGACGCACGGCGGGAGTTGGCGACTAGATTTTACAGATTGCAGGAGCGACGCGCTACGTTGAGGAAGGCGACAGCCGAACTCGACGCCGTGATCGGCCCTTATTTGCAACAGCGTGCCGGGATCAGAAAGACTTCGGCTAAACTCAACCGTCGGTGTTTGGCGTGCTTGCTACATAGTATCGGATATTCGGCTGGATGGGATGGAGCGCGTCGCCGCGACGGAACTGCTCACAAGCCACCTGCTCGCGCCAAGCTTCGCTGCCCTGCACAGCATCCATCGCGGCACCCTGATCGAGGCTTTGCCCGAACTGCCGGGCGGGCGCAGGTGGTTCTCAAAGCCGACAGCTACGAAACCCAGCACTGGACCGTGTATTGCGGCGGCGTCCTCGCTTCGCGGCAGTGCTTCGGGCCGATGTGGAGCTGGCGCTGCGCCGGATCAGGACGTCGGAACCAGTCTTCCTGCCGAGACCTGGCTCGGCGTGCATCGCGACCGGCAGGTGCCGCGGGTGTGGACGGTGCTGGACATCATCGCCGGAGCGGAGCGCCACTGCAGCCCCATGCTAACTTCCCGGAAATGGCTGAGCCGCAGCTTTGCAGCACCAGCGGCTTTGTTCAGCGCGCGGCGAGACGGAAGCAGTTGCGTGCAGACCCGCGCCTGATTTCCCGAAAATTTGTGCGCGTGTTTGCCGCCGTCGTCCTCACCAACAGCTCGCCGTCCATTACATCTTGGCCGGCAGCAGGGCGCAGCGGGGACAGCGCTTGGGACATGGCCAGCGCGGGTGGCCGGACTTTTCCCGCATCGATAAGGAGCCGGCCTGCATCGGATCGTTCACCGGCGCCTAGCTTGCGACTGCTGCAGGCTGGGCTGCTCCAACTGCCGTGCTGAGTGCGCTTCGGCCAAGGGGAACTGTCTGCAAAGTCGTACGCTCGTCCTTCCCTTTCGCCCAACAGGCAGGTGGAGCGGAACCGAAACGGGGCCGCCCACGTTAAGACCGCCTCTGCAACCCTTCACGCCAATGAACAACAAAGGAACGCCAATCATGAAGACCCTGATCGCGGCACTTGTCCTCCTGGGCGCCGCCCCGGCATTCGCGCAGAATTCGTTCACTACCACGCAAAGCCCCCCTGCGGGGAACTCAAGCCAGTCATCGCCGAACACGATGAACGGCCTGCCTCAGGCAGCCGGCACGGAAAAGCCGACTCAGCAGCCTGGGTCCGCCGTTGGTGAAACGGCAACGCAACCTTCGGTGACCGCTCCGTCCGGCGGTGCAACTGCAACCGCCCCGTCGTCCACGCGCTGAACAATGCCTGGCCGGCCCGCAACGCCATGTGGCGTTGCGGGCCGGCCAGCATCCACTGATCCGGCGGGGCGCCAGCGTCCCGCCGAGCCTGGCAGGGTCGCCCAAGTAATCCAAACTTTGAAGCGGCCCATCGTACGCTTCAGCGGCCTGAGTAGCCCGCCTTACGATTTCTGGGTGGATGCCAGGTAAATCTCATCAATGGATGCCGCCAATGCCGCATCAAATGCGGCATCGTCCATTGAGTGCTTAAGATCCTCGGTCAATGCCCGCGAGAAACTCGCGATCATGCCATGATTGGCGGTCAGGCGCTTGCAGGCTTCTGCGCGCGTGTAGCCGCCGGACAGCGCAACGACCCTAGCCACACGCTCGTGGCTGATCAGCGGCGCATAAAGATCCGAGACATCCGGGATCGTCAGTTTGAGCATGACTTCGCGGCCATCCGGCAAGGACTCGAGGTTTCTGGTCAACTCCGCCAACAGGATGTTTTCCGCGCCACCCTTATCTGGACTTTTGATCGAAACCTCGGGCTCGATGATGGGCATAAGTCCGTGTCCGGCGATCTGCGCGGCCACCTCGAACTGCTGCCTCACCACGGCCGCAATCCCCTCCTTTGAGGGCAGGTTGATGACCGAACGCATCTTGGTCCCGGCAACGCCGAGCGTCACCGCGCGGGCGAGCAACGCATCAAGCGCCGGCATCGGCTTCATCAGGCTGACGCCGTCGTTCTCCGCTTCAAGCCCTTTATCCACCTTCAGGAAGGGAACGACGCCCCGGTCCTCCCACAGGAAGGCCGGGACCGGCTTACCCTGCGCCTGCCCGTCCATCGTCGCCTCGAACAGAATGGCGGCGATGACCTTGTCACCGTTGAAGGCGGGCGCGGTCATGATGCGCACGCGCATGTCGTGCATGAGCTTAAACATCTCGGCGTCGCCGCTGTAGGCGCTGTCCGGAATGCCATAAAGGCGCAGGGCGCCGGGCGTCGATCCGCCGCTCTGGTCGAGTGCTGCGATGAACCCGCCCTTTTCGGCGACCTGCGCCATCATCGTCGTGTCAGCCACCATCGTCGTTCCCATCTGATACCGGTGCGCCCGGGGAGAGCGCGTCCATCCTCGGCCAGCCGCCGCCAGTCGCCGGCATGGAGAGCATCCGAGACCCTTGCATCTTCGGCCCGGACGCCCGCCTTGTCACTGCCGCGGCGACAGGGCGTGGCGCAGCTTGCACGTCCCGCATGTCTCGTCGGGTCATCCGGCGCGGTATGGCTGATGCGGGCGATTCCGCCAAGCGGGCATGCGGGCTCACGACCGTGCCGGTCCGGCCGTCTGCCGATGTGCGGAACCGGAACCATCCGCCGCCCAAGCGTTATAGGGTCCTCATATGCAGCCCGCCAGCGCCGGTGGTTGCTTCTGCGGAGAATGAGACATGGACGAGAGCCAAAACAACGCGCTCGGCAGCAAGATGCGGGATGTTTATGCCGACCTCGCCAGCGAGGCGCCTGTGCCGGAGGCGCCGAAGCACCCTTCCCGCCGGTTGCGGAGAAACCGGAGCTTTGCCGGCGCGGGCGCTCGCGGGGCTTCGGCGTCCGGCAACATCGTGATGCAGCATCCCGTGGCGTCGCTTCTGATCGCCGTCGGTGTCGGCTACCTGCTCGCCCGTCTTTGAACACCCCGCGCGCAGGCGCGGCGCGGATCGGGTAGGTGGCCGGAACGGCAATGCCGCCCATGCCGGGCCTTACCCGTCCTGCAACCGCTTGAGCCGCTCGGCCGTGGCAGCATCGGCGGGGTAGAATGCCTCGATCGCCAGTTCCGACAATGTGATCTCAGCCGGCGTGCCGAACACGGTTGTGGTCGAGATCAGCGACAGCCGGCCTTGCGCAGTGTCGAGTTCCAGGGGGACCGCGATGCCGCCGGCCGTCCCTGATAGGGGCCGGGTGGCAGCAGGCGGCGCGGGAAAGGCCGCAAGTTCCGCGGCCAGCGCGGCCAAGGCCGGATCGGCGCTCGCTTCTACCTGCCGGCGCAGCCGCTCCAGCAGGTGTGCCCGCCATTCCGGAAAATTTGCGATCCGCGGCGCGAGGCCGCGCGGGTGCAAAGCGAGGCGCATCACGTTCACCGGTGAGGCGAGCAGGGCGGCATCAACGGCGGCGAGCAGCGGCGTCACCGCCGGATTTGCCGCGACCAGGTTCCAGCGCCGATCCACGGCCAGCGCCGGGTGCGGCGCGTGGGCGCGCAGGATCAGCGCTACCGTCTCACGCGCCGCACGCATTGCCGGGTCGTCAAGCGGGCGCTCGGCATACATCGGGGCGTAGCCGGCCGCGAGCAGCAGCCTGTTGCGCTCGCGCAGGGGCACGTCCAGGTGCTCGGCCAAGCGCAGCACCATCTCGCGGCTCGGGCTGGCGCGGCCGTTCTCGACGAAGCTGAGGTGGCGCTGAGACAGCTCGGCGTCGAGCGCGAGGTCAAGCTGGCTGCGGCGGCGGCGTTGACGCCAAGCTCGCAGCATCACGCCTACGGGCACGCCCGGGCCGGCCGAAAGGGGAACGAACGCTGTGGCCATGCCGCAGCCTAGCCCGGCCCGGCCGCGGAGCCGATGACCTCCGACGTAATCGCGCGGACGGGTGGATGGGCGGAAGGTGCGGCCACCGCCCCAGAAGCGCCGAGGATTGTCCCTGGCAGCCAGGCGGATGCAAAGGAGAGCACCCATGAACGCCATCAACCCGCAGGACATCGCCGCGCGCTACGTCGCCGCCTGGAACGAGACCGATCCCGACTGCCGCCGCGCCCTCGTTGCGGCGCTGTGGACGGAGGATGCGACCTATGGCGACCCGGTGATGCAGGGCCAGGGGCACGGCGGCATCGAGGGGCTGATCGCGGGCGTGCAGGCCCGGTTCCCGGATTTCCGTTTCGCGGTGTCAGGCCGTCCGGACGGTTACGGCGACCGCCTGCGCTTCTCGTGGGGCCTCGGGCCGGAGGGTGGCGAGGCCGTCGTGCAGGGCACCGACTTCGCGACGCTGGCCGGGGATGGCCGGCTGCAAGAGGTGGCCGGCTTCCTCGACCGGGTTCCGCCCGCGGCGTGACGGCCAACCATGGAAAGCGTGTGCCTGGCCGGCGCGGCGGAAGGCCGGCTTCGGGCGCACGCCGCCATCCCACGATTTGGGCGCGCATGCCGCGGTAAGTTGGTAACATCCGACCCTCGCAAGTTGCAGGAGGCGTCCCCGGTGCTGTCAAACTTTGAACGCTACAGGCTGACTTTCGGGCCGACGCCCATCGAAGCGCTGCCCCGCTTGACGAAGCATTTGGGCGGCGACGTCGAACTCTACGCCAAGCGCGAGGACTGTAATTCAGGTCTCGCCTTCGGCGGCAACAAGCTGCGCAAGCTTGAGTATATCGTGCCCGACGCCATCGCGAGCGGCGCTGACACCCTGGTCTCCATCGGCGGGGTGCAGTCCAACCACACGCGCATGGTGGCGGCCGTCGCGGCCAAGATTGGCATGAAGTGCCGCTTGATCCAGGAAAGCTGGGTGCCGCATGAGGACGCCGTGTACGACCGGGTCGGCAACATCCTGCTGTCCCGCATCATGGGCGCCGAAACGCAACTGGTGGACGAGGGCTTCGACATCGGCATACGCGAAAGTTGGACTCGGGCCATCGAGGACGTGAAGGCCCACGGCGGCAGGCCCTACGCCATCCCGGCCGGCGCGTCCGTGCACAAGTTCGGCGGGCTGGGCTATGTCGGCTTCGCGGAGGAGGTGCGGAGCCAGGAAGCCGAGATGGGCCTGCGCTTCGATTACATCGTGGTGTGCACCGTCACCGGCTCGACGCATGCGGGCATGGCGGTGGGCTTCGCCGCCGACGGAAGGGCGCGCAACGTGATCGGCATCGATGCTTCCTGCACGCCGGCCCAAACCAAGGCCCAGGTGCTCGACATCGCGCAGAAAACCTCGGACCTCATCGGCGGCCGGGACATCGCGGCGAACGATGTCATCCTTCTGGAAGACTACGCCTACCCCGTTTACGGCGTGCCCTCGAAGGAAACGGTGGACGCCATCCGCCTGGCCGCCCGGCTGGAAGGCATGATCACCGACCCGGTTTACGAGGGCAAATCCATGCAGGGAATGATCGACCTCGTGCAGAAAGGCTATTTCCCGAAAGGGTCGAAGGTGCTCTACGCGCATCTTGGCGGCGGCCCGGCGCTGAACGGCTACAGCTACACGTTCCGCAACGGCTGACGGGCAAGCGACGCGGCCGGCCTCAGCGGTCGGACCCGTCCGCCTCGGCCTCCGCCCAGTCCAGCTCTTCCTCAACTCGGTGAAAGGCGTCGTCGCCGATGCGCTCATCCCGGCGCAGGGCGGCCAGGCGGGCGCCGCTGAACGGCTCCGTCCCTTCGGTCCTGGC
>CALMVT010000187.1 GCA_937873175.1 uncultured Acetobacteraceae bacterium | reverse complement strand
GGCGCCTACTTTGGCGGCCATGTCCGGCCGGAGAACCGGGCCGCCGACCGGCTCGACCGGCAGCTGGCCGGGAACAAGTCGGGCAAGCGCCGCGTGGTGGTCGCGATGCGCGAGCGCGGCGGCCGCACGTTGCCGCAGGTGTTCGCGGGCGAGGATGCGGTGGTGCCGACCATCCGCCAGCGGATCGCCCGGGGCACGGTGGTACATGCCGACGAGAGCCCGGCCTGGAACCCGCTGCACGCCCGGTTCGCCATGCAGCGGATCAACCACCAGCATGGCTGCAGCATCGACGGCGTCTGCACCAACGGGGCAGAATCTTACTTCTCCCGCCTGCGCCGTGCCGAGTTGGGACACCACCACCATATCGCCGGCCCGTATCTCGTCCGCTATGGGCAGGAAGCCGCCTGGCGCGAGGACCTGCGCCGGGTCAGCAACGGCGAGCAAACGTATGGCGTCGTCGGCCTCGCGATGCGGAACCCGCCCTCGGTCGACCTCTGCGGCTATTGGCAACGGGCTCAAGCGACCTGACACACCTGCCAGCTGACCACGCCGTCCACCTCGGTCTGCTCGATCATGCCCTTTGCCCGGGACAGCGAGGCCAAGACGGTCTTCTGGATCAGCGCCCGGGTGCGGTGGTCATCAACGGCTGGAATGCCTTTGGCTGCCATGACGCGCTTGGCCAGCTCCCGCGTCGCCAGCGGCTGCGGAGCGTCGCGCAACACGTCGTAGATCAGCCGGCGGCATTCGCCGGGACCGGACCACGACACCTGCCCCCGCTGCGGGACCGGGTCGGTGTCCTGAGACAGCATATCGGGATCGAACAGCCGCATGGTCGCGTCCAGGTGCGCCAGGCTGCCACGATGCTGCGCCAGCTGCTGCTCCAGGCGGCTCAAGGCCCCGCTCAGCTCGGAATGCTTCTCGCGCATGTCCGGCGAACCGCTTGGTTCGACGCAGACCACCGGCCGCTTCGGATCGTATCGGCGGCGATACACCTCCAGCACGTCTTCCATGTGGAAGACGAACTCAGCCGATTGCTTGGGCGGCAGGCACCACATACGCCTCAGGTGCGGTTTGAAGGCGTTTTTTGAGCACCTGCCGCACGGTCTCGTGCGACACCGCGTCTGTGTGCCCCAACACGACCATGCGGCTGGCCAGCAGGCGCAGCGTCCAGCGCCCCCGCCCGTGCGGCGGCGTGCCGCAGGCCAGCGCAATCAGGTGCGCTTCCTGCGCGCCGTCCAGCTTGCGCTCATACACCCGCCTGCCGCTGCGACAGGTGCTCAGGGCCGCCGCAAGACCCTCCTCGACGAACCGCTGCCGCAGGCGCTGCACGGTCGCCACGCCCACCCCAACCGCCTCGGCGATCCGCGTGTCGCGCCAGCCTGGCCCGTGGCCCGCGCCATCACTCGCTTTGTCGGCATGGAGCAGCACCTGCGCATGCTTGAGCTTGCGCACGTCCGCCTTGCCGCGTGCCAGCAACGCCGCAAGCTCCTCGCGCTCCATCGCCGTCAACGTCACCCGATACTTCTTGACCATCGCCACACCCAGGCACCCAGCCGAGCGCCAAAGTCCGCAACGCATCATATCAGGGCTGACACTACGCTAGGAGTTCGATGGCACGGTTGGCCGAAAGGTGCCGGCCTTTCCGGTTCGTGGTGCGCAGCTTCAAGGCGGCGATGATCTCGCAGGCGCATTCCAGTTCAATGGTGCCCAGCTTGCGCGGGCGGCCGTGGTGGGCGCGACGGACCGGCTTGGGACGCATGTGGCCGTGCAGGGCGCAATACGGCGTGGGACGCGACACGCCACGCAGCGCGGCCGTGCTCTGCAGAAGAAGTTTCCGTTCGGGGCTGCGTGCCGGCAGCAGGTCGAGCCGCTGCCGGAGCGCGACCAGCGCCTCGGCGGACAACCGCTTGCCGCGGTGATCGGCCACGGGCGGCGGGGCTGCCGCGGATCGGAATGCCATCGGGCACCGCGGTGCCGGCCGCCTTGGGCGAGCCGTCACCGTTGACGTAGGCGTAAAGCGTGGTGGTGGTCAGGCCGAGGCGCTTGGCCACCTCGGTCGCGTTGGCCTTGGGGTCCCGCGCAAATCGCGCCGCGATTCCGCTGCCATCGCCGCCATGGCCATGGCCAGCGTCGCCCGGTCCATCTTGCGCGGCCGCCCGCCCCCATGCGGCCCCGGGCGCGGGCGGCGGCCAGACCCGCCTGGGTGCGCCTGGCGATGAGCTCCCTTCGGACTCGGCGAATATGCGGAGTTCCGCATAATCGGCCAGCGCCGCGAAGAAGCCGAACACCAGCCGGCCGTTGCGCCAGCCTTTTGGGGCAGCGTGTCCCTATGCTCCGCTGGCAACTCCTCAAAGGTCCCCCCTGAAATCCATACCGTGCGTTGAACAATCTTCCCGTGCGCAACCACGCCGCTGCCATCGCGCCGCGCCTTTCGTTGCCGAACCATTCCATCGGGCGCACCCGCTCGTCGATCAGCGTGCGCAGCCAAGCTCTGCCCGCCACCGGGTCGGCATCGCCGGGCAGCAGGGCTGTGCCTGTGATCGCGGCGCCGAACGTGATGCGGTCGAAAGAGCGAGCAGGTCGGGGGCAGCGCGTTCCGGCTCGCAGTCCCCGAGAAGGCGGGCCAGCAACGGATGTGTCAAGGTCATCACCACCGGCACGGGCATCCCGCCGCGCCGCGGACAGCTTGCCATCCAGGCCGGCCGCCAGTGCAAGCGCACATAGGGAACAGCGTTCGCCATCAGGCACCGGGGACAGCACCTGGGCGTTGTGAAACCGACATCGGGCGCCGTCGGCATGCAGCATCGATGCGGCATCCGGCAGCGGGAGATCGACGCGGGCCTGCTCCTCTGCTGCTGCTCGAAACTGCTGAGCGGCCTCGTCGTGGATCGTTAGCCTGCTGCAGGCCGGCCTGCAGCGGCGTCACGTGCACGGACCGACACGCGCCGCAGCCGACAGCCCGTTCCGCCCACCATGCGGATCGCCATCAGCCTTTGCGGCACGTTCCACCCCACGAAGCGGGCCATTGAACCGTCCGCCCTGTGCGTGGCGCCGGGCGGCAACCCCCGGGTCGCGGCATCATGGAACACCTGCGCCCCCGCCGCGATGACCCGGCGTCCACCCGATCTGCGGCAAGACCGAAAGAGTGGATCGCCTCTAGATTGCATAACCTGCGTCTGCTCTATTATGTACTTGAAATATACACTTTTGTTGAGTCCCGGCGTGCGCCCATGTTAGAAAATGTGAAATCGGCGGTGTGGCGATGCATCAATGCCCACGTATCCTCTAACTTTTCGGCTTGGAGCTGTATTTCGCAAATGATCATGCGATCATGCGGTCGGCCAAATACCACGATACTGAGATCTGCGGGCTGTGTATAAACAACATAACCATATGTTTTTGTAACGTGCTACCTGATTACAGACAAACTATAATTATTTGGTGAATGAAGATCCAAAAAGAAACGTCAGGAGCGTGAAATTCGAGGGCATCTATACACCTGCCGTGACCCCGTTCGCGTCCAATGGCGACGTTGACAAGGATCGGTTCGCGCAAGTCCTCGAACGTCTTGTGGCGGCGGGCGTCCACGGCATCGTCGTCGGCGGCTCCACGGGCGAGTACTACGCCCAGACCGCCGAGGAGCGTTGCGCGCTGGCCGCGTTCGCCAAGGACGTGATCGGAGGATGCACCGCCCTCATCATCGGGACCGGCGCGACGCGGACGGAAGATTCCGTCGCTTACGCGAAGCACGCCCGCGAGATCGGCGCCGACGCCATCCTGGTGTCCTCGCCTCCTTAGGCCCTCCCGACCGAGCGCGAGAACGCCGTGCATGCGCTCACCATCGACCGTGCCGCCAACCTGCCGATCATGCTTTACAACTACCCCGGCCGGGCCGGCGTGATGGTGGGCGAGACGTTCCTTTCGCGGGTCGGGTGGTCGCGGAACTTCCAGGCTATCAAAGAGAGTTCCGGCGACATCAACCGCGTGCACCTGCTTGCGCGCGAGTTCCCGCACATCGAGATGTCCTGCGGCATGGACGATTAGGCGCTCGAGTTCTTCGCCTGGGGTTCCAAAAGCTGGGTGTGCGGCGGGTCCAACTTCCTGCCCAAGGAGCACATCGCCCTTTACGAAGCCTGCGTGCTGGAAAAGGACTTCGACAAGGGCCAGGAGATCATGAAGGCGCTGCTGCCGCTGATGGCCCTGCTGGAAGGCGGCGGCAAGTTCGTGCAGCGCATCAAGCTTGGCTGCGAACCCGGAGGGTTGGCGGTGGGCGACGTCCGCCCTCCCCTCCGCCCCCTGAACCACGAGGAAAAGCGCGGCATGCAGACGGTGGTCGCCAACCTGAAGCGCACGATGCCGCAGCTCGCGCTGAAGCCCACGGTCCCGCAGGTCGCGCGGAAGGCCGAGCATGTCTGACGTGCTGACCGCCAGCGAGTACAAGGCCATCGCCGGGTCCATCGCGATGGGCGGCAATGCCTTCATCGACGGCATCGCGCGCTCCGCGATCTCCGGCGCGACGTTCCCGACGGTCAATCCCGCTACCGGGGCCACGCTCGCCCGCGTCGCCGCCTGCGGGGTGGCCGACGTTGACCTCGCGGCGCAAAAGGCGCGGCTCGCGTTCGAGGACGGGCGCTGGCGCAACCAGGCCCCGGCCGAATGCAAGCGGGTCCTCATCGCGTTCGCCAAGCTGATCGAGCAGAACCGGCATGAGCCTGCGGTCCTCGAAAGCCTCGACAGCGGCAAGCCCGTCGCGGATTGCCAGACCATCGACGTTCCGGAAACCGCCAACACGGTCCGCTGGCACGCGGAGCTGATCGACAAGCTCTAGGACCACACCGCGCCCGTCGGCCACGCGGCGCTGGCGCTGGTGGTGCGGGAGCCGATCGGCGTGATCGGATGCGTGCTGCCGTGGAACTTCCCCCTGCTGATGATGGCCTGGAAGATCGGGCCGGCGCTGGCCGCGGGCTGTTCGGTGATCGTCAAACCGGCCGAAGAAACCTCCCTGACCGCCCTCGCCTCGCCGAGCTGGCCCTGGAGGCGGGCGTGCCGGCCGGCGTGCTCAACGTGGTGCCGGGCGGAGGCCCGAGGCCGGCAGGGGCGCGATCGGGCTGCATCCCGACATCGACATGGTGAGCTTCACCGGCTCCACCGCGACGGGCAAGCGGTTCCTGCGCTACACCGCCGACTCCAACATGAAGCGGGTGGTCCTTGAATGCGGCGGCAAGAACCCGGCCGTCGTGTTCGACGATGCCGAGGACCTCGACCTGGTGGCCGAGCAGGTGGTGCTCGGCGCGTTCTGGAACATGGGCGAGAACTGCTCGGCGACATCGCACCCGATCGTGCATGAGAAGGTCAAGGACGACCTGCTCGGCCGCATCAAGGCCTACATGCGCGAGTGGCGCATGGGCGATCCGCTTGACCCCGGCAGCCGGGTCGGCGCGCTGGTGAG
The DNA here is from genome assembly GCA_937873175.1 of uncultured Acetobacteraceae bacterium. Classification (GTDB taxonomy): domain Bacteria; phylum Pseudomonadota; class Alphaproteobacteria; order Acetobacterales; family Acetobacteraceae; genus CAHJXG01. The sequence continues at coordinate 14,929 of CALMVT010000187.1, read as the reverse complement.
CCGGGAGCATTTCGAGAAGGTCAAATCCTACATCGACCGGATTCCGGCCGAGAAGCTCGACGTCGCGGAGGGCGGCGGAACGGAGCGCGGCGCTTACGTCGAGCCGACCGTGATCGACGGCGTGACCCGCGGCAGCAGCCTGTTCAAGGAGGAGATCTTCGGCCCGCTGCTCACGGTGACGACCTTCACAAACGTGGCGGAGGCGGTCGCCCTCGCCAACGACACGACATACGGCCTCGCGGCGTCGGTCTACACGGGCAGCCTGAAGCGCGCGCTCAAGGCGGCCCGCGAAATCCGCGCCGGCACCGTCACGGTGAACTGCTTCGGCGAGGGCGACATCACGACGCCGTTCGGCGGCTTCAAGGAATCCGGGTTCGGCGGGCGCGACAAGTCCATCTTCGCCCACGAGCAATATACCGAGCTGAAGACAATCTGGATCGACACCTCCGACCGCTCGACCGACGAGACCGTGCGGTGACAGATCGCGCGATCCGGCGCCTTCCGGTTGAAACCGGGCCGTCCGGATGGCTGGCCCTCAGCCCGCGCCGCACGCCGGTCCGGACGCTGGAACGCGAAGCGACCGCCGACTGGCTCATCGTCGGCGCCGGCTTCGCGGGGCTGTCAGCGGCGCGGCGCCTCGCCCAGCGCCGGCCGGGCGAGTCAATCGTGGTGCTCGACGCGAAGCAGGTCGCCCAGGGTCCGGCCGGCCGCAACTCCGGCTTCATGATTGACCTGCCGCACAACCTGACATCGGGCCAGTACTTGCCCAACGGCGCAGTGCAAGCGGCCCAGGAGATCGCGCACAACCGCCTGGCCATCCGCTTCGCTGCCGAGGCCGCCGAGGAATACGGCATGGCCCATGGCACCTTCGACCCGTGCGGCAAGACAAATGCCGCATCCACTGAGCACGGCGAGAAGCTGAACGCGGAGTTCGCGCGCGGGCTTGCCCAGATGGGCGAGGCTTACGAGGTGCTGGACGCCCAGGCCATGCGGGCGCTGACCGGCACGTCCTACTATACCAGCGGGCTGCACTTGCCCGGTGCGGTGATGATCCAGCCCGCCGCCTACGTCATGACGGTTGCAGCGGCACTGCAAAGTGTCGCCGACATCTACGAGGACTCGCCGGTGGTCGGCCTGAAGCGCGAAGCCGGGTTTTGGGCGGCGAAAACGCCGCATGGTCAGATCAAGGCCCCCAAGGTCATCCTGGCGGTCAACGGCCACATCGAGGAGTTCGGGCACTTCCGCGGCCAGCTCATGCACGTGTTCACCTATGCCTCCATGAGCGCGGCACTGCGCCAGGGCGCCGACGGCGCGCAGACCGGCGCGCAGACCGGCGCGGAGCGTTGGGGGCTTCTGCCGGCCGATCCCATGGGCGCCACCCTGCGCAAGTTCGGCGCCGACGGCGCAGCGCGGCTCGTGATCCGCACCCGATTCACCTTTGACCCGAGCCTGCCGGTGTCGGAGGGACGGGTCGCCCGGGTCGCGGCCGAGCAGCGCCGGTCGTTCGATGCCCGATTCCCCGGGCTCAAGGGCCTGCCGATGGAGTTCAGTTGGGCGGAACGCCTATGCCTGAGCCGCAACCACGTCCCGGCGTTCGGCGAGGTCGAGGAGGGCCTGTTCTCCGCCTGCTGCGAGAACGGCCTCGGCACCGTCAAGAGCACGCTTGCCGGGCTTCTGGCGGCGGACCTCGCGACCGGGAACGGCTCAGCCCAGCTTGATCGGTTCGGGGCGCAGGCGAAGCCCAAGCGGCTCCCGCCGGCGCCCATGGCGTGGATCGGGATCAACTCGGTCCTCCGGTGGCAGCAGTTGCGTGCCGGTCGCGAAGGCTAGGGACGTGGACGTGAACGCGATGTTTCAACGATGGGGTGAAAGCATGAAAGGTTGTTTGCGGGCGGCGCTCGGTGCGCTTGCCATCTGGGCGGCGGCGGCCATGCCCGGCCACGCGGAGGACAAGACGATCCGCATGGGGACGATGTCCTGGGAGGACCTGACTCCCATCACCGGGATCACCAAGAAGATGCTTGAGGAGGCCGGCTACACCGTCAAGGTGACGAGCTTCTCCGAATGGGGCATCGCTTATGCCGCCCTGGCCAAGGGCGACACGCAGGTCATGGTGTCGCAAACCGACTACGTGGCGCGGGATTACTGGAACAGGAACAAGAACAGGCTGGAAAAGCTGTCGCCGGTTTCGCACGGTCTGTATCAAGGGATCGCGGTTCCCAAATACGTGCCGATCGATTCCGTGGACCGGTTGAACGAGTCTTCGGACAAGTTCGGGGGCAAGATCATCGGCATCGAACCCGGCGCGGGCTTGATGCGCGACACCGCCAACACCGTTTCGGCCTACGGGGTCAAGCTGCGGCTCATCGAGGGCAGCACCGCCGGCATGACGGCCGCCCTCAAGTCGGCGTTCGACCGTCAGGACTGGATCGCGGTCACGCTCTAGGAACCGTCCTGGATGAGGCAGAAATACGACGTCAAATGGCTCAAGGACCCGAAAGGCGTCTGCCCGCCGCCCCAGTCCTATTACTGGATCGCCCAGAAGGGTTTCGCGGCCGCCAATCCCCATGCGCGCGAGGTCATCGCCAGTGTCTACGTCCCGATCGCGGACATCACGACGATGAACGGGGACGTCAAGGACGGCAAGACGATGGACGCTGCCGTCGATGACTGGGTCAAGGCGCACGGCGACCTGATGAAACGTTGGGCGAACATCAAGAAGGACTGAGGCGCGCGTCCTTTTTGCAAGCCGTGGCGCGGCGCCACGCCGCGTCGCGGCGCAGCAAAGCCGAGGACGGTGTATCGACCGACGCCAGAACGGGAGGCGGATGTGGCCATTGACGGAAGCGAGACGCTGATCGATTGCCGGTCGGTTTGGAAGATGTTTGGAGAAAAGGTGAATGCCGCGCTTCGCGGCATCGCCGAGCGCGGCCTGGGCAAGACGGAGGTGCTGTGCGAATTCGGCTGCGTTGTCGGCGTCGCCGATGTCAGCCTGACCCTCAGACGGGGCGAGATCCTGTGCATCATGGGCTTGTCCGGCAGCGGCAAGTCCACCCTGATCCGGCTGTTCAACCGGCTGATCGAGCCGAGCCTCGGCAAGATCCTGATCCGGGGAGACGACATTGCCGCCATGGACACGGAGCGGCTGCGCGAAGCGCGGGCGCGGCACGTGGGCATGGTGTTCCAAAGCGTGGCGCTGCTCCCGCACCGCACCGTGCTGGAGAATGCGGCCTTCGGGCTGGAGGTGCAGAAGGTCGAGAAGCGCAAGCGCCTGCAGGTCGCCGAAGCCGCCCTGGCGAAGGTGGGGCTGTCCGACTGGGGCGGGCGCTTCCCCAACGAGCTGTCCGGCGGCATGCAGCAGCGCGTGGGCCTGGCCCGGGCGCTGGCGTCGGACCCCGAGATCATCCTCATGGACGAGCCGTTCAGCGCGCTCGATCCGCTGATCCGCCGCCAATTGCAGGACCAGTTCCGCCAGCTCTCGAAGGAGCTTGGCAAGTCGGCCGTGTTCATCACGCACGACCTCGATGAGGCCATCCGGATCGGCGAGCGCATCGCCATCATGAAGGACGGCGCGATCGTGCAGGTCGGCACGGCGGAGGACATCGTGCTGGAGCCGGCCGACGCCTACGTCGCCGACTTCGTGGCCGGCATCTCCAAGCTGCATCTGGTGAAGGCGCATTCCGTGATGCACCCCATCGACGCCTTCAAGGCCGCGCGGCCCGAGGTGGACCTGTTATGCCTCACGCGCACCTCCGCGGACGCCGATGTCGATGAGCTTATCAAGATCACCTTGGCGGGCCAGCAGGACGGAATAGCCGTGCTCGACGACGGCGAGATCGTGGGGGTGGTGACGCAGCGCAGCCTGTTGCAGGGCGTCAAGGGCAAGGGGCCGGGCGAGCAGCCGATCCTTTAAAACGAAAACCGCGGATCTGAACGGAGCGTCGCGTCATGGACAGCCAGCAACTCACAGCCACCGTGGACGGGGCGATCGACAGCGGGCTGGACTGGGTGAACTCGGTCGGCGGACCCGCTTTTGACGCCCTCCGGTCGGTCCTCGACGGCCTTTACGGCGCCGTCGCGCAACTGCTCCTGGCGCCCCCCCTTCGTTGTGGTCGCCGTTCTCACGGCTTTGATCGGCTGGCGTGCCGTCAGCCTCCGCTTCGGCATTCTGGCTGCCCTGGGACTCACGGTTTGCGCGTTCGTGGGGCTTTGGCCGGAAACCATGGCCACGCTGGCCCTGGTCATGACGGCCACGGCCTTGGCGCTCCTGATCGCCATCCCGCTGGGCATCCTGGCCGGTCTCCGGCTGGGCTTGAACAAATTGCTCCAGCCCGTGCTTGATCTGGTTCAAACCCTGCCGCCCTACATCTACCTTCTTCCGGCCATTGCCCTCATGGGCTTCGGCCCGGCGACCGCCCTGGCCGCCACGGTGATCGTCGCGATCCCGCCTGCGCTCCGCCTCACCGCGCATGGCGTCGGGTTGACGCCCGTGAACTTTCTCGAACTCGGGACGGCAACGGGAAGCTCGCCGGGCCAATTGTTCGTCAAGATCAGGCTGCCGTTTGCCATGCCCAGCATCATGACAGGCGTGAACCAGTGCTTGATGATGGCGTTCGGCGTGGTCGGTTCGGGCGGCCTCGGGGCCGCCATCTACGATGCGGTCCGCACCCTCGACACCGGCAAATCCATCGACGCGGGGATCGCCATCGTGATCCTCACGATGATCCTCGACCGGATCACCGAAGGCGCGGTGAAGGACCAGGGAGCCGGGCCATGAGCGAAATGCCGTTCACGTTCTCCCCGGGCAACTTCGCGGCGCCGGGCGTTGACTGGCTGAACAAGAATTTCCACCCGTTGTTCGCGGGCATCAGCGCGGTCGTCGAGACCGTGCTTTCGGCCGTGGAAGCCGCGTTGGTCGCGACGCCCCCGGCCGCGACCGTCGTGGCCGGAGGCGTCGCGACCGTCGTGGCCGTGGCGCTGCTGACATGGGGCGTGGCGAACTGGCGGGTGGGGTTGCTTGCGGCGTGCTCCCTGGGCTTCTGCTGGGCCATGGGCCTGTGGACGGCGTCGATGCAGACGGTAGCCCTCGTGCTTGTCGCCGTTACGATGTCCGTGGCCATCGCGTTTCCGCTGGGCATCCTGGCGTCGCGCGACCGGCGGGTTGAACGGGCGCTGCGGCCGGTGCTTGACGTCATACAGACCGTTCCCCCGTGGGTTTACCTGATCCCCGCGGTGATCGTGTTCAGCCTGGGCCGCGTGCCCGCCTTGATCGCGACGGTCATATACGGCGTGCCGCCGATGCTGCGGCTGACCACCTTGGCGCTCCGGCAGATCCCCAAGCCGTTCCTTGAGATGGGCCATGCCGCGGGAGCCACCCGCGGGACCATTCTTTGTAAGATCGAACTCCCGTCTGCCAAGCCGACCCTGCTCGTCGGCCTCAACCAGTGCATCCTGCTGTCCCTGGCGATGGCGGTGCTGGCGGGCCTGGTGGGCGCGGGGGGCTGGGGTCTGAGGTCACCCGCGGCCTGTCGCGGATGGAACTCGGGCTCGGGTTGCGGGCCGGGCTGTCCATCGTGGCCGTCGCATTGTTCTTGGACCGGGTATCACGGGCGGCGATCGACCGTTCGCCGCGCCGGGTCCGCTGAAGATCATCCAACCCATAACCACGAAGAACCCTCCTCCATGCTCATGAACCCACGGGTCGGCATCGTCGGCGGCAACGGATGGCTCGGCAACGCGATGGCCGCCGCGGTTGTCGCGTCGCGTTTCGTCGAACCGTCCCGGCTCACCCTGTCGGGCCGGTCCGACAACCGCGGCGTGGCCGACATCCCCGGCGCCCATTGGGCCAAGGACAACGCCGAGCTTGCGGACCGGTCGGACGTGATCGTTTTGTCAGTGCGCCCCGACCAGTTCCCGGCTGTCGGCGTCGACGCGCGGGGCAAGCTCGTCATCTCGGTCATGGCCGGCGTGCCCGCGCGGGTGATCGCGGAGCGGACAGGGGCGGATCAGGTGGTGCGCTCCATCCCCAACGCCGCCGCGGTTATCCGGAAATCGTTCACCTCTTGGTTCGCGACACCGCCCATTTCGCCGGACAGCAAGCGGCTGGTCCAGGCCCTGCTTGAGACATGCGGCGACGCCTGCGAGGTGCCGCAGGAAAGCCACATCGACTATTGCGTGGGCATGACGGGGTCGGGGGCCGCGTTCCCTGCCCTGCTGGCTCAGGCCATGATCGAGCATGCGATCGCGCAGGGCCTGCCGCCGGCCTTCGCCCGCCGGGCTGCCCAGGGCGTGCTGGTGCACGCCAGCCAGCTCCTCGCCGCAAGCGACGACCCCGCCCCGATCGTGGACGCCATGATCGCCCATCGCGGCACAACCGCGGCCGCATTGCAGACCATGGTGGACCGGGGCTTCAAAACGGCCGTGGCGGCGGGCCTGGAAGCGGCCGCTTCAAAGGCGGCCGCCATGGCGGCGAGCTGAGCGTCAACGCCGACCGAGGGAGCACCGTCATGCCGACCCGCAACGCCGCGCTGCAAGACCTCCTGTTGAGCGTCCAGGAAGCCTTGGCGGACCGGCCCCTTGGCCCCGAGGCAGCCGCGGCGATCGACAAAATCTACGGCGCCCTGGCGGCGCCCGGGCCTTCCGGACCGAGCAAAGCCCGGCGCCTGCCGGTTTGCGCCCACTTGCCCGGCGCGCTTCAAACGGCGCGCGCGCACTCGGCGCCCATCGCCCGGATCGCCGACGCTTTTGCGGCAATCGAGCCTTCGCTGTTCTGGGCGCCCCGTGCCGCCGGTGGCCTGCATGCCAGCGCAAGCTGGGCCGAAGGCCACGCCAACGCGACCATCATCGGCCCGGGCGGTTTGGAGGACCGCGCCGACCTCCTTGTCGGCGTGTCGCTGCTTGCGCCCCATGTCCGCTACCCCGACCACAACCACGGCCCCGAGGAGGTTTACCTGGTTCTGTCGCCGGGCCGCTTCCAGCATGGGGCGTCCGGGTGGTTCGAGCCGGGCATCGGCGGAACGCTCTACAACGAACCCAGCATCAAGCACGCCATGGCCTCGGACGACGCGCCCTTGTTCGCCCTGTGGTGCCTGTGGGCCGCGACGGACGGAAGCCGGGCCTGATCTGAAGCCCGGCCGCGCCGATCACATGATTCGCTTCAGCACGGGCGCGTTCCTGATCCCGAGCAACTCCGGTGAACACACGGGGTTGCAGGGTGGACCCGCTGCTCGGTGCAACAAACAAGGCAAATAGAATGAAGGGTGGAAAGGCGGCTCTGCACGAGACGCTGAAACGACAGATCCTGACCTTGGACCTCGCGCCCGACCAGGATCTGGACGAGACCAGCCTGAGCGAAACCTATGGCATCTCCCGCACGCCGGTCAGGGACGTTCTCAGGCAGTTGGCCGCCGAAGGCTACGTCGATATCCGCGAGAATAGGGGCGCCCGGGTCATCCCGATGAACCATGCGACCCTGCGGAATTTCTTTCTTGTGGCCCCGTTGGTTTATGAAGCCGTGGGCCGCCTGGCCGTGGAGAATTTCAGGCCCGCGCAGATGCAGGATCTCAAGCACTGCCAGGAGCGGTTCCGCTCCGCGATGCAGGCGCGAAACCCCGCTTCCATGGTGATCGAGAACAACAGGTTCCATGCCACCATCGGCGAGATGGCCAACAGCGCGTTCCTGAAGCCCAGCCTGAGCAAGCTTCTGATCGACCATGCGCGGATCGGCTACACCTTTTTCAAGCCAAGCAATGATGAGATGGAAACCAACCTGGCCACGTCCTGCAGGCACCACGACCAATTCATCGAGGCGATCGAGGGGTCCGACGTTGCATCGGTGGTCCGCCTCGTCTTCGACCATTGGGAGCTGTCGCGCCGGAACATGGAGCTGTTTATCGCGCCGGCGAGCCTTGCGTCTGACGCCATGACGAGGCTGAAACCCGAAGCTTCAGGGCCTCGGAAAACGCGGATGAGGCCAGCACTCGCCTGACCCCGTGGCGGTGTCACCGCCGCCCTCACGCCGCGTCCACGCCTGCCCCGGATGAGAAAGGCTCCGAAACCGGCAAGCCCTTGGCAGGGCTTACCTTGGCGAACAGCATGTTCAGCCCTTCCGCCAGCGTGGGGTGGGCCAGGATGCCGTCGCGCAGTGCCGTGAATGGAAGCCCGCCCAGCATCGCCACCTGCACCACCGCCATCACCTCGCCCGCCTGCGCGCCCAGCATGGCGAAACCGAGGATGCGGTCGTCATCCGCCGCGATCAGCGCCTTCATGAAGCCCTGGCGCTCTCCCAAGGTGCGGGCGCGCGGAACCACGTCCATCGGGATTTTCGCCAGCCTGTACTTCACGCCCGTCTGACGGGCCTCGGTTTCGCTGAGGCCGACCCGGGCGAACTCCGGCTCGATGAACACGCAGGAGGGGACCATCCGCCCGGCCGTCGTGCGCGCGCCGCCGGCGATGCCGCTTTTGGCGACGCGGTAATCGTCCAGCGACACGTGGGTGAACATCGGGCTGCCGGCGACCTCGCCCATCGCCCAGATGCCCGGCGCCGAGGTTTGCAGCCGCTCGTCCACCCGGATGAACCCGCGGGCGTCCAGCTCGACGCCTGCCAGCTCCAGCCCGATCCCGCCCGTCATCGGCTGCCGGCCCGCCGCCACCAGCAGGTGGGTGCCGGCGAACGACCGCCCGTCGTCCAGGCGCACGGCCACGCCTGCGCCGGACGCGCCGGCCACTGCGGCGACGCGCGCACCGAGCGCAAGCTCGATGCCGTCCTCCGCGAACCGGGCCTGGATCGCCGCCGCCACGTCGCTGTCCTCCCGCGCGGCGAGCTGCGGGCCGCGCTCGATCACCACGACCTCGCTGCCCAGGTGCCGAAACGCCTGCGCCAGCTCCATGCCGACATAGCCGCCGCCGATCACCAGCAGCCGGGCCGGCAGCACGTCGAGGGTCAGCGCCTCGACATGGGTGAGCGGCGCCGCGTCGCGCAGGCCCGGGATGGGCGGGATGGCGGCGCGCGTGCCCAGGTCCAAGTAGATGCGCTCTCCGGTCAGCCGCCGGGGGCCGGCGCCCGTCGCGACCTCGATGACCCGCGGCGCGACGAACCGCCCCCAGCCGAGCACAAGCTCCATCCCGCTCGCCTCGAACGCCCGGCGGTTGATGTCCACCATGCCGGCCACCACGGCGGCCGTCCGCGCGGCGACCCGGCCCATGTCGATGGCCACCGGCGCGGTCCGGACCTGGCCGAACTCCTCCGCGCGCCGGGCAAGTGCCGCCGTCTGCGCGCTGCGGACCAGGGCTTTGGTCGGGATGCAGGCCACGTTGATGCAGGCGCCGCCGATCATGCCCGCCTCGACGGTGGCGACGCGCTTGCCCGCCGCGGCCTGGTCCATCGCCAACGTCTTGCCGGCCTTGCCGCCGCCGAAAACGAGGATGTCGTAAGCCTCAACGTCCTTCATGGCGACCTCCGGATGCGTGAAGGGCGCGGCTCAGCCGCGCCTGCGTGCTCGTCATAGGCCCAGACCCGACAGGCCGGGGTGATCGGCGGGCCGCGGGCGGCTGCGGTCCCAATGGAATTTCCGCTCCGCTTCGCTGATCGGCAGGTCATTGATCGAGGCGTGGCGTGCCCGCATCAGGCCGTGCTCGTCGAATTCCCAATTCTCGTTTCCGTAGGAGCGGAACCAGCGGCCGGACTCGTCGCGGCATTCATAGGCGAAGCGGACGGCGATCCGGTTCCCGGTGAATGCCCAAAGCTCCTTGACGAGGCGATACTCCAGTTCGCGCGCCCATTTCCGGGTCAGGAAGCCGATGATCGCGGCGCGGCCATGCAGGAACTCGCTGCGGTTCCGCCACCGGCTGTCGACCGTGTAGGCGAGGGCCACGCGCCCGGGGTCGCAGGTGTTCCATCCGTCCTCGGCGGCCCGGACCTTGAGGACCGCGGTTTCGCGGCTGAACGGGGGAACAGGTGGGCGGCTTTCGACCATGATGCTCTCCTCCGGGCTGCGGCGGCGCCATCCGCGCGCCAGCCTAAGCAGGCATTCGTGGCTTGCGCCACGAGTTGCTTGCTGAGGAGCCGTTGAAGACGCATCATTTTGCCTGCTGCGCGTGAGCACGCTCCGCAGAACGATGCTCAGGCGCTGGCCCCGTCCGGCATGGCCGCTGCCTCGCGCCGGGTTGAACTGCTCCCCATTGTTGGACCGGTCGGCTGGACCGCTTCCAAAGCGTGCTGGTCAGGTTGGGCCATGCGTTCATGAGCGAAGCAGCAGCATGATCGGGGCTTGATGCCGACCGCGCTGTGTGGGCGAACCTTGATGCAGCCTCCACGCCAAGCCCCGCATTTCACCAATGTGTTGCGGCCTACGCCGCCGGCATGGACCGGGACCAGCCCATCGCGCATCCGGCAACAAAATCCGGATCGCCCCCGCCATGGCGATTGACACCGATCCTGCCTTTCGCCATGCTGAGCTTAATATTCATGTATGAATAATTATGCACACCGGGGAGGCAAACAATGGCCATCGCACAGCGCACAGCCATGCCGCTCGAAGAAAAAGGACCGGCGCCGCTCGTGCTCGGCGCGGTGAAGCCAAGCTTCGAGAAAACCGAGGACGCGGAAGCCCTGCGCCGGATCGCAGCCGCGGTGCGGCTGAAGGTCGTCAAGACGATTGCCCTGGCGAAGCTCGGCCATGTCGGCGGCGACCTGTCGGTGACCGACATCCTCACGACGCTTTTCTTCAGCGTGCTCGACGTGGACCCGGGCAACCCGGCCAAGCCCGATCGCGACCGCTTCATCCTGTCCAAGGGCCATTGCGCCGCCGCGCTTTACAGCGTGCTTTCGCTGCGCGGCTTCTTCGACCCCGAGGCGGTCGATGCCTTCATGAAGCCGCTATCTCCCCTGAACGGGCACCCCAACCGCCGCAAGATCCCCGGCGTCGAGGCGAACACCGGCCCGCTCGGCCATGGCCTGCCCATCGGCCTCGGCGCGGCCATCGGCGCCAAGCTCGCGGGCCAGTCCTGGCGCACCTTTGTCGTGCTCGGCGACGGCGAGCTGCAGGAAGGCTCCAACTGGGAAGCGGCCATGGCGGCCGGTCATCGCGGCCTCGGCAACCTTGTTGCCATCATCGACCGCAACCGCTTCCAGCAGGGCGCGGGCACGGAGGCCACCAACCGCCTGGAGCCGCTGGCCGACAAGTTCCGCGCGTTCGGGTGGGACGCCATCGACGTGGACGGCCACGACGTCGGCGCCCTGCACGCGGTGCTCGGCGCCCCCGGCGCAGACAAGCCGCGCGCTGTTATTGCCAGGACCTTCAAGGGACGCGGCGTGTCCTTCATGGAGGACCTGGTTGACTGGCACCACAAGGTCCCCAGCGCCGAGCAGCTTGAGATCGCCTTGAAGGAGCTGGCCCTGTGAGCGCCGCCGAAGCCCTGCGCGCGCCTGGTGCGTCCGAAACCTTTGACTGCCGGATCGCCTTCGCGGACGAGCTGATCAAGCTGGCCCGGGCCGACAAGCGCATCGTCGCCGTGTGCAACGACTCTATCGGCTCAAGCAACCTCGGCGCCTTTCAGAAAGAATTCCCCGACCGACTGGTCAATGTCGGCATCGCCGAGCAGAACATGGTCGGCGTCGGCGCGGGGCTGGCCAACGCCGGGATGGTCCCCTTTGTTTGCGCCGCCGGGCCGTTCCTGACGGGCCGCGCGACCGAGCAGATCAAGGCCGACTGCGCTTATTCCCAGTATCCCGTCGTGCTGTGCGGCATGTCGCCGGGCATGGCCTATGGCGAACTCGGCCCGACGCATCATTCGGTCGAGGACTTCGCCTGGATGCGGGCGATTGCCGAGCTGACCGTCATGGCCCCGGCCGATCCGGCCGAAACACGCCAGGCCGTGCAATGGGCGGCGGGGGCAGGCAAGCCCGTCTACATGCGCGTTGCCCGCTTCAAGATCCCGGCGGTGACGGGCGCGGGACACCGCTTCGAGCCTGGGAAGATCTCCACCTTGCGGGAAGGCGGCGACGTTTGCATCGCGGCGGTCGGCACCATGGTCTCCCGGGCGCTGGAAGCGGCCGACCTGCTGGCCCAGGAGGGCATCGCCGCCCGCGTGCTGAACGTTTCGACCCTGAAGCCGCTGGACGAGGACACGATCCTCAAGGCCGCGCGCGAAACCGGCCGCATCGTCACGGCCGAGGAGGCCGTCTGCTCCGGCGGCCTTGGCGGCGCCGTGGCGGAGCTTGTCGCGCAGCGCCATCCCGTGCCGATGCGCATCCTCGGCGTTTCCGGCTTCGCGCCGACGGGCGACACGCAGTTCCTGCTGGACCATTTCGGGCTGAACGCCGCGGGCCTCGTGCAGGCCGCCCGCGACCTTTTGGGCACGGGCGCGCGGTGATGGGCGCGCCCCTCGTCCTCGGCATCGACCAGGGCACAAGCTCGACCAAGTGCCTGCTGGTCGATGGCTCGGGCGCGGTTGTCGCCCGGGGGCAGGCGGCGCTTTCCGAAACCCACCCGGAACCCGGCTGGGTCGAGCAGGACGCGGAAGCCATCTGGGCCAGCGTACAGGCGGCGGTGGGCGGTTGCGTGCCGCCGGAGCAGGCGGCTTCGGTGGTCGCGGTCGGACTCTCGACGCAGCGCGAGTCCGTGGTCATTTGGGACCGGGCGACCGGCCGGGCGCTGTCTCCCGTCCTGTCATGGCAGGACAGGCGCACGGCGCCGCTCGCGGCCAGGATCGGCAGCCCGGAAGTGCGGGGTCGCGTGCGGGCGATCAGCGGCCTGCCGCTCGACCCCATGTTCTCGGCCCTGAAGGCCCGCTGGCTTCTCGACGGCATCGACCCCGGCCGGAAGGAGACCCGAACCGGCGGCCTGTGCGTCGGCACGGTTGATAGCTGGATCACCAGCCGGTTCGGCGGTTCCCCGCTGATCGAGGCCGGCAACGCGTCCCGCACGCAGTTGCTCGATGTCGAACGCGCGGCCTGGAGCGAGGAGCTGCTTGACCTGTTCGACATCCCGATGGCGGCGCTGCCCGCCGTCGTGGCGTCGGACGGCCCGTTCCCCGCCGTGCGCGGCCTCGCGCCCTTGCCGGACGGCGTTCCGCTCCGCGCGGTGATGGCGGACTCCCATGCGGCGCTGTTCGGCCACGGCGTGCGGTTGCCTGGCGAGGTCAAGGCGACGCAGGGCACCGGGTCATCCGTGATGGGCCTCGTCGCCCCCGGCGCGCCGCTCGATCCCGGCGTCTGCAAGACCATCGCCTGGTCGGTGGGCGGCGTGGTCCACGCCGCCGAGGGCAACATCCGGGCGGCGGGCGCGACCCTCCGCTGGATCGCCGGCCTGCTGGACATGCCGGTTGACGCGTTGATGGCCTTGGCGAAGGGCGCAGACAGCCAGGGCGTGTTCCTGGTCCCCGGCTTCAACGGGCTTGGGGCGCCCTGGTGGGATGACCAGGCGGTCGGCCTGCTCACGAACGTCACGCTCGGCACCTCGCGCGCCGTGATTGCCCGCGCCGCGCTCGACAGCATTGCCCACCAGATCGCCGACGTGGTTGATGCCATCGACCGGGGGCCGGCCGCGGTGAGCCGCCTGTTCGTCGATGGCGGCCCCACCCGCAACGACGCGCTCATGCAGGCCGAGGCCGACCTGATCGGCCGCCCGATCCTGCGAAGCGCCACGGCCGAACTCTCGGCGCTCGGCGTGGTCCAGCTCGCCGGCCTCGGGGCCGGCGTTTGGACCGAGGCGCAGCTCGCCGACCGCCAGCCGAAGCGCGACGTGTTCGAGCCTCGCCTTCCCGACGCGAGGCGCCAGCTTGCGCGGGGCCATTGGCGCCGGGCGGTGAACCGGTCGCGATGGCGCGACCCCGAACCGGAAACGGCTTGAACGCGGCGAAGACCGCAGGCGGAACGAAAAAGGGGAAACGAGGATGACCGTGCAGACAAAGGTGGCCGTCCCGGCCAAGGAACCCGCCGGGGCCGGTTCCCGCTCCAGGATCGACCTGACCTCCGGCGTCTGGGGTCCGCTGATCGGGCTGGTCGCGCTCTGCGTGTTCTTCGCCTTAGAGGCGGAGCACTTCTTCACCCTGCAGAACGCGATCATCATCTTCGACCAGGTGACAGTTTACGGCATCCTGGCGATCGGCATGACGCTGGTCATCATCACCGGGGGCATCGACCTGTCGGTCGGCTCGGTGCTGGCCTTCTCGGCGATGACCACGGGCTGGCTGTTCTCGGTCGTCGGCATGCCCTTCGTGCCTGCCCTGATTTGCGGCATCCTGATCGGCGGGGTGGCCGGCCTGGTGTCCGGCCTGCTTGTCACCTACGCCAGGCTGCCGCCCTTCATCGCGACGCTCGCGACCATGACCATCACCCGCGGCCTCGCCAACAAGTACACGGACGGCAACGTTGTTTCGGGCTGGCCGGACGCGCTCAACACGCTGAACACCTACCGCCACTTCGGCGTCATCACCGCGACGACGGCGTTCTTCCTGCTGCTGGTGGTTGCCACCTGGGCGTTCTTGAAATACCGCCCGGCCGGCCGTAACCTTTACGCGATCGGCGGCAACCCGGAGGTCGCCCGCCTCGCCGGCATTCCCGTCCGCCTTTACCTCGTCAGCGTCTACGTCGTCGCCGGTGCCTTGTCGGCCATCGCCGGCATGGCCAACGCCGCCCGGCTGCAAACCTCGCAGCCCTATGACGGGCTTGGCTACGAATTGACCGCCATCGCGGCCGTGGTGATCGGCGGCGCCAGCCTGTCCGGCGGCGTCGGCAGCATCGGCGGCACGCTGATCGGCGTGCTGATAATCGGCGTCCTCAACAGCGGCCTCAGCCAGATCGGCGCGCAAACCTACGACAAGGACGTGATCATCGGCGTGATGATCGCGGCGGCGGTCGCTTTTGACACCCTGATCCGGCGACGCCGGTGAACCAGATCGGGCCGGCGCAGCGCTGTCGCCCCGATGG
>CALMVT010000186.1 GCA_937873175.1 uncultured Acetobacteraceae bacterium | reverse complement strand
TCCGGCCTCATACTTGTCCGCCCGAGCAACGCGGTTCATCAGCGCGGTGGGCGCCCCACGTTTTTGACACTCCCCACGGCGGCATGGAGCCCGACAGTTTGGGGCCGGCGCTCGCCAGCCGGCCCACTCTCATTCAACCCTGGACGACTGCCCTCTGCGCGCTTTCCGCCAGGCTGCTGGAGTACTCGTCAGCCTTGTAGATGTCCGAGACGATCGACTTCAGCTTGCCCGCTTCTTCGCCCATCCCCAGCGCCTCGGCATAGGCCGCAACCGTGCCGAAACCGGCCAAGCCGTAGTGCGACATGCGCTGGTATTGCGCGACCATCTCCAGGTCGCGCAACCGCGGCGGCAGGTCGGACTCCAGGGCGTGCTTCGTCGCTTCCTGAACCAGACCTTGCATGCCCGGGCAGGGACTGTCGCTGTCTGCGTCCATCATCGCCCGCAAAGCCTGCGTGTGCTGCGCGATCCCGCTGACGGACTTGCCGAACAACTGCTTCAGCTTCGGGTCCGTCGCCTTGTCGCTGAACTGCTGCACGACTTTCTGCATCTGCTCGTTGGCTGAACAAAGGTCCCGCAGGTCCGCGGTGTAGAGTTCCTTGAGGGTGCTTGGTGCTGCTGCCATCTGATCCTCCCCAGACCGCTGTCGCTCGCCATAAACCGCGAGCGGGCGACGAACGCCCGGGCATGTGCTCGGTTTCGGGCGCTGTTTGGGTGGGGGTTGGCCCGCCCTGTGTAGCCGCTTCGCGCAGGCAGCGCGGCGGTTCCTAGAAGCCGGGAGAACTGCGCCGCCGGCCCTTGCCAGGACGCAGCGGCACCATTGGGCAGGGCACCGCCGACGGCGGCTGCCGGCCGGCGATGGTCCGGGCGCACGCCCGAGCTTCGGCATGGTCGGTGATCCCCGGGAAGCGCTGCCGCAACTCGATGATGGCCGACAGCTCGCCCTCCTCGTGGAAGGCGGTGCGGATCGCGGCGGCGTCGGCCTCGGTCACTATGAACATGGCCGGAGCATGGACCACGCGCACCACGGCCGGCAAGCACGACCATAGGCGAGGCTCGCGCTGTCTGACCCGGCCGAGGAACAGCTGGCGAGCAAGGAGGAGATCAAGGCGCAAACGGGCCGTTCAAACAGGTTCCGAGGTGCCGCGATTTCTCCGGGTCCGCAAGAAGCAGAAGCTTCGAACAAAGCTGGAAGGCCTCGTCAACTCCGTAGCATTTCACACCTGGGCAGTGCGCCAGCGCCCCGCCGGCTGTCAGGCCGTAGCCTTGCGCCTCTTCGCCGGCCCGACAGCCGGTTTCCTTTTGGCCGGAGTTCGAAGACCGGAACTGGCGGCTGGCTCAGGAAGCCCCCGCGCATCGCTGGCGCCAGCCTTCGGCATACCCTGCTCGGCTCGCGTCACGTCCACTCCCATCACGAGGTGCTGTCCGATCCGCGCGATGACATCCGCCACGGCTTTCTCGGCCGCCTTCTTGTCCAGCCTGTTGGCCGCCCCAAGCTGGGCGGCAGTGCGCTTCTTCGCGGCGGCCGGGATCGTCGCCGTTTTTCCCGAACCGGATACTGACGCCGAGGGCCGTACCCGCGTCGGCTTGGCCGGCGCAGGATCCGGTCGGAAACCCTTGACCTCTGGCAAGACCGCCTCGGCCACGCCTGCTTGTTTGGAAGAGGCCGAGATGGACGCCTTTGCCGGCACAACTTCGCCCTGCGGCGAGGGACGGCCTTGCTTTGCTTGTTCTGGCCGGGACCGGGCGGCAGGCGCGGCGCGATGGGACGGGGGACGCGCCAAGCCGCCATTCGCATCCTCCGGTCCCGTCAGATCGAGGTCGAACAAAGACGACACGTCCTCGGCCCCGAGCGTCCTCGCCCCGGCGGAGCGCGATGCCGGCATCACGGCGTCCAGACTGGCCAGGAGGTCGCCCGCGTCGACCCCGCGCAGCCGGAACAGCAGCTCCGGCCGCTCGTCGAGCCGTGCGCCCACGCCATACAGCGCGGCCGCGACGTGCTTGCACATCGACGCATGGTCCTCGCAGGTGCAGGCAAAGCGTATCTCCGACGGCTCGGGGAACAGGCCGGCGCCTTGGCGGCACATGCGCTCCATGACGCCCTGAGACAGCCGGCCCTGCAGCAGCTCCACCAGTGAGTCGATCCGGCCCGCGCAGTCGGCGCACAGCGCCCGCCACCGCGCGGCCGGCATGGCGGCGATCCCGATCGCAACCCGGTAGATCGCCGACCCGCTCACCAGCGCCTTGATCTCGCATTGCCCGATCTGCAGGTCGATCACCGAGCCGTTGCGCACGTAGGTCCGGCCCCGCGGCAGCCGGCTCTCGTAGTCGCGGTAGCTTTCCAGGTTACCGCACCAAGCCTTGCCCCAAGCGGTGCCGGCGATCGCGCGACCCTCGATCCGCACCGGCGCCAGCGTTTGGCCCTTCTTGCGCAGCCTCGCCGCCTCGCGTTCGGCCTGCCGGCGGCGCTCGGCGACGGGAACGTAGGCGGGCCAACCGCCATGGTCGTGACGCGACATCCCCGGTCAGTCCTGCATCGCGGCGTGCAGGTCAAGCGCGACCAACTCCAACAGCGCGTCGTCGCTCATCTCGGTCAGGTTGACCTCGTTGGACCCGGCCAGCAACGCGTCCGATAGCCCGGTTTTCGACGCGATCAGCGCGTCGATCTTCTCCTCTACCGTGCCGCGGCAGACGAATTTGTGCACCAGCACGTTCCGCTTCTGGCCGATGCGGAAGGCGCGGTCGGTGGCCTGGTTCTCCACGGCCGGGTTCCACCATCGGTCGAAATGCACGACATGCGACGCGGCCGTCAGCGTCAGCCCGGCACCCCCGGCTTTCAGGGACAGGATGAAGAACGGCACCCCCTCATCGTTCTGGAACGCCTGCACCAACGACCTGCGCCGCTTCACCGGCGTTTCGCCGTGCAGCACCAGCCCGGGCCGGCCGAAGAGGCCGCCCAGGAACGTGGCGAGCGGCGCCGTCATCTCGCGGAACTGGGTGAACACCAGCATCTTCTCCTGCCGGGCGGCGACCACCTCGGCGATCTCCCGCAGGCGCGCCCACTTGCCGCTCTCCGCTTCCGCCCAGGCCTGGTCGCCCAGCCATTGCGAAGGGTGGTTGCAGATCTGCTTCAAGCGCATCAGCGTCGCGAGCACGGCGCCCCGGCGCTCCATGCCGTCGGCGTTGGCCAAGCGGTCCGCCAAGTCCTGCACCGCTTGCGCATACAGCGCCGCCTGCCGCCGGGTGAGGCCACAATAGGCTTTCACCTCGGTCTTGTCCGGCAGATCGGCGATGACGGACTTGTCGGTTTTCATGCGCCGCAGAATATAGGGCTGCACCAAGGTGCGGAGCGGCCCGTAGGGGTCCTGCTCCCGCTCGGCAAGATCTTTGGCGTAGCGCGCGAACTGCCGCGCGGTGCCCAGCAGACCCGGGTTGATGAAATCGAAGATGGACCACAGGTCGCCCAGGTGGTTCTCCACCGGAGTCCCCGTCAGGGCGATCCGCGACCGCGCATCAAGCGCCTTCACCGCTTTGGTCTGCTTGGCGTTCGGGTTCTTGATCGCTTGCGCCTCGTCCAGAACCACGAAGCGCCAGGCCACCTGCGACAAGCCCGGGATGCGCAGCAGCGAGCCGTAGCTGGTGATGGTCAGGTCGAGCCCGGCGGCGTCGTCCGGCCCGAACGCGTTGAGCTGGTCAGCCGTCATCGCGGAGGGGTGGACGATCCTTGCCTGCAAGGTCGGGGCGAACGCCTTCAGCTCCTTCATCCAGTTGTCGAGCAGGGAGGCGGGCGCGACCAGCAGGCTCGGCTGCGGCTTGGGGGGCGTTCGCCCGCCCTTGCGCGGTGCGCGCTGCATCAGCAGCAGCGCGAGCACCTGGATGGTCTTGCCCAGCCCCATGTCGTCGGCCAGGCAGGCGCCCAGCCCGAGGCCGGACAGCAACTGCAGCCACCGCACCCCCGCCTTCTGGTAGGGCCGCAACGTGCCGCGCAGCGCAGCGCCGGGGTCGATGCCCGCCCCGTCCGGGGCGCGCAGCGCCTGCAGCGTCTCGGCCAGCCACGGCCCGGCGGTCACGCGCGACCAGTCGGGCGCCGCCACGTCGCCGGGACCGTCCGCGATGGTAGCCCCGGCCAGCATCCGCATCGCCTCCGCGAAGGTCAGCCCGTCCTGCTCGGCAAGGCGCTCGGCGTCCCGGAACCGCTGCATCGTGCGCCCGAGCCGCTTGCGGTCCACCTCGACCCAGCGGCCGCGCAGCAGCACCAGGTCGTCGGTCCCGGCGAGCAGCGCGTTGACCTCCGCCTCGGTCAGTCGCTCGCCTTCCAACGTCATCTCCGCATGGAAGTCCAGCAGGCCGTCGAGGCCGAACGCGGAGGGCGCGCGTGCGCCCACCGTCGCCGTCACGCGGGGCCGGGCGGGACGATTCGCCGGCCACGACGCGGGCATGCGCACGATCACGCCGGCGGCCTCCAGTTCCGGCACGCTCGATAGAAATTGCGCGGCGTCCCCGACCGCCCAGCGCAGGGGATGGAAGATCTCACCCGCCTCCACCATGAGCCGCAGCCAGGTGCAGGCTTCCGCCGCCCGTTGGACGGGCATGAGCAGGGCCAGGAGCTTGCCCCTGTTCGCCGCCCCCGCGTAGTCGCGCAGCGCCTGGCCGAGCGGGACGTGCCGGGCCTTGGCCTGCGCCGAAAGCTGCGTCGTGTAGGTCGCCATGAAAGCGAACGGGAAATCGGCATCGCGGCGGTTTTCCGCCAAGTTGAAATGCACGCGCCCGACCAGGTTCCAGGCCGGGTTCAATGCTTTCAAGAAGCCCTGCAGATCCGCGTCCGCCGCGGCAAAGCCCGTGGCCGCCGCATCTGCCATCTCCGCCCAGAGCGCCAGCAGGACAGCCGGCGTCAGGTACTCGGAGCCGGGCATCATGGGTGCCGTCAGCGACAAGGCGGCAAAGTCCGCTGCGTCGGGCGCGGCGACCACGGGCAGGACGGCCCGGGAAGGCGCGTCGGTGTCAGTGTCCGGCGCGTGCAGGCATAACGCCGTCACGTAGCGCGCGGCGAACCCGCGCCACCAGGCGAATGCCGGCGGCAACGCCTGCCCCACCTCGCCCGCCCCAAGCTGCAGCAAGCCGGGCCCGGTGCCTCGGGCGAACGCATCGGCCAGGCGCGCTGCGCTCCTCGGGTCCAAGTCCGGCGCGTCCTCGGTCTGTTCCAGCACAAGATGGCCGTGCGGCGTCATGCGGAGGCCAAGATGAGACATGGAAAGCTATCGTTCTCGTGGATGATCCGGATGGCACTGGCTTGGAACTGCGATCAGCTCAAAGCAAGGAAACGTTGAGATGGCAGATCACGAGGTATCTCAGCGATGTCCCGCGACCTGACAGCTAAAGCCTCCTTGTTGGATAGCTGATCATTCCGAGCGCTGCGACGCAGGGCAGCAGCATGCCGCTCACGCTCAGCAGACCAGTCCGGTTCAAGCCGAACCACGCGAGGGCAAGGGCGCTCAAACCCAGATAGCTGACCACGACGACACCAGCTGAGCGCCTCTTGCTCAGGCCGCCCACCATTCGGGCCAGGTAAGCCGCCCCGAACAGAAACACCCAGACAACAACGACTGCGGTGATGGCGAACGACATGGCGCCTTGGCCCCGCAGCCTGTCA
This sequence comes from uncultured Acetobacteraceae bacterium, assembly GCA_937873175.1. Taxonomy (GTDB): domain Bacteria; phylum Pseudomonadota; class Alphaproteobacteria; order Acetobacterales; family Acetobacteraceae; genus CAHJXG01. The sequence goes on along the minus strand of CALMVT010000186.1, from coordinate 3,825 downwards.
TGCAACCCTACTACGGGCTGAAACGGAAGCGCAACCGCGCTTCCCCCGCCTATCACAGGTAGGCGCTCAAGCAGCGGCTTTCGAACCGAGGCCTGTCCTCGATAGTGTGGACCGAGCGGAAGCTGTTGAGAAGCTGCACACCCCTGACTACTACGCCCCGTGAAGAGCCACCTTCGGCGAGAGCTGTGAGGGCTGCTGGCGAGGTGCACTGGCAAGCTGGCGTGAGGGAAAACTCATGAAGAAAATGATTCTCGAGGCCCGGATCAACGAATACGCGATGCGGGACGAGAACCCCCATGTTCCCTGGACTCCGGACGAGATCGCAGAAACTGCCGCGCGCTGCCGCGAGGCGGGCGCCAGCATCGTCCATTTCCATGCAAGAACGCCGGACGGCTCACCCGAGCATTCGGTGGAGGCCTATGCGGAGATCATCCGCAAGATCCGCGCGAAGAGCGACGTCCTGGTCCACCCGACGCTCGGCTGGTTTTCCAACGACGGCGACCCGGCGGCGCGCTCCCGCTGCGTCACAACCTTGGCGAAGGACCCGACCACCAGACCCGATTTCGCCCCGATCGACACCGGCAGCACCAACCTGGAAACCTACTCCGGAGGGCGGTTCGACCATACGGACCGAGTATACACCAACCGGACGGACACCCTGATCACCTACGCCCGCGAGTTTGCCGCTGCCGGGATCAAGCCGGTCATGGTCACCTGGTCGGTCGGCTTCACCCGCCGCGCGCTGGCCCTGATCGAGATGGGCCTGGTGGCGGAACCCGCATACTTTCTGCTCAACATGACGGACGGCGCCTTCATCACCGGCCACCCGGGGACGGAGGACGGGCTCGAGGCGCACCTGCGCTTTCTTCCGCCGGGCCGGCGGATCGAGTGGTCGAGCAACGTGGTGGGCGGCGACCTGTTGAAACTTACCCGCATGTCCACCGAACGCGGCGGGCACATCGCGCCGGGGATCGGCGACTACCCGTACAGGGAGCTTGGCTGCCCGGCCAACGAGGTGGTGGTCGCGCTGGCAGCCAAGGAGGCTCGCGCCGCCGGGCGGGAGATTGCCAGCCCGGCGGATGTGCGGGAGATGCTGGCCCTATAGGGAGCGGAGCCGGGTTGACCTGCTTTCCGTGTCTTTGACACCCCCGAGCCGGGGAGCCTCATTTCAGTGATCTGCACCCGTTCCTTGGAGGTTCTTGTCGGATTCCCGGAGTGTTGGCTTGGGTCATCGGACGCGTGCAGCGACGAGGACGCCGAGCAGGGCTTTGCCGGGCGTGGTTCAAAGAGTGCTGGCTCCGGGTTACACTGAAAGGTGCCGAAGCCGCTCTGGCAAAGAGATTACGCGCCTGGAGTGATACCCTGATCTGAACTACGCCTTGCTGCTGGCCGGGATGACGAACTCGGCGGTGTATTTCAGGACAGAAAGTTTGCCCACGCGCTTCCAAATCCCGTCGTTCTTTGTGAAGGACGCAAGGAAAGCTTCATCCCGGGATAACGTCCGACCCTGGCACGTCAGGTTTGGCGCGGGAAGGCTCAGGGCGTCGTGTTCGACAGTGCTGGATCGCGCCGGACTACACTCCGATCGCGTCCTTGACCTTTGCCTGCGACAACGGCAGGTCGCGTAGCCGCACGCCTGCAGCAGCGCAAAGTGCATTCGCGATCGCAGCGGCCGTCGGCCCTTGCCCGGCCTCGCCCGTTCCCAAGAAGGGCAGGCCCGGCCGGTCGGCGATGTGGACCTCAATGCTATCCGGCACGGCTGGAAACCGCAGGATCGGGTAGCCGCTCCAATCCCGGCTGGTGACATGGTGCCGGTCGAACCGGACCTGCTCGTACAGGGTCCAGCTTGCAGACTGGACGATCGCGCCCTCAATCTGATTGCGGATGCCGTCGGGGTTGATGGGCTGTCCGCTGTCGACTGCGGCCACGACCCGGCCAATCCGGATGCGCCCAGTCTCACGTTCGGCCTTGAGATCAAGCGCCACGGCGCAGTAGGCACCCAGGTTCTTGTAGCGCGCGAATGCAAAGCCCTGGCCGGCGCCGTCCTGCGTGCCGCCGGGCCGCGAAGCCGAAGCCGACCAGCCGAACCGGTCGGCCGCGGTTTGGATCACGGCGCGGGCGCGCTCGTCCTGCATGTGGCGCAGCCGGAAGGTCACCGGGTCGGTGCCCGCGGCCGCTGCCAGCTCGTCCATGAAGCTTTCGATCGCAAAGATGTTGAGGTATGCGCCGAGCGACCGCATGGCCGACACCCGCAGCGGCATGTCCGGAAGGAAATGCGAAACGACATGTGCGCTGGGAAAGCTGTACAGGGGGTTGCTGTTCCGCTCGCCGCCGCCTTCCGGCATCGGGATCGGCGCGGGCGGCGGCACTGGCAGGGGGTCGGGCAACGCGGCGTTCTGGATGAACAGGCCGCCCTTACTGGGCCGCTGGTTGTGGGTGTTGCTCCAAACGCCGTAATCCCAATCGACGATCCGGCCCTCGGCGTCCAGCGCCGCAGATGCCTCGGCGACCATGGCGGGGCCGAACGGCTCCGCCGTGTTCTCCTGCTCGCGCATCCACTGCACGCGGACCGGGCGGCCCGGTAAGGCGCGCGCGATCAACGCCGCATCCGCCGCCGCGTCGTCGGCGCCGTTGTGGCCGTAGCAGCCGGACCCCTCGACGTGGATGCAGCGCACCTGCTCGGGCGGCAGGCGCAGCAGCTCGGCCAGCGCGGTGCGTTGCGGGTAAACGCCCTGGGTGTGTGTCCAAACCGTCACCCCGCTTTCGTCGGCCTGGGCGAGCGCGCAAGATGGGCCGATCGAGCCATGCATCCCGTAAGGCTTGCTGTAGCGGGCCTGGAGTCGGCGTGCCGGCAGGCCGGGCGTTCCGGTCCAGCGCAGCATTTCGATGTCCCGGCCCGGCAGGTTGCGGATCACCGTGGCGATCCTGCCCTCGTCGGGCAGGGACGCCGTCTCCTCCCAGTCCGCGGCGGCAGATAATGCGTGCCAGGCCTGCACGGCCTGCCATTCCCGCTCGGCCACGACGGCGAGAAAGCTGCCCTGCCGCACGACGGCGACCACGCCGGGCATCTGCTCGATGGGTGCCGCATCAACCGTCCGGAGCACCGCGCCGGGGCTCGGCTGGCGCACAGCCCGGGCGTGCAGTATGCCAGGCAGCCGCAGGTCCTGGATGTAGGCGGGGCCACCCGTGACCTTGGCCGGGATGTCCACGCGCGGCCAGGGAGCGCCGATCACCCGGTAGGTTGCCGGGTCCTTCAGATGGCCGCCAGGTTGGGCCGGCACGTGCAGCGACAGGTTGGCCGCAAGCTCGCCATAGGCCAGCGAACGCCCGTCCGGCGCATGGACCGCGCCGCCCTGGGTTCGTAACTGCGCCGAGGACAGGCCGAACCGGCCTGCTGCTGCCTCGACCAGCAGGCCACGCACCTGGGCAGCGGCATGCAGGATTGCCGTCCCGCTGTCCTGCATGGAATGGCTGCCGGCGGTGAAGCCCTCGTTGGGCGTGCGTCCGGTGTCGGCGGTCACCAGGCGCAGGCTGGACGGCTCGACGTCGAGCTGCTCGGCGGCAACCTGAAGCAGCGCGGTTTTCAGGCCTTGCCCGAGTTCCGCCTTGCCGGTGAACACGTCTATGCCGTTTTCCGCGACCCTGATCCAAGCATCGAGTGCGGGCGTCTCCTTGAGGCTGCCCGGCAGCGGCGCGGGGCTGACGGCCGGCGGGGTGCCGCCCTGCTCCTCAGCGCAGGCAGCACGACCAAGGCTGAAGGACACGACAAGGGCGCCGCCGGCGCCGAGCAGGCCGCGGCGGGGCAGGCCCGACCCGGCGCTCATC
>CALMVT010000185.1 GCA_937873175.1 uncultured Acetobacteraceae bacterium | reverse complement strand
GAATGCAGAGCGCACCGTCATGCATCCATGCCGCAACCTGCCAAAAGCTGCTTAGCGCTGCGCCACCTTCCAGTTCTCTGCCTCGTAGACAGGGCTGTTGGACGCAGCGAGCGGCGAGCGGCCCAGCACATGGTCTGCGCCCTTCTCGCCGATCATGATGGTCGGCGCGTTCAGGTTGCCGGTGGTGACCAAGGGCATGATCGAGCTGTCGATCACCCGCAGCCCTTCCAACCCAATCACCCGGGTTTCCGGGTCCACCACCGCCATCGGATCGTCCACGCGGCCCATCCGGCACGTGCCGGCGGGGTGATAGGCGCTCTCGACTTTCTGCGCGATGAAGGCGTCGATCTGCTCGTCCGTCTGCACGGCGGCGCCGGGCTGCAGTTCCTTGCCGCGGAACCGCTCAAAGGCCGGCTGGGCGAAGATTTCCCGGGTCAGCCGCACGCAGGCGCGCATCTCCGCCCAATCGTCCGGGTGGCTCATGTAGTTGAACCGGATGCTCGGCTTCGCCCGTGGGTCGGCCGCGGTTAGCGACACCCGGCCGCGGCTTTTTGATCGCATCGGGCCGACATGCGCTTGGAAGCCATGTCCGGACGCTTTGACCTTGCCGTCATACGTCACCGCCACGGGCAGGAAATGGTATTGGATGTCCGGCCAGCGGATGCCGGCGCGGCTGCGGATGAAGCCGCAGCTTTCAAAGTGGTTGGTGGCGCCCAGCCCGTCATGGCGCAGCACCCAGCGCGCGCCGATCATCGCCTTCGACCAGGGATTCATGACCGAATACAGCGTCACCGGCTCCTTGCACGCGACCTGGAAATAGAACTCCAGGTGGTCCTGCAGGTTCTCCCCCACGCCCGGCAGGTCATGCACCAGCGGGATGCCGTGCTGCGCCAGTTCCTGCGCCGGGCCGACGCCTGAAAGCTTCAGCAACTGCGGCGAGTTGATGGGGCCGCCGCACAGGATCACCTCGCGGCGTGCCCGGGCTAAGTGGTTCGAGTCGCCGCGCCGGTAGCGGATGCCGACAGCGCGCCGCCCCTCGAACAGCACGGTGGACGCGAGGGCATGGGTGACGACGGACAGGTTGGGGCGGGACAGGGCCGGCTTGAGGTAAGCGCTGGCCGCGCTCCACCGGCGGCCGTTGTGCACCGTCATGCCCATCCGGCCGAACCCCTCCTGCTGGTAGCCGTTGTAGTCCCCGGTCGCGGGATAGCCGGCTTGCCGTGATGCTTCGAGCCAGGTAGCATGCAGAGGGTTCTCCAGCGTGCCATAGCGGGTATGCAGCGGCCCGGCGTCGCCGCGGTACTCGTCTCCCCCCTCCTCCAGCGTCTCGGCCCGGCGGAAATACGGCAGCACGTGCTTGAAGCTCCAGCCGGCCGCGCCCTCCTCCTCCCATCGGTCGAAATCCAGCGGGTTGCCGCGCACGTACACCATGCCGTTGATCGACGACGACCCGCCCAGCACCTTGCCCCGCGGCGTATGCAGCCGGCGCCCGCCCAGATGCGGCTCCGGCTCGGTCTCATAGGACCAATCGTATTTCGGCATGTTCATCGGGATGGACAGCGCGCTCGGCATCTGAATCAGCACCGACGCGTCGGACCCGCCGTACTCCAGCAACAGAACCGTGGCCGTGCCGTCCTCCGTCAGCCGGTTCGCCAGGACGCACCCGGCCGAGCCGGCGCCAACGATCACGTAGTCATAGACCTCCGCCATGTTTCTCCTCAATTCGGCGTTTCTACGTTGCCGAGTGTCACGCACGCGCCTTGGAGCGACGTGCGATGCCCGATCATTGTACGGCCATTTTCGCGGTTTAGGCCTGACGTTATCATGACGCCGAAGGGAGGCTCACTTGGTGTCAAATTAAAGGCGCTGATCCATCAAGCGCCCGCCTGGCCACCAATCGGGAGGAAGGGCGCTTCCCACGATGTTGAATCGCTGATTAAGGTTGCGGGCTGGCCAGGACAGCCCCGAAGGCTCAGCGGAGGAGGGCGCCATGGAACAGTTCGACGATTGGATGAGCGACAACAAGCTGCCCGTGGGCGCCTGGATTGCGTCCGGCATCGATCTTCTCAAGATGCACGGCGCCGGGTTCTTCGATGCCCTGTCGAACGGCGTCCGCTTCATCATCGACGGAATGACCACGGCCTTGGTCTGGCTGCCGAAGCCGTTGCTGATCCTGCTGGTGGCCGCCCTCGCCTATGCGCTGCGCCGTTCCTGGCAGCTCACGTTGTTCGTGGCGCTGGCGCTGCTGTTCATCCTGAACCAGGGTTACTGGCAGGAAACCATGGAAACGCTGTCGCTTGTGCTGTCGTCCGCCCTGGTCTCGACCGTGCTCGGCGTGCCGCTCGGGATCGCGGCGGCCCACCGCCCTTGGCTGTTCCGCACCATCCGCCCGGCGCTCGACCTGATGCAGACGCTGCCGACCTTTGTTTACCTGATCCCGACGTTGGTGCTGTTCGGGCTGGGCGCCGTGCCGGGGCTGATCTCGACGGTGATCTTCTCCTTGCCCGCCCCGGTCCGCCTGACCCACCTCGGCATCACCTCCGTGCCGCGCCCGTTGATCGAGGCGGGCGAGTCCTTCGGCGCCACGCGGCGGCAACTGCTGTGGAAGGTGGAACTGCCGAGCGCCCGGCCGATGATCCTGGCCGGGATCACCCAATGCATCATGCTGAGCCTGTCCATGGTGGTCATCGCGGCGCTGGTCGGTGCGGGCGGCCTCGGCGTGCCGGTGGTGCGGGCGCTCAACACGGTACGGGTCGATACCGGGTTCGAGGCCGGGCTGGTCATCGTGTTGCTGGCGATCATCCTCGACCGCGTTTGCCGCCCGGCTGAGCGGGAGCGCGCGTGATGCCGCCCGCGATCGAGTTCCGCGGCGTCGATGTGCTGTTCGAGGCCGGGCCGGCGCGTCGGAAAGCGGGGCGCATGGCGGCGGCGCTGCGCATGGTAGACGGAGGGCACACGCGGGCCGACATCCTGCGGGACACCGGCGTGGTCGCCGGGGTGTGCGGCGCCAACCTCGCCGTGGCGCCGGGCGAGATTTCCGTGCTGATGGGCTTGTCGGGGTCCGGCAAGTCCACGCTGCTGCGGGCCGCGAACGGCTTGAACAAGGTGACGCGCGGCCAGGTGCTGCTTGCGGGCGCCGAGGGCACGGTGGATCTCGCCTCCTGCGACGCCGCCACGCTGCGCCGCGCCCGGCTGATGCGCGTCGCCATGGTGTTCCAGCAATTCGCCCTGCTGCCCTGGCGCACCGTGCGGGAGAACGTCGGCCTCGGCCTCGAATTGCGTGGCGTTTCAGCGACGGAGCGGCGGCGTGCGGTGGATGAGAAGCTCGGCTTGGTCGGCCTTGACCAATGGGCGGACCGCTACGCGCATGAGCTGTCTGGCGGCATGCAGCAGCGTGTCGGTTTAGCGCGGGCATTCGCCACCGACGCCGACATCCTGCTGATGGACGAGCCGTTCTCCGCGCTCGACCCGCTGATCCGCGGCAAGCTGCAGGACGAACTGCTCGACCTGCAAGCCAAGGTGAAGAAGACCATCCTGTTCGTCAGCCACGACCTCGACGAGGCCGTGAAGATCGGCAACCGTATCACCATCATGGAAGGCGGCCGGATCGTGCAGACCGGCACGGCCGAGGACATTGTGTTGCGTCCGGCCGACGACTACGTGGCGCAGTTCGTCCGTCACCTGAACCCGCTGACCGTGCTCCGGGCGGAAACGGTGATGCGGCCCAGCCATGCGCTGCATCGGGATGGCGGCGGCATGTGGCTGGACCCTGACCGGCGCTACCGCCTGACGCTCGATGGCCGTGGCCGTCCGGACCAGGTGTTCCTCGGAGACGAGAAGCTGGCGGTGACGCCGCTCGGTGGCTACGACGCCGAACAGCGCGTGCCGCCCGGCCTCCTGGTCGTGCCGCACAGCTTCCCGCTGCGGCTGATGGTGCAATTGCGCCAAGCGAGTGGCCACCCGGTGCTGCTGGCATCGGGGGAGCGGTTCGAGGGTGTGTGCGACGACGCCGACATCCTGCAGGCGCTGTGCGGGCTGCGCCGCACGCCACGGCCTGTCCAGCACCCGGCCGCGCAGCCCATCGCCTGACAGGGCAAGGGCGCCTCATGCTGCACGGCCAATGCGGGCCTGACTTTCGCAAACTTCTGCTCAGTTCCTGACGGCGGGACAAGCTTGCGGCGAACGTGGTCAATCAGCACGCTCAAGGCCGCGGTCTGGCGGCTGGCGTCGAACTCCGACCAGAACTGCGCGCTGGGCGCCACGTCGGACAACGGGCAGCGCAGAAAAGCCAAGATCTTTGCATCGAACCGCTCGGGCGCTGCCGCAAAATCGACGCAGCCGTAGGGAATGCCGGACAAGGCCAGCACGCGCTCCGTCGTGGACCCGGGCGTCGTCAGCGCCAAGATCGGACGGCAGGCCCGGATGTACTCGAACGTTTTTGCCGGGATCTGCACACCGGGGTTGGTCTCGTCCACTTCTAGCAGCAGAAGCCAGTCCGCGGTCAGCATCTCCTGTCGCGCCTCACGGGGTGAGACGATCCGGGTCACGACGTGCAGGCAGCCCTGCGCCTGCAAAGCCTGAAAGGCAGGCGCCACGGCATCGAGGCGTTCGGGATCGCTGTAGCCGACCTGACGGAACTGGATGGCGCCGGGCGGCGTCGCGCCGCTTTCGACCAGCCGGTTCAAACGTGCAACGAACAGCAGCGGGGGTGCGAACGCCGTAGAGCGAGCCGATATGGCTTATCACCCGGCGCGCCCGGTCGGCACGGGGCAGCGGCTCTATCCAGTCGTCGGGGTCGAACCCGTTGCAAATCGTGTGGATTTTGCCGGCACGTGCGGGGTAGCGGCGCGCCGGGGCAGCGGCGGAAGCATCGGTGTTGGCGATCACGGCATCGGCCTGCTGAAGCACCAGCCATTTGGTCACCCGGTCGATCAGCTTGGCACGGAGCGCCGTCCGGGACGGACCGCCCCGGAGCGGAGGGCGGGAATCCGCGACATCCCGCACGACATAGGCCAGCACCAGGACCGGCAGCAGCAGCCCCGGGGAGAAAAAGCTTGCGGGCACCGTGACGCGCAGCAGCTCAGGGCAGAAGACCGCGATGGCGAACCCGGCCCCATGCAACGGCAAAGGTGAAGTATGCGGCGACCCGGGCGAACTGCTCCTGCCACCCAGGGTCGTTGGTGTGCCGATAAAGCGACACGGTCCAGCTTTTCGCGAAGCTGTCGCAAACCAGGGCGTAGACCATCAAGGCGAAACGGTAGGCGAGCGTAGATCGCCCAAGCTTCGCCAGCGGTACGACCGAGGACAGGAAGAAGTGGTCGGAGAAGTGGATGGCGAAGTAGGACAAGCCCGACAGGATCAGCGGTGCCCTGAACCGAACGAACCCCGGCCCATAGGCGCCGCGCCAATGCCAGCCCACCTCCCGCCGCAGCCGCCAGGCCAGGAAGCCAGCGCCCCCAATGCTCGTGATGAGCTTGCTGGACACGAACCCCCACACGCCCGCGTCCAGCCCGCCGATGAACAGGATATTCAGCGCAAGGCTCAAGCAGAGCGTGACGGAGGGATCAGCGTGGTAGAATCGCGCATGGCCCCGCATGCGTTCGTAAACCAGCACGACCTCGACCGTGCTGGCGAAGAACATGGCGAGGAACGCCGCCTGCAGCAACGTGGCCCCGGGCGTCGGTGTGGAACACCGCGCGGCTGATTGTCCCGGAAGCGGCGATGCTCAAGGTTGTCACGCCCCCGCTCAGCAGCGGTGGCAAGCAGCGCGGTGGATGCCACGCTGCGCCCGGCCTCCGGCGATGCCTGATCGCGATACAGCCGGGTCAGCGTGGTACCGATGGCTTGCAGGCCGAAGGCGATGTCGACGGTCTGAGTGCTCAGCTCGAGCAGTTCGATCACTCCGTATTGGGAGAGCTATAAGAAGCGCGAATAGAACGGGATCGCCAGAAACGCGACGACCGGGCTGGCGATGTTGCCGAACGCACACAGCGCAGAATGCTGGAGCATGCGCCACAAGCCGTTCCGGACTGCATTCGGTGCAGCTTGGACACCTGTCATCGTCAGGGATTCTAAGCGAAAAAGGGGGCATGGGGCCACGAACGGGCGAAGCGAACCGGGTGCCCCCGCAATCGCGCTTTCCGCAGCTCTAATCAAAAACGCAACAAGATAAGCGGCATTCGCCGGGCTTTCCGGGCAGGTAGTTGTTCCCGAAATCGAGTTGCAGAGAAGCTACTCTTGCAACCTCAGAGCGATAACGATACGCCATCACCCACCGTGCAAAGGCAACCATGCCGCAACCAACCCGCCCGCCGCTGATCCTGCATGTGTTCCCCGCCTTTGCAGTGGGCGGGGTGCAGGCGCGGTTTGCCGCCATTGCCAACCATTTCGGCCGCCGGTGGCGACACGCGGTCATCGCGATGGACGGCGACCTGTCTTGCCGGGAACGGCTGGACCCGGCGCTCCACGTCGAGTTCCCGTCCGTCACGGTGCGCAAGGGCAATACGCTGGGCAACGTCCTGCGTTTTCGACGTTTGCTGCGGCGGCTGCGGCCGGACCTGCTGGTGACCAGCAATTGGGGCAGCATTGAGTGGGCTATTGCCAACCTGGGTCCGGCCGTGCGCCAGGTGCACGTCGAGGACGGGTTCGGGCCGGACGACCGGGGCGGCCGGCTGCCGCGCCGGGCGCGGCTGCGGCGCATTGTCCTGCGCCGGCGCACTGTTGTGCTGCCGTCCCGAACGCTGTGGGAGATTGCAACCGGCGTCTGGCGCATGGACCCAAGGCACCTGCGCTACGTGCCGAACGGGATCGACCTCGCGCGGTTCGCCGGGCCGCGGCAGCCGAATGGGTGGGCCGGCCCGGTTGTCGGCACCGTCGCGGCGCTGCGGCCGGAGAAGAACATCGCCCGACTGCTACGCGCCTTCGCCCTGGCAGCGCCGAACGGGCCGGCCAGCCTCGTCATTGCCGGCGACGGCCCGGAGCGCCCGGCGCTGGAGGGCTTGGCGCGGGAACTTGGCATTTCCGGCCGCGTCAGCTTCGCCGGGCACGTCGCTGATCCCGTAGGATTATTCAAGCAATTGGACCTGTTTGCCATGTCTTCCGACACGGAGCAGATGCCCTTGTCGCTGCTGGAAGCGATGGCGGCCGGATTGCCGGTGGCGGCGACCGATGTGGGCGACACCCGCTCGATGCTGGCGGCCTCCAATGCGCCCTTTGTCACTGCGCCAAACGATGGGGCGCTGGCGGCGGGGCTGCGGGCGTTGCTGGAACAGGCTTGGCTGCGCGGGGCCTTGGGCGCGGCCAATCGCGCCAAGGCGGAACGGGACTTCAACCAGGACGCGATGTTCCAGGCCTGGGCGGCCGCCTTTGACGGCACGCTGGGTCCGGTCCAGCCAGGTTAGTGCTCGCTTCTACCCAAGATTGCCCATATTTGAGCCAGCCACGGCAGCGAGGCCGTCCACCACCAGATCGGCGGTCACAAACCTATGAATAGAATATCCTATATACCGATAGCGCAACGATGGTATAAGGCGTCACAGGAACGTGAGGCAGACGGTGGGAGTTTCGTGGGATGCCGAGCCAAATCAAACGAGCCAAGCCGGCTCGGGCCTTTGATAATACAGAAAACAGGCCGGCCTTGAAGGACGCGCCGCAGCCAATGGTGCTCAGCGGCTGGCCCGATGAAGCGGATGCGCGGTCCGATCCGTCCCGCGACCGGTTCCGCCACAACCTGAGCCGCATCATGGCGGAACGGAAACTGACGCAGGCCGGCTTGGCGCGGACCATGCACGTTTCGCGCGTCGCCGTGCACGCCTGGATTTGGGGCACCTGCTTTCCGGAAACCTCCCGGCTGATCCGGCTGGCGCAAACGCTGAACGTGCCGATTGGCATGTTGTTGGAAGGGGGAGACGGCGCGCCCGTTCCCACCCCCGCTCCCTCCAACGAGGAGTTCCTGCTGCTTGAGGCGTTCCGCAAGCTGCCGAACACCGCCCGGCTCACGTTGCTGGCCGACGCCTACGAACTGACGAATCAGGCCAGCCTCGACAAGCTGCAAACCGGCGGAGCGCCATAGCCACAAGCCCTCAGCGCAACTCCAGGGCGATATCCCGGAATAGCCTCGCTGGAAGGCCGCTGCCGGAAACGCCCTTCATCGGGCGGCCGTCGTCGTTCCCCAGCCAAACGCCGATGACGACGCCGCCCACGGCGCCGATGAACCAGGCATCGCGGTAATCCTGCGTTGTGCCGGTCTTGCCGGCCGCCAGCTTGCCAGGTACCGCCGCCGCCCGCCCGCTGCCCCGGGACACCACGGCCGCCATCATGCGCGCCATGGCCGCAGCCAAATCAGGATCAACCACGCGATCCCCGCCGGCCCGCGGCGCGCGCGTGACGCGCCGGTCGGCCTCAACCGCGTCGATGGCGCGCGGCGTCACGGCCCGGCCGCCATTGAACAAGGTGGCATAGGCCGTGGACAGTTCCAACAAGCCGACCTCCCCGGTGCCGAGCGCCAAGGACAAGTCGTTGGGCAGGCTGCCGGCAATACCCAGGCGCTGCGCCACTGCGATGACGGCGGGCGGGCCACCAGCCCCTTGCATGACCCGGACCGCCGCCGTGTTCATGGATTGCGCCAGCGCCTCCTCCAGCGTCACGGTGCCGTGGAACGCACCGTCGAAGTTCTGCGGCGACCAGTTGCCGATCCGCAGCGGCGCGTCCAGCACTGTGTCGTCCGGGCGCATTCCGCGCTCCAGGGCGGCGAGCCACACGAGAGGCTTGAACGCCGATCCGGGTTGGCGCCGGGCGGCCGTCGCGCGGTTGAAGGGACTGACGCGCCAGTCCCGCCCGCCGACCATGGCGCGCACCGCGCCGCTTGCGGCGTCCAGCACCACCACGGCCCCCTGCCCCACCCCCGCCGAGGCGCCGGGGCCGTCAAGCACGGCAATGAGCCGCGCCTCGGCAGCCCGCTGCAGCCGGGCATCGAGCGTCGTGTGCAGCACGGCGTCGGCGCCGGGCGTGAGGAGCGGCTGCGCGGCCTCCGCCGCCCAATCGGCGAACCAGCCGGCCGTGACGGGACGCGGCGGGAAGGCGATCTGCCCGGCGGCGGCGTCCGCCTCGGCTTTCGGGATGACGCCGGTGTCGGCCATGGCGGCCAGCACCTCCCGCCCTCGTGCTGTCGCGGCAGCCGGGTCGTTGCGCGGGTTGATGCGGGACGGGGCACGCGGCAAGCCGGCGAGCACCGCGCATTGCCACAGGTTCAGCTTGCGGGCGGACACGCCGAAGTACATCCGCGCCGCCGCATCGACGCCCCAAGCGCCGGACCCGAGGTAGACGCGGTTCAGCCAGATCTCCAGGATTTCCGCCTTGGAGAAGGTTTGCTCCAGCCACAGCGTCAGCATCAGTTCCTGCACCTTGCGGCGCAGGGTGCGGGCATTGGTGAGGAACAGGTTCTTCGCGACTTGCTGCGTAATGGTGGAGCCGCCCTGAACCAGCCGGCCGGCGCGGAGGTTCACGAACGCCGCGCGAGCAATGCCGATCAGGTCCAGGCCCGGGTGCCGATAGAACCGCCGATCCTCCACAGCAACCGCGGCGGCGGGCAGGAACCGCGGCAGGTCGCCCAAGCGCAGCGGATCGCCGACCACGTCGCCGAACGTCGCGAAGGCGTGGCCGGTGCGGTCCTGCAGCGTGAGGCCAGGCCGCCGGATGGCGTCAAGCGCGACTTCCGGCCGTGGCAGGTCGCGGCCGAACCACGCCAGCACCAAGGCCAGCGCCACCGCTCCCCATACGGACGCGATGACGCCAACCCGCAAAGCCCGCCAGGCCAGGCGGCGTCGGCGGGCCGGTGCGGGTGCGGCGGACGCCCCAGGCGCCGCCGGGCGCCGGGGCAGCGAGGCCGAGCTTGGCGTGCGTCCCAAAATTCAGCGCCGGGCGGCCCGGGGAAGCGGCAGGGCCGTCAAGCCTTGCCGGGCAGGACCTCGCATCGCAGGATCAGGGGCAGCATGGGAGGCCGTCATGAAGGGACTGTTCCTGGACGCGACCGAGACGCTCGCGGAGGTGTTCCGCGCCATGCGCCGGGACGGCGACCCGGCGATAAACGTGAGCATACAGGCACAGGTGGCGCCGGGCGACCTGCCGGCAATGCTGGCAGGGTACGACTTCATACTGGATGACCACACGGCCCTACCGACAGAAGCCATGCGGGCCTGCCCGGGGCTGCGCCACGTCATCTTCCTCGGCACCGGCGCCCGCAGCTACATGAACCCGGAGGAGTTGGCGGCGCTCGGCATCACCGTCCACACGATCAAGGGCTACGGCGACACGGCGGTGGCCGAGCACACGATTGCCCTGATGTGGGCGGCGGCCCGCGGCCTCGCGCGGATGGACGGCGGCATGCGGGCCGGGCAATGGGTGCGGACAGAGGGCACGCAGTTGACCGGCAAGACGGTCGGCCTGATCGGCTTTGGCGGGATCGCGGCCGAGGTCGCGCGCATCGCCCGCGGCGGCGGCATGCGCGTTCTGGCCTGGAACCGCACGCCGCGCGCCGCCGAGGGGGTCGAGTTCGTTCCGCTGGACCGGCTGCTGTCCGAAAGCCATGTCGTGTCGCTGCACCTGCTGCTGACGGACGAGACTCGGGGTTTCCTGGACGGTGCCCGCCTGGCTGCGATGCGCCCGGGCGCCACCCTGGTCAACACCGCGCGCGGCGCTTTGGTGGATGAGGCGGCTTTGGTGGCGGCGCTGCGGTCCGGCCTGCTCGGCCACGCGGCGCTCGACGTGTTCGAGCAGGAGCCGTTGCGGCGCGGCCACGTGCTGACGACCTTGGACAACGTGACGCTTTCGGCGCACAGCGCGTTCCGTACTCCTGAAGCGAGCGAAACGCTGATCCGCCACGCCCAGGACATCGCCTGCCGGATTGCGGGTGACGAGGCGGGGTAGCGCCCCTTGGCGGTGCCCGGGTGGGTTGTGCTAAGCTCGGGGCCTGTGTGGGCGTGGCGGAATGGTAGACGCTGCAGACTTTTGATTGGAGTGCCCGTGGGGAAACCCGCGGCGTAGAACCGCCCAAACTCGGGGAACGCTAACGGCCCGCTGCGGCCCATGCCAATCCCGAGCCAAGCCCCGACGCGCCGCGCGGGGACGGTGTAGAGACTAGACGGGGGGCGCCTAAAGCCTGCGGGCCATGGCGAAGGGATAGTCCAGACCACGAACGCCTTTTTGCGCAAATGGCTGTGCCATTCCGCAGGGGCGGCGGCGAAAGCCGAAGTGGGATGAAAATCTGAGTCCCGAAAGGGAGTGCGGGTTCGAGTCCCGCCGTCCGCACCATCACGACGCCGGCACGCGCCGGCGCAGCACCAGCCCCAACGCCGTGAGCACAGCCAGCGCCAGCGCGACCGGCGGGAACACCACCCAGTTGACCGCCGCCCAACCGAGCGTCACCAGCAGGTGCCCCGACCAGAACGAGCCGACCGCCATCGTGCCGAACACCAGGAAATCGTTGAAAGCCTGGACCTTGTTGCGCTCTTCCGGCCGGTGCGCTTCGAGCACCATCGCGGACGCCCCGACGAAGCCGAAGTTCCAGCCAAGCCCAAGCAGGACCAGCCCGGCCGAGAAGTGGGTGGCCGACAGCCCTGACAGGCCCGTCACCGCCGCCGTGCCGGTCAACAGCAGCCCGGTCGCCACGACGGGCCGCGCGCCGAACCGGGTGATCAGGCTGCCGGTGAAGAAGCTCGGCGCGTACATGGCGATGATGTGCCATTGGAGCGCCCAGTTGGACGAGGACAGCGGCAGCCCGCATAGCCGCATTGCCAGCGGCGCCGAGGTCATCACCAGGTTCATCAGCGTGTAGCTGACCACGCCGCAGACCACCGCCACGATGAAGCGCGGCTGACGGATGATGGCCCGGAGCGGGCGCCCGCGGGCCAGGTCCGCCGGCGCGGGCCGCGGCAAGTCCACGCCGGACAGCACGGCCATCGCCACCAGCGCCACGACGGCCTGCGCCAAGTAGCTCGCCACGAACAGGTGGGGCGGCCACAGATCCATGGTCCAGGTGACGAGCTGCGGCCCCAGCACGCCGGCGAACACGCCGCCCGCCATGACCCAGGACAGCGCCTTGGGCCGGACCGCCGAGCTTGCGCCGTCCGCGGCGGCGAAGCGGAACGACTGCACAACGGCGGCATACAGCCCGGCGCACAGCGTCGCTAGGCAATACAGCGGGAATGACTGCAGCAACAGCGCCGACGCGCCCAGCAGCCCGGCCAGGCTGCCGCATCCGCCGCCTGCCATGAACGCGGCCCGCCGGCCATGGCGACGGGACAGCCACCCCACCGGCAGGGTGCCGGCCGCCATGCCGACGACGAACACGCTGATCGGCACCGTGGTAAGCGCCGGGTCGGGCGACAAGGTGCTGCCGATGATGGCGCCGGTCGCGAAGACCACGGACGCATTGGCCCCTGCCAGCGCCTGCGCCGCCGCAAGCCGCAGCACGTTGGCCCTGGCGCGGCGGTCCCCGGTGGGCAAAGTCTCGGCTGCGTTCGACATCAAAGAACCCTAGCGGCGCCGGCCTGGCGCAACGCATTCCGAAATCGCATGACCGCTGCCCAGAACGTCAAAGCCCTCCGGGAACACCTGGGCCGTCCAGCCGTTGCAGCCAGCATGACCATCACATCGTATGGCCGCACCGACGCCGGCGCCGAGGTCCACCGCATCAGCTTGGGCGATGCCGCGCTGCGGGTCAGCATCCTGACGTTCGGCGGGGTGATTGAGCGCTTGGACGTGCCGGACCGGGCCGGACACGCGGCCAACGTGGTGCTCGGCCTCGACAGCCTGGACGGCTACCAGCATCGTAGCCCGCATTTCGGGGCGCTGCCGGGGCGGTTCGCCAACCGCATCGCCGGCGGGCGGTTCGTGCTGGACGGGACCGAATACCGCCTGGCCTGCAACAACGGGCCGAACGCGCTGCATGGCGGCCCTCACGGCTTCGGCAAGCAGGTGTGGAGCATCGAGGACAGTGGCGAGCGCCACGTGACGCTCGGCCTGCTCAGCCCGGATGGCGACGAGGGCTACCCCGGCGCTCTCCAGGTCCGCGTCACCTACACCGTGGACGGCCCCGAGCTGCGCCTCGACTACAAGGCTCGGACCGACAAGCCGACCGTGCTGAACCTCACGAACCACAGCTACTTCAACCTGGCGGGCGAGGGCAGCGGCGATGTGCTCGGCCACCTGCTGCAGGTCGAGGCGGATGCTTTCCTGCCCGTCACCGAGAGCTCGATTCCCACAGGCGAAATCCGGCCCGTCGCCGGTACGCCGTTCGACTTCCGCACGCCCACGCCGATTGGCCAACGCATCCGGGACGCGGACCAGCAAATCCTATACGGCCAAGGCTACGACCACACCTGGGTGCTGCGCCCCGGCACCGGCCTGCGCCAAGCGGTGCGCCTGCACGAGCCAGCCAGCGGCCGGGTGCTCGACGCGCTGACCACGGAGCCGGGCGTGCAGGTTTACACCGGCAACCAGTTGACCGGCACGCTGGCGGGACTGAGCGGGCGCAGCTACCGCCAGGGTGATGCCGTGTGCTTTGAAACCCAGCACTTCCCCGACAGCCCGAATCAGCCCGCCTTTCCCAGCACCGTGCT
>CALMVT010000184.1:4648-7328 GCA_937873175.1 uncultured Acetobacteraceae bacterium | reverse complement strand
CCGAAGCGTCAGAAGGAGTGTGAACCCTGTCACAAACGAAGACACTGGACGGCAAGGTGGCCGTCATCACCGGCGCCGCCCGCGGCATCGGCCTCGCCATCGCGCAACGTTTTGCCATGGAAGGGGCGCGCGTCGTGATCGCCGACCTGAACGAACAGGGCGCCCAGGACGCGGCGGCAGCAATCGGCCACGGCGCGCTGGCGGTTCCGCTCGACGTGACCCGGCAGGAGTCCATCGATGGCATGATCGCGGCGGTGGTCGCGCAGTGCGGACGGCTCGACATCCTGGTCAACAACGCCGGCATCTTCGACCTGGCGCCCATCGCCGAGATCACCCGGGACAGCTATCGCCGGGTGTATGCCGTGAACGTCGAGGGGCTGCTGTTCACCTTGCAGGCCGGCGCCCGGCAAATGATCGCGCAAGGGCACGGGGGCCGGATCATCAACTTCGCATCCCAGGCCGGCCGGCGCGGCGAGGCGTTGGTGGCGGTGTACTGCTCGTCCAAGGCGGCGGTGATCTCGCTTACGCAAAGCGCCGGGCTGGACTTGATCAAGCACGGCATCAACGTGAACACCATCGCGCCGGGCGTGGTGGACAACGAGCATTGGGACGACGTGGACGCGCGCTTCGCGCGCTACGAGGGCCTGCAACCCGGCGAAAAGAAGCGCGCGGTCGGCGCCGCCGTGCCGTTCGGCCGCATGGCGCGCCCGAAGGAGATCGCCGGCCTGGCCGTGTTCCTGGCCGGCCCGGACGCCGGCTACATCGTGGCCCAGACCTACAACATCGACGGTGGCAACTGGATGAGCTGACCTGTTATCCTTTTTTAGGAACGATGATATCGGACAAACCTAAGCCAAGAGGGGAAACGGACAGCATGCTGCGTAAAGTTCTTGCCGCCGCGACGATCTTGGCCGCGGGCGGCCTGCCGTCGCTGGCGCTTGCGGACGCGACGCTCACCATCGCGACGGTCAACAACGTCCAGATGATCGAGATGCAGAAGCTGTCGCCGGAATTCGAGCGGCAGCACCCGGACATCAAGCTACGCTGGGTGGTGCTGGAAGAGAACACGCTGCGCCAGCGCGTCACCACCGACATCGCGACCAAGGGCGGCCAGTTCGACATCCTGACCATCGGCAACTACGAGGTGCCGATCTGGGCGAAGCAGGGCTGGCTGTCGCCGATGGACAACCTGCCGGCCACCTTCGACGCGGACGACATCCTGAAGCCGGTGCGCGACGGCATCAGCTACAACGGCAAGCTGTATGCGCTGCCATTCTATGCTGAAAGCGTGATGACGCTGTATCGGACCGACCTGTTCAAGAAGGCCGGGCTGACCATGCCGGACGCGCCGACCTACGAGCAGATCCGGCAGTTCGCCGCCAAGATCACCGACCGGTCGAACCAGGTCTACGGCATCTGCCTGCGCGGCAAGCCGGGCTGGGGCGAGAACATGGCCTATTTCGCGACCCTCGTGACCGCCAATGGCGGCCAGTGGTTCGATACCAAGTGGGACACCACGATCAACACGCCGGAATGGAAGGCGGCGCTGAGCTACTACGCCGACATCCTCAAGGCCGACGGCCCGCCCGGCGTGTCGTCCAACGGCTTCAACGAGAACCTGGCGCTGTTCTCCTCCGGCCATTGCGGCATGTGGATTGACGCCACCAGCGCCGCCGGCACGGTTTACGACAAGAAGCAGTCCCAGGTCGCCGACCAGGTCGGCTTCGCGGCGGCGCCGACCGGCAGCTTCAAGGGCGGGCCGACCTGGCTGTGGTCGTGGAACCTCGCCATCCCGGTGTCCTCCAAGCAGGCCGACGCGGCGCGGCAGTTCGTCACCTGGGCGACGTCCAAGGACTACGTCCAGTTGGTCGCGAAAAACGACGGCTGGGTGAACGCCCCGCCGGGCACCCGGGCCTCGACCAACACGTCGGAGTACAAGGCGGTGGCGCCATTTGCGGACTTTGTGGTGGCGGCCATCAACAACTCCAACCCCACCGGCCAAACCAAGTCGCCGCGCCCCTACACCGGCGCGCAGTTCGTGAGCATCCCGGAGTTCCAGGCCATCGGCACCCAGGTCGGCCAAACCGTGGCGTCGGTGCTCGCCGGGTCCAGCACAGTTGACCAGGCGTTGTCGTCCGCGCAGGCGGCCACGGCACGCTCGATGCGCCAGGCAGGCTACGGCAAGTAGCACGGCTTTTACCGGGCGTCGGCGCGCGCCGCGCCCGACGCAAGGGCGGCAGCGGTCCGTTTCACCAGGACGCTGCCGCCCCGCTGAGCGCAGCCGTTCTCGCGGCTGCCTGGCGCGCAACGGCACGCCGCCGGTCCGGGCTGCCGCGGCGTGCTGCATTGCTCCAAGCTTCATGACAAAACTCGACGCCGCCGCGCCCTAGGGACGGGCTAGGTTCCGGCGTGGACTGTGCAAGATACGCCGACGTGAGGATGCTGCGCCGCCGGCGCCGGGCGGAGCCATGCCTCCGCGGGGCAGGTGACGCCGGACGGCGGCGTGCAGGCCGGGCGACCCGGCCCCATGCGGTTTGCACGCCGCTACAAGCAAGCCCTGGATCGGGCGCGCGGCAAGGGTGGGATCGGCCGCCCGCCCGGCGATATCCTCCGGGCCGAACCGATCAGCAGGACCCTTGGCCATTCCGTGGGCGGGATGCCGCCGACCGATGCGGCGATG
>CALMVT010000184.1:0-4548 GCA_937873175.1 uncultured Acetobacteraceae bacterium | reverse complement strand
GTGGCTGGAGGCGACTGGGAGTTGCAGAAAACAGAGACGGTCGGCTTGCCTGTGCATGCGCTGCTCACAGTTGATGCGGGCCGGGCGGCCGATGCCGTGCTGGACCTTGTCGAGGCCATGGCGAAGGACGTGGTGCTTGTGACCTTCGCGAATCCCGGCGTCGCGCCGCTGGCGCGTCGGTCTGCGTCGTTCCGGCGCTCCTTGCGGGAATTCGACATCGTGCTGCCGGACGGCATCGGGCTGTGCATGGCGATGCGTTGGCTGCACGGCCTAACGGCCCAGCGGATCAGCTTCGACACTACGTCGCTCGCCCCGGTTCTGTTCGCCCGCGCGCGGTTCCGCGGGCTGCGGATCGTGCTCGTCGGCGGCGCTCCGAGGGTGGCGGAACAGGCGCGTGCGCAGATCGCCGCGCACTTCCCGGGCATTCAGATCATCGCCGCCTATGACGGCTTTGGCGACATGGCGGCCAAGGCCGCATCCGTTGCCGAGCTTCGGCCGGACATCGTGATCTGCGGCATGGGCAGCGTCCGGCAGGAAGCGTTCCTGCTTGAGCTCAAGCACCAGGGGTGGCGCGGGTGGGGCTTCACCTGCGGGGGCTACCTCGACCAGCTCATCGACGGGATCGCCTATTACCCGCGTTGGATCGATGCGGCCAACCTGCGCTGGGCCTACCGGCTGCGGCGGGAGCCGGGCCGCCTTTGGCGCCGCTACCTCGTCGACTACCCGCATTTCGGCGTCCTGGTCCTTGCCGCCAGGCTTCGGAAGCTGCGGAAGACCCGCCCGTGATGCGGCTCCTTTCCACTGATGCCAGGCAAACGCACGGGCGTTCTTGGTTCCGCATGGCCACGGCCCAGGCTGAGCGGCGCGGCGAGCACACAGGGCGGAGGACAGAAGCGTGAACGTGTTGATCGACGCGGGATCGGAGGAATGGAATGCGGATCAGCGTTCCTCTCCCGTCCGACTTTATGACCCGGCTCCCGGGGGCAGCCCGCCGACGTGGGACATCAAGGGATTCCTGAAGCGCCGCAAGCTGCTGATCTTCACGGTGACCCTGCTGGGCATGGGGATCGCCACGGGGGTGATCTTCGCGCTTCCCAAGTCGTATCAGGCCACCAGCGCCGTCATCTTCCAAGGGGACCGCGCCGAGGTGGTCCGCCTGGGCGAAACGCAGCGCGACCTGCCGTTCGGCCCCGACACGCTGGCGAGCGAGGTCGAGCTGCTCACCTCGGAGGAACTGCTCCAAAGCGTGGTGAAGAAGCTCAACCTCGTCGCGGACCCGGAGTTCAACCCGCTGGCGCCCCGTCTCCAGCCGTCGCAGCCGTCGCTGCTCGACCCCGTGACGGGCTTCCTTTCGACCACTTTCGAGCCTGTCACGCGGGAAGCCGACCGGCTGCTGGCTGTGCTGCGGCCCAAGGAGCCTGCCCGCACCCCGGAAGAGGCCGCGCGGCGGGAGCTGAGTTCAACCGTGACCGCCCTGCGGTCCAGGCTTGCCGTCTACCCCGTGGGCGTGTCCCGGGTCATCCGCATCGGTTTCACCTCGCAGCGTCCGGACATGGCGGCGCTGGTCGCGAACACGGTGGCAAGCGTTTACGTGGATACGTTGCTCGTCAGCAAGTCGCAGACGACGCAGGAAGCGCATGAATGGATCGACCAGCGCCTCAACGAGCTGCGAGACCGTGCCGCCAAGTCTGCCCAAGCCTATGAGCAGTTCCGCTTCCAGAGCGGCCTGGCCCGCGGCAAGGACAGCACGATCACCCAGGAGCAGATCACCCAGGTCAGCACCGAGCTGACCCTGGCGCGGCAGCGCGCGGCGGAAGCGCAGGCGATCCTTGACCAGACTCGCGGCAACGGCCTGGCCGACCTCGACATGCTGGCCAGCGTGTCCGGGTCCCCGTTGCTGCCGCGGCTGCGGGAGCAGCTTGCGACGGCGACGGCGCAGGCGGCCGAGAGCGACAGCCGCGACGGCGCCGAGAACCCGCGGCGGATCGCGCTCCGGGCACGGGTGGCCGACATCAACCGGTCGATCGCGCAAGAGCGGGAACGCATCCGCCAAACGGTGCAAAGCCGGGCGGCAGTCACCAAGGGCAGCGAGGACCGGCTGGCCAAGACGCTCAACGAGCTGACGGCCCGCCTCGGCCGCTCGGACGGCGACGTGGCGCGGAGCCAGGCTTTGGAGCGCGACGCCGCGGCGGATCGGGAGCTTTACACGAGCTTCATCAACCGCGCCCGGCAAACCGACCCCGCCGTCAACTTCCAGGCCGCGAACGCCCGGGTGCTGTCCCGCGCCGCCATCCCGTTGCAGGCGGCGTCCCCGAACAAGAAGGTGCTGCTGCCGGCGGCGCTGATCCTGTCGCTGGGCTTGGGCACCGTGGTCGCGTTCGTAAAGGACAACGGGCGCCGCGGGTTGACGAGCATGGGCCTTGTCGAGCGGACGATGGGGGTCACGCCGATCGGGTTGATCCCGCTGGTGTCCCGCAGAAACCGCATCTCGAATCGCACGTTCGAGGACGCGGTCGCCTTTACCCTCGCTCGGGTGACGATCCCGGCCAAGGGCGTCGTGCCGCGCAGCCTGCTGGTCACCTCGGCGCTGCCGCAGGAGGGCAAGACCAAGACGTCGATCGCCTTGGCTGCCGCCGCGACGGCGCGCGGCCTGAAGGTGCTGCTTGTTGACGGTGACTTGCGCTCCCGCTCGCTATCCGCGGCGGCCGGCCTTGACCGCAGCGACCGGACGCTGATCCAGGTCCTGCGGCACGAGATCGCCCTTGAGGAAGCGATCCACGACAACGCCGCCTGGGGCTTTCCCGTGCTTCCGGCCGGGGCGCTAACGACCAGCCCGATGGGCTTGCTGGCCACCGGGGAATGGGAAGGCGTGATCCGGCGACTTGAGCAGATGTACGACTTGGTGGTGATCGACTCGCCGCCGGTCCTGGTCGCCGGCGATACGTGGCTTATGGCCCGCCACGCGGACACGACCGTCGTGCTGTCGCGCTGGGGTTCGACGCCCATGCCGACGGTGGAGCTTGCCATCAACCAGCTCATCACCGCCCAGGCCAACGTCGCGGGCTTGGTGCTGACGATGGTCCCGCCTCGCGAGCACGGCACCTACAACGGCGGGGATGCGGTTGTATTCTCACCGCAGATGACACGCTATTATAGCAATTCGCGTCGCCTGACCTAACAAAGGTTGTTGCGTCCGCATCGGACAACCGCTCGGGTGCGGTGGCTGTCGCCGACTTCGAGGTCGGCGCGGCCGCCCCCTCCCGCGGTTCTCGCGGAAACAAGTGCCTGATTTCATTCCGATTACCTAACAAACAACCAAGTTCTGGACGTGGTCACATGATACAATCCGCTGCGAAGGCGACCTTCTGGGCGGCGGTGGAAACCGGGGGCGCCCAGGTTTCCTCTTTCATCTTCTTTGTCGTTTTCGCGCACATCCTCACGCCCGACGAGTTCGGCACCTATGCCCTCGCCATGGCCATCGTGGGTACTGTCAACATCCTGCTGTTCCAGGGCTTCGGCGACGCGCTGATCCAAGCCGAGCAGCCGGACGAGAGCTACGTCTCGACCGTGTTCTGGACCAACATGCTGCTTGCGGTGGGGATGATCGCCCTGCTGCAGGTCGTCGCCCTGTTGGGGCCGATCCTGTTTTCCGAGCCGATGTTCGGCCCGGTCATCTCATGCCTGTCCTTGATCTGCATCCCCCGGGCGATGGTCAGCGTGCATTCGGCCTTGGCCCGGCGCGACCTTGACCTCCGGGTGTTCGCGATACGTACGATCTCCGGCTACCTGGTCGGCGGCGTGGTCGGCCTGGGGCTTGCGCTCACTGGCTGGGGCGTTTGGGCTTTGGTCGCCTCGACCTTTGTCCAGACCATCGTGATCGTGCTGGTCATGTGGCAGGCCAGCGACTGGCGCCCCAAGTGGACGTTCTCGGTGCCGGCCTTCCGTGACCTGCTGCGCTTCAGCAAGCATTTCATGGCTGCGAGCATCATCACCTCCTGCATCGACGACTTCGGCAGCATATTGATCGGCCTGAGCCTCGACGTGTCCGCGGTGGGGTATTACGCACTGGCCTTGCGCGTGATCCGTGCGGTGATCACGGTGACCATGACGCCACTGCAGCTCGTGATGATGCCGGTGCTGAGCCGAATCGCCGACAACCGGGCGAAATTCGGCTCGGCCTACATCGACATGGTGGTGATCGTCAGCACCGTTTGGGTGCCTGCGGTTGCCGGGCTTGGGCTTGTCGCGCGGGACCTGATGCCGATGATCTTCGGCGGCCAGTGGCACAGTGCCGTGCCGGTGCTGCAGGCCATGTGCTTTGCGTGCCTGACCCTGCCGCTTTGGGCCTTCGCGGGGCAGGCGCTTTCGGCGCTCGGGCGTCCCGATGCATTCGCCAAGATCGCCTTTCGGCAGCTTGGGCTTTACTGCCTGGCGTTCCCGGTTGCGTCTCATTTCGGCATCGTAGCGGTTGGCTTCGCTTGGTCAGCGCTTTCCGCGGTCATGGTGCCCATCCCCTTGGTGGCGCTGCGGCAGGCGTTCGGCCTGGAC
>CALMVT010000183.1 GCA_937873175.1 uncultured Acetobacteraceae bacterium | reverse complement strand
GCCCCTTCATGATCGCCCGCACCGCTCTGCTCCGAGACACCGTTTTGGAGGCGACTTTGCGCCTCGCTGCTGCAAAGTACAAGAGCGGGTCATCTGGCCGATAAGCGGGCAACCACTACGCCATGCTGGACGACACGCTCGCGGCCGCGTAGCACTCAAACCAACACGCCTCCGGCAAACCCGGCGCGATTCAGGGCACGATGCACCGGGTTTCCTGCGGAAGTCTCGCGCAATTGGCCTGGCTGACCGCGCCGGCATTCCTGCAGCGGATTGCATCCATCCATGGCTGGACGCGCATTCAGGGGGGCGACCTGGCTCATGACACCTGCGCGCGGGTCTAGGCAGCCGCAAAGCGTCGCGATGCTTCACTGCCTCTGATTGGCCTACGGGGCGTCCAAAGCTGCCGACACACAGGTCGCCTCATGCCGAGTACCTTATGGTCGGCCACCTCCTGCCATTGCCGACGCAAGCGTTTCCAGGGCAGCAAGGCCGACAACGCCGGTTGCTACACGGGGCGTCCGGCATGACTCGCGACGGCACCCGCGGAGCCAGTCCCACCAGTGGTCCTGCCCGTCCTCGGACAGCTCTTCTTGAAGCCGGTCAGGATACGGCTGGGTCCGTGATCGGCATGCTGTCCGGCCAGTCGATGCTTGCGGGTTGGACGCCTGCCGCCGCCGTTGGCGCCGATAGTGTGGTCGACGGCCGCGGGTCGCGGCATTGTCGCGCAACGCATCCGGATGTCCGGCTCGCCCCGCTGCGGCGGGGCGAGCCGTGGCCGAGCCGGGCACCCGCTCCACGTCCGCTCCCGTCTCGCGCACCGTGTTCCGCACTGTCTTCAAGGGGTGGCAACTTCTCTTGTGCGAGCCGGTCTTCCCGACAACGCAGACGTCCTTGCTGATCACAGTCCAAACGACATGAGCGTAGGCCTCGCAGCTGCGTGCGATCATGCGCACGGTCGAGTTCCTGATCGATGTTGCGTGCGAGCCGGACGCCATTGCTGGCCGACGTTGCCCTTGTAGTCGAGCCAAACGCCGACGCTGGACCCGTCTTTCGTTCCAGGGCCGCGCCAAACGCTGCCGCCTTCCTTCTGGAGGTCCGCGACGGCCGCGAACCCTGCCCTCTCGATGCGCCGCAGTGCCTCTTCCTTGCTGGACGAGTTAGCCTTCTTGGCCGGTTGCGGCACATTGGCCGCGGTCGTGGCGATGGCTTGGTTGCGGTCGCCAGCCAAGCCGGTGTTCCCGTCGGCCAAGCTCGCGGCCGGTGAAACGCCTGTGCCGGTGGCGACGCTTGGAACGGAGGGAACCGGTGCTGCTGGCGTGGCCGCGACGACGGGCGCCGAGGCTGGCGGTGTTGGGACGGGTGCCGGAGATGCAGGCATGGGAACCGGTTGGGCCGGGCTGGCCGGCCGCACCGCTATCGCGCTGGCCGCGCCGAGCGCCGCCAAGGTGCCCTGATCGAGCTGCCCGCTCTGCTGCAGCCCGTGCTTCGCTTGGTAGCGCCTCAAGGCTGCCGACGTGTTCGGCCCCCGAAGGCCATCGACCTGGCCTGCGGAAAAGCCCTGGTCGTTGAGCTTCTGCTGCATGTCCGCGACTTGGTCGTGCTTAACCCGAAGCGGGACCGTTTCCCGCCGGCTGCCACCCTGCGGGGTGCTGTTGAGGCCCTGCTGCTAGGCTGCTGCGGGCACCGTTGCGAGCACGCCGGCAGCAATGGCCATTATCATGAGAGCGCGAACCATGGTGCCTCCTGCACCTGGTAGGATGCCGGCCAAGATCTGGTTCAAAACTCTCCGATCCTCGGACCATTCCACATCGATCTCGAACCGAGAACCAAGGGCGTTGGAGCGAGTTGGCTTGTTCATGCGGGCAGGCTTGGAAGCCGGGCGGATGGGCCCGCGGTCTTGTCGCCCGGTGGCGCGACTTCCTTACGGACTGCCTCCTCGCCGGTTTGCAGCACGTCCTGGACCACCGCCTTGGCGTTGCCGGCCAGATCGCCGCCGAGTGCCGCATCGAGGAGTTCGCCGGCGCTCTTGCCGCCCGCAAGGCCGTGGGCATCCGCGCTGGCGCGGCCCTTGTCCGCCACGGCTTGCGCCACGGTCTTGCCCCGCTCCAATCCCTCGTTGGCGAGGCTGGCGGCGGCGTCGCGCGCCTGGCCGGCGATGCCGCCCAGGGCCGCCTCCTCCTGCTCGGACACCGGCAGCAGCGCGCCAAGCAGGGCGCCCGCCGCGAGGCCGAGCGCTCCGAGCAGCACAGGGCTTTCGGCGAACGTCGTCGCCAGGCTGTTGCTTGCCTTGCCGCCCCGCGACAGCGCGCCGAGAGCGGATTGCACGGCACCTTGCGCCGCGCTTTGGGCCGACGCGCCCAAGCTTCCGGCGGTGTTCCCGGCGGCGCCCATGGCGCTCCCGACCTGCTCGCGCAGGCCCTGCGCGGTTCCCGCGACAGCCCGCTCCGCCGCGGCGAGCGCGTCCCGAATACGCTCGCTGAACGACTCCGTGGTCTCCTGGGCGTGACGGGCCAAGCCGATCGCCTGCCCCCGCACCTCGTCCAGCCGTGCCGAATAGGCGTGCTCGGCTTCGTCGGAATATCGGGCGACGCCCCGTTCAGCGTCGCGCACCCGCACGATGGTGGCGCCGTAATCCTCGCGCCCATACAGGTGCGGACCCGCCGGCTGCGCCGCCGGCAGGCCGAA
The DNA here is from genome assembly GCA_937873175.1 of uncultured Acetobacteraceae bacterium. Taxonomy (GTDB): domain Bacteria; phylum Pseudomonadota; class Alphaproteobacteria; order Acetobacterales; family Acetobacteraceae; genus CAHJXG01. Next base: position 3,529 of record CALMVT010000183.1, on the reverse strand, counting down.
CTTCTCCCAGCCGGTCGCGTTGGGGGCTTGGCCCGCAGTCCGCGCGCCCGGCTTGGAGGCCATCAGCCATGCCAAGCCGATCGCCGTGACAGCGACGGGCATCGGGTTGCCCCGCACGTTGTCCAGCAGGTTGCGGCCGAACTCCGCGCCCTCGCTGCCGCGGAAGTATCCCATCAGGTCGTCGAGCACCTGCCCGGGCGAGAGCCTGTCCTGCAGCTGGCTCAGGTGGTTGCCGAGGCGGGACCGCGTTTGGTCCAGGTCGCGCTCGATGAGGGTGGGATCGGAAACGTTCTCGGTCATCGGATATGCTCCTTCACGACATTGACGTCCTTTTGCAGGCTGGACGCCATCCGAGTGGGGGTGAGGGTTTTCAGCGACAGCATCGACAGGCCGGAGCGGGCAAGGATGGCGCCCACTACGACGATCAGTATGCCGACGATCATGGATGCGGCCCAGGTCGGCAGCACCAGCGCGAGGGCGGCAGCCACGCCTTGAAGGATAACCACGAGGCCCGCAAACGCGACCAAGGCACCGCCGATCAGCCATATCGCGGCCATGATGACCCGATCAAGCTTCTGGTCCAGCTCGGACCGGGCCAGCCGGACCTCGCCGCGCACCAGATCCTGGATGTCGGCTGCGACGTTGCCGAGAAGTTTGCCCAGGCTGTGCGGGCCGTCCGGCCTATCGCTGCTCACGGACGATCTCCAGCGCGCCGCCGGGTTCGGTTGCTGGAATGATCCGGGTGGCGGAATGCGGCGCCGGGGCCGAAGCGGGGGTGGGCTTGGCGACGGGAGTTGGCGCGGAAACGGCAAGCCGCCCGACGCGCGTCAAGGCGAAACCGGCCGCCATGGACGCGCCGACGAACAGCGCCGGCTGGCGGCGGGCGAGGCTGCCGAGCTCGCCGAGCAGGCCCTGCAGGTCGTTCTTCCGCAGCGTCGTCGCCATCGAGCTGAGTTCGGCGGCGCCACGCTCCACGAGATGGGCGACCCAATCCTGGTGCCCCTCCAGCTGTTCGCCGGAACGGTGCACGGCTTTGGCGACATCCTCCAGCTTGTCCGCCAATTCGCTTTTCTGAACCTCGGCCGCCGAAGACGCCTTTTCTCCGATCGCGCTCGCGACGGAGCCGGCCCGGGCCTTAGCATCTCGCGCGACGTCCTTCGCCTGGTCGACGGCGTCTGCTCCGGCCTGCATGGCCTGTCCGCTGGCCTGGCGTGCCGCGTCGCCGACGCCCTTCAAGTCTTCGAGGGTCTTGCCAATAGCATCCGACTTATCTGTGTTACTCATATGCGCCTCCATGGATGGTGAAGCCTGGCCGACGGCGCGTTGAGCGCCAAAGGTGCCGCTGGCTAAGCCTCCGATGCTTCCCGGCCGCAGTGTCCAACGATCGAAACGCCGCGTCCGCAGTTCAGTTTTGCGGCACGCCCTGGGTGTGGCCTGGGCTTTGCTGGGTCGTCCGAGCGCTGTAGCCTTGGCCCTGCGGACCCGATGTGTAGCTCTGGCTTCGCGACGAGCCTGGGTTGTAGCCGCCTGGAGCCGGTGCGGCCCCCGAGGTGTAGCCCTGGTTTCCGTTCTGCAGGTTCTGCTGCTCCAGCTGCTTCTGGCGTGCCGACCGGTTGGCTATGCTGCGACCTGCAAAGCAGCCCCCGGCAGCGCCGAGCACCCCGTGCCCTACGACGTGGCCGGCCAGCCCGCCTGCAATTGCGCCCTTGATGCAGCCGGCAGCCTGCGCCGGCCCGGCGGGCATGCTGGTCGCCAGAGCGGCAATAAGGGCGACCGGGACAAGGAGGGTTCGCATGCTGTTGTCTTTCTGAATAAGCTTACGTTGGTTGAGGTCAACATTGCTTTTGGGATGGGTCTCTTCATAGAGTGACTGAATGCTGACTGGCCCGCAGCGCCTAGCGGCATCTGCGGACCAGACAGCCATTGCTTATCGCCTGACTGCAGGTGCAGCCGCGGCTGCACCTGTGGACGGAGCCGTCGCCAGGGGCTGCGTCGTTGTCTCACCGACGGCGGACCCTGGCTGCTGAGTCGGCTTTTCCGTCCCCGCCGCCTGCGGCAGGCCGTTCGTCGTGTTCGGACTCGACTGGCTTGAGTTCCCCGCCGGCGGGCTTTGCGTGGTGGTGAACGAGTTCTGCGCGAGCACCGGAGCGGCGCCCAGAATGGCAAATGCCACGATCAGCGTTTTCATGATTGGCGTTCCTTTGTTGTTGATTGGCAGGAAGGCTTGCAGCGTCGGCCTCGCTTGGCCGACCTTGCCTCGGTGTCACGCCCCATCTGCTTTATGGCAGATGAGAGGGGACGGATGTGTCGCGCGGCCGAAAGCGCGCCTTGTCCGGAGGGCATTCAGCGGAACTGATTGCCGCTTCCGGCAACGGCGTTGCCGGGCTGCGACGTGGAGCGGTTGAAGCAGCCGAGCTTGTAGCAGCCGAACAAGGCCGCTGCGCCGGCGCCGATCGCGAGCTTGGTGCCGGTGGACATGCCGGTGCGGGCCGGCTCCTCCGCCTGCGCAGGCACGGCCCGTCCACCCGCGCCGATCGTGACCCCCACGCGCTGCGCCTGCTGTGGGCCGCCGTTGGCCGGCATGTAATCGACGGCGACCTGCCGGCCCGGCGGCACCGACCCGACATAAGCGGCGAACGCCGCAACGCTCGGGAACACCTGCCCGTCGGCGGCGATGATCTGGTCGCCAACGTGGAACCCGGCCTGCGCGCCGGGCGAGCCGCGCCGCACTCCGTTCACCCGCAGCAGCTCGAAGATCATGCCGCCCTCGTTGACCTGCTGCGCCGGTCCGATGTCCATGCCGAGCGCGCCGCCGCGGCGGGGCAGCGCGGCGGCCTGCTGCTGGGACAGCAACTGGTAGCCCATCTGGTTTTCTGCCAATGCCACGCTTGGCAGGCCTTGCAGACTGAGGAACGTGGCAGCGACGAGCGCCGCAACTGTACGGTTAACCATGGTGTCCACTTTCAGTGTGCATTGACACGCCAGAGCAGGCGCAAGCCGGCCCACGATGGGGCCGTAGGCGGCCCCGGCTCAGACCGACATCGTGCCTTCGTCCGGAAGGTGTCCGTCCGGCGTCATGCCATCCACCGCCTCTGGCAGGCGCTGGCTGAGCAGGACCAGGAACTTGCTCGGCTGCATGCCGACTTGGCTTGCCATGCTCCGTACCTGAGCAGCGCCAAGCACGCCGTGCAGCTGCTCCGGCGTGACCGGCTGGTTCGGGCCGCTGCCCACCCAGGACTGAGCGATGTGGCCTAGCCCGCCCTGCTGGAACTGCAACACCAGGCCGCCAAGCTCATAGCCCGTACCCGAACCCATGCTGCCGGCCTGCCTGCCACCCAACAGCCTGCCGAGAATGCCGCTCCTTGGGAAAAGGGTACCTGCGCCACCGCCCTTCAAAGTGCCGATCGTCGAAGCAAGAAAACCCATGGGGACCTTACCTTATTCTGGTCTGGTGATGGGCCATCGGTTGCAGCGTGGAGTGCCGGCCGCCATTGCCGATGAATGGCGGCCGGGTTGACGTTGGATCAGC
>CALMVT010000182.1 GCA_937873175.1 uncultured Acetobacteraceae bacterium | reverse complement strand
TACGGCGGGCTGCTGGCCGTCGACGCCTTCCTGGTCATCAGCGGCTTCCTTGTCACCCGGTCGCTGTGCGAGCGCAGCCTGGACGACTACGTGTTCGCCCGCATCGCCCGCGTGGTGCCGGGCTTGGCGTTGGTGACGTTCGCCGAGGTTTTCGTGATCGGCCCGGCCTTTACCAACGATCGCCTGTGGATCTTCCTGAGCTACGTGGGGTTCCGGCACCTGTGGAACGTGTCGGTGTTCAGCCTGGATTCACAGCTCTACAGCGTGTTCCCCGACACCGACCCGCCCTGGATGATCAACGGCTCGCTTTGGACCATTCCCATCGAGTGTTCCTTCTACGTCGTGCTGCCGGTGGCCGCCCTGCTGTTCGGGCTGCGGCGCTCGGCCGTGCCGCTGTTCTTGCTGAGCCTTGCGGCCTTTCCACTGGCCCAGCATTTCGGGCTGAGCGAGGCCGCGCCCGGCCCGGCGCTGCTCACCAACGTGCACGCCTTTCCGTTTATCGACCTGTCCAGCTACTTCCTGGCCGGCAGCGCGGCCTGGATGATGCGCGACCGCATCCCGTTCAGCCGGGGACTGCTGGTGATCAGCCTGGTCGCGCTGTACGCCGCCGCCCAGGCGGCGCTGAGCGGCCTCGCGCTCAAGCTGTTCCTGCCCTACCTCGTGCTTTACGCCGCGACGGCCGGTGGACTCGGCAGCCGCTTCAAGCGTGGGGTCGGCGACCTGTCCTACGGCACCTACCTGTTCGGGTTTCCCGTGACGCTGTCGGTCATGGCCGTGAGCGGGGAACGACTGTCGGTTCACCAAACCTTTTCCGTCGCCATTGCCATCACCCTGGCCTGTGCTTGGCTGTCCTGGCGCTACGTCGAGCAGCCCTGCTTGCGTCTCAAGCCGCGAGTTCAGGCCCGCCGACGGTGACGCGGCCCGCCGTTTTTTAACCATTTTGAAACCGGAATAGTATAGAATGGCTCAATAAAGCGTCCGTCGCCGTCGATCACCACCCTGAAGGGGCCGCCCCGATGCCATTTAAAGTTCTGCCTGGAGCCGCCAAGCCGGACGCCGCGCCCGCCCCGGCCGTCTCTGCCGCCCCCAAGGATCGACGCCGCCCCGGCCGCCCCGACCACGCCAACACAAACCTTATCCCGCTGCTGCGCACCGCGGAGATTGAGGCCGCAGCAGGGTCAGATGCGTCGGACGAGCTGCCGTTCGAGAACGCGCTTGAGCCCATTCAGGGGATCATCGTCGGCCTGGCGGTGAGCGTGCCTCTCTGGGTCGCCCTCGGCGGGATCGCGTGGATCGTGCTGTAGCCTGCTGAACGCCATGCCGTTTCGCGCCCGGCGCCGAACGTTTCAGCGCCGCCGCACATCATGCAGGACGCCCTCGGCGCGGAGTTGCTGCACCTCCGTTTCCGTGTAGCCAAGCCCGGCCAGCACGTCCGCGCCGTGCTCGTTGAACCGCGGCGGCGGCGTGCGCGCGCCGCCGGGCGTGCGGCTGAGCTTGATCGGCGTGCCGAGCGCGCGGAAGGTCCCGCCGCCCTCAAGTGGCAGTTCCGCCACCATGGCGCGGGCCGCGGCCTGCTCGCTCCCCACCGCCTGGTCCACCGCCAGCACCGGCCCAGCCGGCACGCCCACCCGCAGCAGCGCCTCGCACGCGGCCTGCCCGTCCTGCCCGGCGAAGGCGGCGCCGAGCTGCTCTGCCAGCGCTTCCCGGTTCGCGATCCGCCCGGCGTTGGCGGTGAAGCGCGGGTCGTCAGCAAGCTCTGGCCGTCCGACGTATTGGCACAGCTTGCGGAACTGGCCGTCATTGCCGGCGGCAACGAAGATCCGCCCGGTCGCCGTCGCGAACTGCTCATACGGCGCGAGGTTCGGGTGCGGGTTGCCCATTGGCTGCGGCCGGGTGCCGTTCAGGAAGAAATTGGCGGCGTGCGGGTGCAGCAGCGCCATGCCGCAATCGTGCAGCGTCATGTCCAAATACTGCCCGCGCCCGGATGCCGCGCGCTCATGGAGCGCCATCAGGATGCCCACGGCGGAGAACAGCCCGGTCGCCAGATCGACGATCGGCGTCCCGAGCCGCAGCGGACCGGTGGACGGATCGCCGTTCACGCTCATCAACCCCGTCATCGCCTGCAGGATCGCGTCGTAGCCCGGCAGGCCGCCCAACGGCCCGTCCGCGCCGAAGCCGGATACCCGGCAATGGATCAGCCGCGGAAAACGCGGCGCCAAGTCCGCTTGGTAGCCAAGGCCCCAGCGTTCCATGGTGCCGGGCTTGAAGTTCTCCACCAGCACGTCGGCGGTCTCGATCAAGCGCAGCAGCACGGCGCGGCCGGCAGGCTGGCGGAGGTCCAGCGCCATTCCGCGCTTGTTGCGGTTCACGCCGATGAAGTAGCTGGCGTCCTGCTCGCCGCCCGCCTGCTCCAGGAAGGGCGGCCCCCAGTCGCGCACCTCGTCGCCCTGCGGCGGCTCGATCTTGATGACCTCCGCGCCGTGGTCGGCCAGGATCATCGTGCAGTATGGCCCGCCCAGCACGCGGGTCAGGTCCACCACGCGCAACCCGGCCAGCGCGCCGGGGGAGGCGGCGAGGCCCTTGCCCGCGGCTGCAGTCGCTCCCGCATCCATCCCGCCGTCCTCCGCCAAGCCCGGGCACCGGACCGGGCAGGTGCCGGGCATATCGGCACAGACGGCGCCGCGCGGCAAGGCAAGCCGTCCAGCGGAGGCATGGCAACTCGGCGGCGCCCGCCGCTCCATGCGGACCGCCATCGGCTATGGGCATCGCCTGCCCGGTCGCGGCCAGGACCAAGCGAATGCGGAACAACTCGCGCAGGAACGCCCTGCGGCGCCTTGCCGCGACGGAGATCGCCTCCTCCGCAGAGCCGCGGAGCATGCCGGGCTGGCTACGCGGGGATTGCACCCCGATAGCGCGGAAGCCGCACGCTGAAGGTCGAGCCTTGGCCGAGATCGCTCGAAACCTGGACGGTGCCGCCCATCGCGGCGGCCAGGCGGCCGACCACCCACAAGCCAAGCCCGAAGCCCGGCTGCTGCTGCCGCGACACCGCGCGCTCGAACGGGGAGAAGATGCGCGCCTGGTCGGCGGCGCTGATGCCGATGCCTCCGTCGCGCACGTCGAGCGCCACCATGTCCTGCTCTTCCCGGAGGGACACGATGACCGGCGTCTTCGCGCCGTACTTGACGGCGTTCGACACCAGGTTCTCGGCGATCTGCTGCACCGCCAGCTCGTCATAGGTCCCAGCCAGCGTGTCGGGGGCGGCAAGGTCGATCGCGGTCCCGGCCCGCTCCGCATAAGGCTTGAGGCCCTCCACCACGCCGCGCAGCAGCCCGGCGATGTCGGTTTCCGCCCATTCGACGCGGAAGGTGCCGGACGACAGGCGGGAAATGTCGAGCATCGCGTCGCAGCGCTTGACGTAATGCTGCACCACGCGGTCCATCCGGGCCAGGCCGGACACGATCGGCTCCGGCGTGCCGGCGTGCCGCTCCGTCGCGCGGCACATCGACTGCACCGTCATCAGCAGCGGCGTCAGCGGGTTGCGCAGTTCATGCGCGGCGACGGAGATGAACTCGTCGCGTGCCTGCACAGCCTCGCGGAGCTGCGCCACCTCCTGCCGCAAGGCGGCGATGGTCGGCAACACGTCGGCCGCCGCGATATTTGCGCAGTTCGTCACGAAATTGATCGCTCATGAAATTTCTGTTCATGAACATAACAATCTTCAAACCGCGACGCAAGAATAATTATTGCGACAATAGGAAAGCGGCCTTGGACAGCCGCCCTCCGCGCCGCAATGTCAGACGTAGTGCTCCGCCAGCGGGGCGAAGCCGTTGAAACGCTGGCTGGCGTAGGTCGTGACGTAGGCGCCCGCGGCCTCGATCAGCACGCGGTCGCCGCAACGCAGCGCCAAGGGCAGGCGGTAGTTGGACCGCTCATACAGGATGTCGGCGCCGTCGCAGGTCGGCCCGGCAATGGCGACCGGCCCGGTGTCCCCGGCGTCGTGCTCGGTCTTGAAGCGGTATTTGATCGATTCGCCCTCCGTTTCCGCCAAGCCGCCGAACCGCCCGATGTCGAGGTACACCCAGCGCACCGGGTCGTCCTTCGCCTTGTGGCAGACCAGCACCACCTCCGTGCTCACCACCCCGGCGTCGCCCACCAGGAAGCGGCCCGGCTCCACCAGGATCTCCGGCAGGTCGTTGCCGAAGTACTGCGTCATCGCGTGCATGATCGCGTCGGCGAAGCGGTCGATGCCGGGAATCTCGTCGCGGTAGCGCACGGGGTAGCCGCCGCCCAAGTTCACCATGCGCAGGTTGACGCCAGCCGCGGCCAGGTCGGTGAACAGCATGGCGACCCGGCCGATCGCCGTCTCGTAGCTGCCGGTCGTGGTCTGCTGGCTGCCGACGTGGAACGACAGGCCATACGGGTCGAGGCCCAGCTCGCCCGCGCGGATCATCAGCTCCCGCGCCGTTTCCACGGTGGTGCCGAACTTGCGGGACAGCGGCCACTCCGCGCCGTCGTTCTGCACCAGGAGGCGGCAGTACACCCGGCTACCCGGCGCATGCTCCGCCAGCTTCTCCAACTCCTCCATGCTGTCAAAGGCGAACATATCCACTCCGGCGTCATGGGCGCGGCGGATCGCGGACACCTTCTTGATGGTGTTGCCGAAACTGATGGCCGAGGGCTGCGCGCCCGCGGCCAGGCAGAACTCAATCTCCTCGAAGGAGGCCGCGTCGAAGCTGCTGCCGAGGCCGACCAGGCGCTGCAGGATGGGCGCCGCCGGGTTGGCCTTCACGGCGTAATACACGCGGGCGAGCGGCAGGGCGCGCAGCAGTGTACGGTAATTCTGCTCCACGCGGTCCACGTCGAGCACCAGGCAAGGCGTGGCCGGCGCATGGTCGGCCAAAAACGCTGCGATCTTCGGGGTCATCGCGCAAAGTCTCCGGGATGGAACGCCCCGGCGATGCGGGAGCGTGCCCGCCGGGCAAAACCGGCAGGCGGGGTTGACGGAACGGTCGAACGAACCAGCGGAAGCGAGGTGTGCCAGAACGCTTGACGTCGTTGCGTAACCCCAGGGGCCAGAGGCACGTGCGTTGCTGCGTGGAGGCGGAAATAGGACCCCACCCCCCCCTGCGCAAGAGAAAAATCCGCCTGCACCGCGATTATTCTCAAGCTGGTCCGTCCGTTAGGAAGGGTTGGCTTTCTCCCGGGGAAACAAGGCATTAACGTCCTGCCGCAACAGGCTGCTCCCATTGAGGACTTTCAGCGATGAGGCCCACCGATCCTGCTCCGGCCGCCCTGCCGCCCCCCGTCGCGCCGTCCCTCGACGCGCCGGCCGCGTCCGACGTTCCGCTCGGCGCGCCGGCGTCCGTAGAACCCCGCGCCGACGCGGCGGGGCCGGGCCTCGAATCCGCGCAGATCGTGCTGGAGCCGTGCGCCGTGGCGCTCGGGCGCCATGCGGAAGCGCCAGCGGACATCCCCTGGCCTGGCTGGAAGGCGGTGCTGCGGCGCGTGTTCATCGAGATGCTGACCGACCGCGTGTCCCTTGTCGCCGCCGGCTGCGCGTTCTACGCGACGCTGGCGCTGTTCCCGGCGATTTCCATGCTGATCTCCGTGTATGGGCTGATGTTCGATCCGGCCACCGTGGAGCCGCAGCTTGAGGTGCTGCGCTCCCTGCTGCCGCCGTCCGCCTGGAGCCTGATCTCGGAGCGGGTGCACACCCTGGTCACGCGGCAACCGGGGTCGCTCGGCCTGCACCTGCTGTTCAACACGGCGGTGACTTTGTGGAGTTCGGCGACCGGCACCAAGTCGATCATCGCCGCGCTCAACGTCGCCTATGAGGAGCGGGAGCGGCGCAGCTTCCTGCACTTCCAGTTGCTGTCCTTCGCCATCACCCTGATGGCGATCGTGAGCGCGACCATCGGCTTGTCGCTGCTGGTCGGCCTGCCCGCCGTGCTGGCCGGGCTGGGGATCGACACGCACCAGACGATGCTGATCCGCGCTGTGAGCTTCGGGCTGCTGGTGCTGGCGATCCTGGTCGGCTTGTCGCTGCTTTACCGCTACGGGCCGTCGCGGGAGCGTCCGCGCTGGCGGTGGGTCACGCCGGGTTCGGTGGTGGCGACGGTGCTGTGGGTGGTGGTGTCGGCGCTGTTCTCGATGTATGTGGCGCAGTTCGCGACCTACGACGCGACCTATGGCCCGCTCGGCACCGTGGTGGGCGTGATGATGTGGTTTTTCGTCACAGTTTACGCGGTGCTGCTGGGCGCGGAACTGAACGCGGAGCTGGAACTGCAGACCGCGCGCGACAGCACGCACGGGCCGCCGAAGCCTATGGGCGCGCGTGGCGCGTATGTGGCCGATCACGTCGCCGAGGATTGAGCGAGCCGTTCCGGCCTGGGTGATCCTCCGGCGCTTCCGCCACCATCTCGGACGCCCGGAAGCTGACGGGGACCAGCACCACGTCGCCCACGCCCTGGTCCACCATGCCGAGCCGGGTGGCGGCCCCGCGGGACAGGTCGATGATGCGGTGGGGCTTGGGCGGCTGGCGGTCGTTGATGGTGACGACCACGCTGCGCCCGGTGTCCCGCAGGGTGACGCGGACGCGGCTGCCGAGCGGCAGCCTGGCGTGGGCGGCGGTCATGGCGTTCTGGTCGAACGGCTCCCCGCTGCTGGTGAGCCGGCCCTGGTGCCGCCCGCCGTACCAACTGGCTTCCCCGCTTTCCTTCCAGCCCTTGCCGTCCTGCGCGGCCTCTGCCTTGGCCGTGCCGGCCAGCAGCATGACGGATGCGAACATGGGCGGCAGAAGGGCGGCTGACAGGTTCATCCAGTGGCCTCGTTGAGTTGTGCAAAAGGCATTCAACCCATCCAGCGTCGAAGATCAACCCAGTAAAGCCGCGGGACCCGTAAAAATCGTTTAAACGTTTGGGGATTGTGCCTGGTTACCACGCGGCAAGTGCGTTGAGAACGAAAGTCCCAGCCACCGAAAACACCAGCAACGTTTTATTTGGATTGCGGTCGGGTCGTCTGCAAAGACGGCGATCGCTACTCAATTACAGCAACACTGGTCGAATAGAACTGTGTATTGAGCCTGGTCTCGGCGGGCGCGCCGGAGTCCTGGGCAATGACCCAAAACTCCGGCCGCCGCCGCTCAGCGGATCAGGCCGGTCAGCGGGCTGCTCGGCTCCGCCCCCATGCGGCGCGGCATCCGCCCGGCGAGCCGCGCGTGCCGCCCGGCCTCCACCGCCGCCTTCATGGCCCGCGCCATGCGGACGGGGTCCTGCGCATGGGCGATGGCGGAGTTCAGTAGCACGGCGTCGCAGCCGATCTCCATGGCGATGGCGGCGTCGGACGCCGTGCCCACGCCCGCGTCCACCAGCACGGGCACGCCCGCCCCTTCGATGATCATGGACAGCATGGCCGGGTTCTGCACGCCCAAGCCGGAGCCGATGGGTGCGCCCAGCGGCATGATGGCGACGCAGCCCATGTCCTCCAGCCGCTTGGCGGCGAGCGGGTCGTCGGCGCAGTACACCATGACCTCGAACCCGTCGCGGATCAGCGCTTCCGCCGCCTCGAACGTGCCGGGCATGTCAGGGTATAAGTGCGGTGGCGGCCCCAGCACTTCCAGCTTCACCAGGTTCCAGCCGCCGGCTTCCCGCGCCAGGCGCAGGGTGCGTACGGCGTCGTTCGCGGTGTGGCACCCGGCGGTGTTGGGCAGGTAGGTGTAGCGCTTGGGGTCCACGTAGTCCTGCAGCATGGGCGCGCCGCGGTCGGCCAGGTTCACCCGGCGCACCGCCACCGTCACCATCTCCGCGCCCGACGCCTCGATGGCCTGCGCGGTTTCTTCCAGGTCCTTGTACTTGCCGGTGCCCACGACCAGGCGCGAGCGGAACTGCCGCCCCGCCACGGTCCAGGTGTCGTCGTCCCGCAGCAACGTGTCCATGTCAGCCGCCTCCAATGAAGTGCACGATCTCAATCTGGTCGCCGGGGTCCAGCGGGGTTGCCTCGTATTGCGAGCGGGACACGATGGCCTCGTTGCGCTCAACCGCCACCTTGCGCGGGTCGAGGCCGAGCGTGCCCAAGAGCGCTGCCACGGTGTGGCCGGGCGGGATGGCGCGCGGCTCGCCGTTCACGGAGATATCGACCATGCCGGCAATATGTGGAAGCGGGCGGCGCGGGACAAGCAAGGGCGGGGAGCGACTGCTGCTGCCAATCGAGCGTCGCCGCAAGCCGGCCTCGCTCCGGCCGCCTAAGCAGGTGCCGCATGTCCGCGCCTCCATCCTTCGCCGCGCCGAGTCCATGGACGCCCCGCGCCGGGCGTGATAGGCGCGCGCCCATGCCGAGCGTTCCCGCCTGCCACCCCCTGACAGCCGTGCTGAACCCACCTGACGCGGCCATAGCGGGCCGGAGGACCGCCCCATGAGCGGCGTCCTGTTCGATCCCGAGAGCATCCGCACGCTCGCCGCCATCCTGCGCGAAACCGCGCTGACCGAGATCGAGCTGGTGGAGGGCGACCGCCGCATCCGCCTGGTGCGGGCCGGGGCCGCGGGGCAGGGCGGCGCGGTGACCGCGCAGCACGCGCCGGCCGCATCGCCGGCGCCCATGCCCGCCGAGGTCATCGCCGCCGAAGAAGCCGTCCCGCCCGGCGCCGTCATCAGCCCCATGGTCGGCATCGCCTACCTGGCCCCGGAACCCGGCGCCACCCCCTTCGTCACCGTGGGCCGCACGGTCACGGCCGGGCAAACGGTGCTGCTGATCGAGGCAATGAAAACCTTCAACCAGATCAAGGCGCCGCACGCCGGCACCGTGACCCGCATCCTGATCGCCAGCGGCGAGCCGGTCGAGTACGCGCAGCCGCTGCTGGTCATCGAGTAGTGTTCGGCAAAGTCCTGATCGCCAACCGGGGAGAGATCGCGCTGCGCATCCAGCGCGCGTGCCGCGAGCTGGGCATCCCCACCGTCGCGGTGCACTCGACGGCCGACACGGACGCCATGCACGTGCGCCTCGCCGACGAAAGCGTGTGCATCGGCCCGCCCTCGGCGCGGGACAGCTACCTGAACATCCCGGCGATCCTGTCCGCCGCCGCCGTCACCGGGGCGGACGCGATCCACCCGGGCTACGGCTTCCTGTCGGAAAACGCGCGCTTCGCCGAGATGGTGGAAGCGCACGGCATGACCTTTGTCGGCCCGTCGCCCGCGCACATCCGCATGATGGGCGACAAGATCGCGGCAAAGGCGGCGATGGCGTCGCTCGGCGTGCCCTTGGTGCCCGGGTCGGACGGCGCGGTGCCGGACCTGGACACGGCGCGCGCCGTGGGGCAGCGGATCGGCTATCCCGTGCTGGTCAAGGCGGCGGCCGGCGGCGGCGGGCGCGGCATGAAGGTGGCGCACGCCCCGGACGAGATGGAGGAAGCCTGGACGGTCGCGCGGACCGAAGCGCGCACCGCGTTCGGCGACGACGCCGTGTATATCGAGAAGTACCTCGACCGCCCCCGGCACATCGAGCTGCAGGTGATGGCGGACGCCCACGGCAACGTCGTGCACTTCGGGGAGCGCGATTGCAGCCTGCAGCGCCGGCACCAGAAGCTGCTGGAGGAGGCCGGCTCCCCCGCGCTCTCCGCGGCCGAGCGCGACAGCTTGGGCGAAGTGGTGACGGCGGGGCTGCGGCGGCTCGGTTACCGCAACGCCGGCACGCTGGAGTTCCTGTATCAGGACAAGCAGTTCGCTTTCATCGAGATGAACACCCGGCTCCAGGTCGAGCATCCCGTCACCGAGATGGTATGCGGCGTCGATCTGGTGCGCGAGCAGCTCCGCGTGGCGGCCGGGCACGCGCTGGGCTACGAGCAGGGGGATGTCGAGTTCCGCGGCCACGCCATCGAGTGCCGGGTAACGGCGGAGGACCCGCAAACCTTTATGCCGACGCCGGGCCGGGTGGACGTGTTCCACGCGCCGGGTGGCCTGGGCGTGCGGGTCGATAGCGCGCTGTATGCCGGCTACGTCGTGCCGCCTTATTACGACAGCATGGTAGCCAAGCTGATCGTGCACGCGCCCACCCGGCCGGAGGCGATTGCCCGCATGCGCCGCGCCCTCGGCGAGTTCGCGGTGCAGGGCATCAAGACGACGCTGCCGCTGCACCGCCGCATCATGGACGCGCCGGAGTTCCAGCGCGGCGACTACACGATCCACTGGCTAGAGCAGTTCGTGTCCGACGCTTGACGCATAGGTAGAATATAGTTCCAATCCGGAACCCGTGTTGCCGCCGAACGTGATAGAATGTTGGCAGACCCGAGCAGGCAGGCCACGATCCACCATGTCGCGCAGAACCATCGAAGTGACGCCGGAACTGCTGATGCGGGCGTATCGCGCCGGGCTGTTCCCGATGGCGGAAACCCGCCGGGGCGCGCGGCTGTATTGGCTCGATCCGGAACTGCGCGGCGTTTTGCCGCTGGACGGGTTCCGCTTGCCGAAGCGGCTGCTGCGCACCGTGCTGTCGGGCCGCTACCAAGTCACCAGCAACCAGTCCTTCGCCGCCGTGGTCGCCGGCTGCGCCGCCGCGGCGCCGGGGCGGGAGGACACCTGGATCAACGCCGACATCGAGCGGCTGTTCGGCGAGCTGCACCGCCGTGGCTGCGCGCATTCCGTGGAATGCCGGCAGGATGGCGCGCTGGTGGGCGGGCTTTACGGCGTGTCGCTGGGCGGCGTGTTCTTCGGGGAAAGCATGTTCAGCGTGGCGCGGGATGCATCCAAGGTGGCGCTGGTGCACCTGGTCGCGCGCATGCGGCTGGGCGGCTACGCCCTGCTCGACACGCAGTTCGTCACCAAGCACCTGGCGCAGTTCGGCGCCGACGAAATCCCGCGGGAACACTACAGAACCCTGCTGGCCGCCGCGTCGCAGGTCCCGGCGCGCTGGCTGGCCGATCCCGACCCGGCGGCCTTGGCGGCGGAAATCCGGCTGCTTTACGCCCAATCGCCGCGGATCGATCCGGCCTCCGCCGAGGCCGAGATATGACGCGGCGTGCGCTGGCCGCCGCCGGGCTGTGCGCCCTGTTCTTCACCGCCGCCGCGGCGCCCGACCGCCCGGCGCTGACGCCGACGCGGGAAGCGTCCGTGCTGTATCGCGTGGTCAACGCGGGCGCGGCGCCCGTCGAGGTGCGGGTCACGGCGGAGGCCGGCGGCTCCCCCATGCGGCTCGATCTGCCGGACCGCACCTACATGCTGGTGGACCAGGCGGCGCGCAGCATTGCCGTGGTGGTGCCGGAAGAGCAGACGGTGCTGGACGTGCCGTATGGAGACGGGCCGCAAACGTATTTCCAATTGAACGACCGGATGCGCTTTACCCGGCGCGCACCCGCCACGGTGGCCGCGGTGCGCTGCACGGTTTGGGACGTGGCGGTGGATAACGCCCGTGGAACCATGTGCATCAGCGACGACGGCATCCTGCTGCGTTCCTCCGGCACGGACGAGACCGGGCGCCGCAACCTGATCGAGGCCGTGAGCGTCAGCTTCGCTCCGGCGCCGCCGGGCGAGTTCGTGCCGCCCCCCGACTTCAGCCGGGTGCCTGTGACCCCGAACGACCCGGCAGCGCCGGCCGCCCTGCCGCCATGACCCGGCGCGCGGCGTGGGCGCTCGGGGCGCTGCTGGCC
>CALMVT010000181.1 GCA_937873175.1 uncultured Acetobacteraceae bacterium | reverse complement strand
CGGCGGACGCGCACGTCGGCGAGGAACTTGTTGTCCAGGTCGAAGTCGATGTTCCAAAGCGCGAGCGCGTCGTTGTAGACGTACTGGAACTTGGCCGGGTTGTCCTTCTGCATCGCCAGCACCTGGTCGAGCTGCAGCCCGATGGCGTCGCCCGGCGCCATGTCCACGTCGCCCGACAGGAGGTTCGCTTGCAGGGCCGCCGTGTCGGCGATCGAGCGGGCGACGATGCGCTTGATCGCGGGCTTCTTGCCGGTCCAGTGCGGGTTCGCCTCCAGCACGATCTGCGAGCCGCTGTCGTAGCCGGTGATGATGTACGGCCCGTTCCAAAGGCCAGGGGTGGTCGGCGCACGGTTGTAGACCGTGCCACTCAGGTAGTCGCCCGGCTTGGTCGCTCCGTAGAATGCCGGGCCGTCCGAATGCTCGGACAGCAGCTTGCTCATGCGGTTGTAGAGCGGGGTCACCTCGTCGAGGTGCAGCACGGCCGTCTGGTCGTCGACGACATCGACGCTGCGCACGCGGCCCCACATGCGCGCGTCGGGGAAGCCGCTGCCGGGGTCGGCGCCGACCTTGGCGGTGTAGGCCATGTCCTTTGTCGTCAGCGGCACGCCGTCGCCCCAGAAGAGATCCTTGCGCAGCGTCCAGCGCACGGCCAGGCCGGGCGTGCCGTCCGGCTGCGTTTCGGTCGTCACGCGGCCGTTGTCCAGGCTCGGCACCTCCGTGCACAGCGAGCACACGTTCTGCCAATCCGGCGTGAACATCGTGACCTGGCGGCTGGCGAGGCCGAGGACCCAGCTTTTGACGATCAGCGGGTCGATGTAGGGGTGCTCGCTGGGCGGAAACGAGGTCATGCCGACGACAAGCTGCTCATGCGGACGGGGCTGCGCGAGCGCCCCGCCTTCAAGGCTCGCGGCAACGAGCGTCGTAAGGCAGACGGCTCTCATGGTCCTCACGTTGCGAGTTTCCGCTTTTCGGCACAGGCCGGACTGTGGGCACGGCAGCCGGATGACGTGTCGTTCATCAGCAATCTTTGAAGGAGGCGCATTTCTGGTTTGGCTCCGGGCCTGCCGCTGCGGGCGGCTGCCAGCAAAGCCCATCGCGTCGGGCCTGTCACCCGCCTGCCAAGCGGCACGGTCGGCGAGCCATGGCCGACGATGATCAGCACTGAACGGAGCGGCATGACACGTTGAAACGCAACCGTAAGACGGTTCCGACCGCGGGTGCCCGGGAAGCCATCCAGCAGGCCAGCGTCCAGCCCGAACAGGGGCGAGGACGGGCGACCGCCGCGCCCTGCCCGGCGTCCGGTTAGGCCCGTGCCAGCGTCAGGCGACCCGCGACGACGTGGCCGTCCGGCCCGGGGCGCATCACCACCATCTCCCCGTCGCCCGGGTAGATCCCGGTCAGCGCGGTGACGTTCACCTGGTGCGTCACAAGGATCACTGCCTCTTGGCCCTGCGAGCGCAGGAAGCGCCGCACCGCCGCGGTCTGCTCCGGCCCCTCGCTTCCATCGCCGAAGAAGGAGTTGAGCGCCGGCAGGACCTCCACGGGTCCCAGGCCGAGCAGCTCCGCGGTCTCGCGCACACGGCACCAGGCGCTGCTGAACACGCGCGCCTGCACACCCGCTTCGCGCAGCCGCGCGCCGATCCCGCGGGCCTGCTCCCGGCCAGCGGCGTCGAGGTTGCGCTGCGTAGCGCAGTCGCCAAGCCGGAACCCCGGCGGGTCGCCGGTGCCCGGCGCGCGGGCGTGCCGCAGCAGCCCCGCCGAGCCGGGCGAGCGCAGCAGCCGCAGGAGGTCCTCCGGCGCCTGCGCCTGCGCCCGTGCGATGCGGAAGGCGAGCAGGAGCGGCAGCGTCCGGCGCGTCAGCAAGGCGACGCTTCCCGAAAGACGGCAGGGATCGCCGCCCTTGTCCGGAAGCCCCCGCGCGTGCACCGCATCCCTAGTGTCGCCCCTTCGTGCCCATATTCATGAGCCGCGACGGCCAAGCGCACGGCGATGTGCTCGCCCTCCGTCCATCAGCGCAGCACGCTGCTGGCCTGGGCAGCGCTGATCGTGGCCTGGGCGTCGCCCGGCAGCAGATAGCCCCGTTGCAGCAAAGCCTGCGCCGCTCCTGTCACGGCCGCGACGTAGCCAGCGTGGTCGCTGTAACGCTCCTCCAATGAGGGGCGCGGATCGCCCGCGGCGCGGTCGGCCCTGTGGACCGCGAACGGGATGTAGCTGCCGGTCAGGTCGCAGGAGTCCCCCTCGCTGAACCCGGCGCGCCGAGTGTTCCATCCGGTGTAGGTGCCAAGCGGCGCTTGCAGCGTCGTCGAGCGCAGCCCGCCCACGTCGTTGCCGTCCCCGTCCACCTGGGGCAGCAGCCCTGGATACAGGGCGAGCGGGATCGGCGGCTCGAACAGGATGCCGCTCTCCGTCGTCTCGTCGAACTCGAAGCCCCGGAAGTAGAGCAGCCGCGTGTTGAACACACGCGACACGTCGTAGGCGACGCCCGGAATGGAGGGGAACCCAACGTCCTCTGGCCGCACAAGCGTGCCGTCCTCGATGCGCGAGTAGGCGCTCGCCGGCGGCGGCGTGCCGTCCACCACCCAGCGGGTCAGCGCGGCCAGCAGGGCGCGCAGGTTGTAGGTGTAGGAATTGGCGTTCGGCAGCTGCTGGCAGATGCCGGTGGACGTCGGCAAGGGCGCCACGGGCGAGTAGCCGCCGTGCTGGGTGCTGGAGAACTGGTAGATGCGCACGTTGTCCGGCTGGGGCAGGTCGCGCGTGCCGAGCGGGTCGGTGGTGTCGATGGCGCCCGAGGCGGACCAGTATTCCACGTCGCTCATTGTGTGCACGATCTTGGGGCAGGTCGCGGTCCGGCGGCAGCGGTCGAGCAGCCCCGCGGTCTCGTGCCGGTACGGGTCGAAGGTGTCCTCGTAGCTGAGCGGCGTGTCGGCGCCGGGATACTGCTTCTCCGTGTGCTGGGTGCCGGCGAGCCGGCCGGGCTGGCCGAAACGGACGTTGAAGCCGCCCTGCACGGAGCCGATGTGCGGGTTCATGCCCTCGAAGACGATCTGGCCGGCCTCGTCCGCGTTGAAGCCAAGGTTGAGGAAGTTGCGCGACCACCGCCCGCTTTGCGACGTGCCGTGCAGCAGCGTGTGCCGGACCGCGCCGGCCAGCGGGTTCTGCGGATCGGGCGAGCGGTGCAGGAACGCGACCACGTCGCGCGTCGCCGCGAAGCCGAGCCCCAGCACGAGCGGGTCCCGGGCGGTGTAATACAGCTCGTAGATGTGGTCCGTGTCGAAGCCGCTGCCGCCGGTGCCGTTGAGGCCGAGGCAGATCCGCTGAGGGTTGGGCGTGCCGGGGAAGGGCTGCGCCGTGCAGTTGGCGAAGGCCCAGTCGCTGTTGGGGATGAGCTGCGGCGGATCGTATTGGTGCACGCGCTGGGTCAGCACGGCGCGGCTGTTGTCCAGGCTGGCCGTCGGGTAGCCCGGCGTGTTGGTGCTGGAGCCGGCCGTGAGCGGTTGCGTGCTCGCAGGCGCGCTCAAGACGAACTCGCTGCGCACGATGCCGGTGATTGCGCTGCCGTCCGCCCTTCGCGCGACGGGAACGCGGATGCCGAGCTGGCCGGGCTGGGGCACGAGGTCGCCCTGCCATCCGCTCCAGACCAGGGTGTAGCCCTGGTTCTCCAGGAAGCCGTCACCGGCCGGGTTGTCCACAGTGGCGCCGACGTTGAAAAAGCCGGGCACGACTTTGTTGCCGCGGTTCACCACGTCGTAGAGCAGGACCCCGTTGCTCCGGCTCGCGTCGAGAGGCTTCAGGATCGAGATGTCCGTCGAGTACTCGACCATGCCGTGGGCGTTGCGCGGCGCGAGCGCGATGTCGGTGATCCCGGCGTTCTGCGGGTCAGTCGAGTCCACCTCGCCGGTGGCGACGCCGTCGAGTTGCTCGTAGGCGCCGGCCGCGAAGGAGGCGCCGCCGAGGGCGGGCGAGGTCCGGCTCGTGATGGTGATGCCCATGACGCGCGCCTGCGTCTCTTGGGGTGCAGACAGCAGCCAGGCTGGGATCAGCGTCGCGGCGATCCAGCCCGCGTGGAGCTTGCCGCGGGAAACGCCTGCGTGCATGGCTTGGTCCTCCCTTGCCGCTTCTTCCGGCGGCCCGGCGGATCACACAAGCCGCGGGTGGCCCTGTCAACAACCCTTACCCGGCCGCCGTCCGGCTTGCGCGTCAACTGTTCTGGCCCGGGCGTATGCGGAGGCCTGGGCGCAAGTGCCGGAACGGCAGCGTCGCCGGGTCGGCGACCACAGGGCCAGGGGCCACGGCCACGATGACCCGCCGCGCGATCGGCCCGAAGTCGGCCCGGAAATGCACCGACGACTTCAGCACGATGATCGGGCAGGAGGCCGGCTCGATGCCGACATGGCGCAGGATCGCCTGGTCGAGCGCCTGCATCTTGCGGCTGGCCACCATCACCCGGATGCCCGGCTCGACCTCGATCAGCGCCACCGGCCCGAGGTTGCCGGGGTTGCCGCCGCCCATGGGGCCGGTCAGCGTGAACCGCCCGTCGGCCAGCCTCAGCACCACGGCCTGCGTGGGAAAGGGCACCCCGTCCGACTTGCCGCCGAGCGACAGCGAGACGGTGCCGCCCTCGCCGGCTGCATGGCAGGCGGCGGCGCTCTCGGCGTCGTTGATCAAGCACACGAGGGCGCCGCGCGCGCCCTGCGCCACCAGCTCGGCCAGCAGCCCGGTCGTGTCGCCGTGGCCGCCGCCGCCCGGGTTGTCCTGCGTGTCGGCGATCACCACGGGGCCACCATCCTCGCGCATCGCCTGCGCCACGGCCTCGTGCGCCGGCAGCATGTCAGGGCGGAAATCGCGCTCGCGGCGGGACAGGTCGGCGAGGAAAGCGTCTGCGGCCTCGTCGGCCGCCGCTTGCGTTTCGGCATAAGCGGCGACGGCGGGGCCGCAGCCCGGGAAATCCGCGTAGGGGAAGCCGAAGCACCAGGCCAGCTCGATCACGTCGGGCTTGGCGGCAAGGGCTGCGCGCGTGGCCATGACGTCGCGCATCGGCTGCAGCAGCGTGCACTGGCTGGTGATCGGCATCCAGTAGTCGAGCTGGCGGTAGGCGCGGTGGAACGGCCCGGCACCGATGCGGCGCAGCAGCAGCCGCATCGCCTGCGCGCCCGTTTGCTTCATGTCCACGTGCGGGTAGGTGCGGTAGGGCACGACCGCGTCGCACCGCTCCACCATGTCCCGGGTCAGGTTGGCATGGGGGTCCAGGCTGACTGTCACCGGGACGGCGCCGCCCAGCACGTGCTGCACGCGGCGCAGCAGCTCGCCCTCCGCGTCGGGAAAGCTGGCCGCCACCGCGGCGCCGTGCAGGTCAAGGAACACGCCATCGAGCGGCGCCTGTTGCAGCGCCTCGGTCAGCCCGGCGCAGATCAGGGCAGCGATGCGCTCGAATGCTTGGTCCTCGACCGGGCCGGCCGGGTTGGCGAAGCACCAGGTGAGCGGCGCCAGTGCCGCGCCAGTCGCCTCCGCCTCGGCGACCGCGCCGGCGATGGCGAGCGAGGCGCCGTGCACCGCGTCCAGCATGGCCGGGCCTGAGCTGAGCGGCGGAAAGCCCCCGGGCTGGACGAACTCGGCCCACCCGGTCGGACGCGGCGCAAAGGAATGGCTCTCGTGCAGGAAGCCGCCAATGGCGATGCGGTGCGACATGCGATGTCCTTTGTTGTCCGTTCCGGTGGGGGCATGGTGCTGGGCGACGGGACGGGCTGCCGTGCAGCAGGCGGCCATGGCGGGCAGCTTGGCAATGGGATCGTCGCTGCCGGGCGCCACGGTGTCATGCTCCATGGAGCAGCGCTGGACGACCCCCATCGTTCTTCTCCAGCAGCCTGCCTGCTTCCTCCGATGCGGCGAACCATGATGTCGCGTGCTAATCTGCCTGGCATGACCGCCGTCCTGCGCCAGCCCATGACCGTCGCGGCGTTCCTCGCCTGGGAGGAGCGGCAGGAGCTGCGCCACGAGTTCGACGGCGTCGCCCCGGTCGCCATGTCAGCGAAATCGCAAGGCGATTTGCGCGGGGGCGGCACCTTTGAGCACGACGCCATCCAGGTGAACCTGATCCGGGCGCTGGCCAACCGCTTGGCCGGCACGCCGTGCCGGGTGCACGGCAACAGCATCAAGGTCGAGGTGGCTGGCAGCGTCCGCTACCCCGACGCCTTCGTGACCTGCGGCCCGATCCCGCGCGGCACCACAGTGCTGCGCGATCCCGTGGTGGTTTTCGAGGTGCTGAGCCGCGGCACCGCGCGCACGGACCGCATGATCAAAAACCGGGAATACGCTTCGACCGCCTCCGTCCAACGCTACGTCATGCTGGAGCAGGGCGCGGTCGGGGCCACGATGTTCGAGCGCGCCGGCGCGGAGTGGATTGGCCGCATCCTGGCCGAGGGCGACGTGATCGCCATGCCGGAGATCGGCATCGCCGCCCCGCTGGCCGAGCTGTACGACGGCGTGGACGTGTCGGCCCCGCTCAGCGACGAGGACGGCTGACGATGCACCCGCTCGATCCCTGGCGCGTGGCCAACCTGCTAATTAGGCAGCACGAGGCCGATGCCGACCTGCACGCGGCCATGCGCATCGATGAACTCTGGGACGCAGGCGATGCGATGGGAGCGGTCGTCTGGCGGCAGGTGCTGGACGCCATCGACGCGCTGCACCGGACGACGCAGCTCTCAGGCGAGTCGCTGCACTGACGCGGGGTGAGCGCGCCAGCCTTCCTAGACTGTTGCCATGGCTCTTATTGAGCGGGGAAGTCCGTCGCCGCGCCGACCTCGCGCCAGGCTTCGATCTCCGCCAGCGATGCCCGCAGCCGGCCCGTCACCGCGCCCAGCACGAGGTGGCGGGGCGGCTTGTTCACCTGCGTGATGTGGATC
>CALMVT010000180.1 GCA_937873175.1 uncultured Acetobacteraceae bacterium | reverse complement strand
CACGTTGATCGGCAACCAGAGCCAGAGGTGTCTGCCAAACCAACCCTGACGGACATGTTGCGACGATGGTCCGCTCTCGACCCATGTTTGCCGTTCGGCGAACTCGGCGTCATACCCTGAAGCGGACGTTCGGCATTCCCTAGGCGGCCCGCTTGCTCGCCGTGCTCTCGACGTTCGGCAAAAGCACCGTGAGAAGCCCGATCACTGGCAGGAAAGAGCAGACCTGGTAGACGAAATCGATCCCGGCACGGTCGGCGAGACTGCCGAGGGCCGCTGCCCCGATACCGCCCACACCGAATATCAAGCCGAAGAACAGGCCGGACACCATGCCGGTGCGCCCCGGGATCAATTCCTGAGCATACACAACGATCGCTGGGAAGGCGGAGGAGATGACGACGCCGATGACGACGCTGAGCGCGACCGTCATTTCGAGGCTGGCGTAGGGCAATGCCAGGGTGAAGGGCAACACGCCGAGGATCGAGGCCCAGATCACCTTCTTACGGCCGATGCGGTCTCCAACCGGCCCACCAATGACCGTGCCGGTCGCGACGGCACCGAAAAAAACGAACTGGCACACCTGCGCGGACTGGACCGTCAACCCGAAGCGATGAATCAGGTAGAACGTGTAGTAGTTGGTGATGCTCGCCAGATAGATGTATTTCGAGAAAAGCAGCATAACCAGAACCGTCATGGCCAGTCGCACCTGACCCGGCGAAACGGAAAGATGCCGTGTCGCGACGTGCTTCGCTGGCCGCCGCGCGTGACCATTGCTGCTGTACCAGTGACCCAGCCACGACATGATGACCATGCCGGCGAGAGCGGCAATAGCGAACCATGCCAGCCCGTGCTGGCCGCGCGGGAGCACGATGTAGGCGGCGAACAACGGCCCGAGTGCTGAACCGAAATTACCGCCGACCTGGAATACCGATTGCGCGAGGCCGTGCGCGCCGCCGGAGGAAAGGCGGGCGATGCGCGAAGACTCCGGGTGGAAGATCGACGATCCCAGTCCCAACATCGTTGCGCCGACGAGTAGCCCTTCATAGCTGGGCGCGAAGGCGAGCGTGAGCAGCCCCATCATCGAAAACAGCATGGCGAAGGGCAGCAGGTAAGGCTGCGGCCGCTTGTCGGTGTAGAAGCCGATCAGCGGCTGGAGGATCGAGGCGGTGATCTGGTAAACCAGGGTCAGTATGCCGATCTGCGCGAAGCTTAAGTTGAAGTCGCCGCGCAGGATTGGATACACGGCGGGTAGCAGCGCCTGCATCATGTCGTTCAGCATGTGGCAGAAGCTCGCGGCACCGAGGACCGGTATGACCGTTCCAGTGGGTGCGGCCTGAATTTGGGAGGTTGCACTCACAATCTGTTCCTGCCTTCCGTTGCTGACCGCTTGCTGGCCCTGTGAAGTCAGGATAAGGATTTAATTTTGGCCCGCCACCGGTAGTGGGCCAAACATCTACGCAAGTGGGCCATGGTTAAACGGATTCAGATCGACGTCGTCGATGACGCGCCCCGGTCCATAGTGGCGGTGGGCAACGACTATCCGGATGGCCACGTCATCGTGCCGCACCGCCACCGCCGCGGCCAGCTTATCTCCAGCGTCACTGGCACGCTCGTACTCACCACACCGCAAGGGACTTGGGTCATGCCGCCCCAGCGGGGGATGTGGATCCCGCCGGACACAGTCCACGACGTCCGGATCATAGGACCTGCCAGCATGCAAAGCCTCTACCTCGAACCGGACGTGACGGGCGGTCTGCCGAACTGCTGTCAGGTCGTCGGCATCTCCCGCTTCATGCGCGCCCTGATTTCCGAGGCGCTGGAGCTCCCTCTCCTTTACGACCTCGCGGGCCGGGCGGGAGCACTGATGACCCTTATCCAGCATGAGATGCACCAACTGCCCATCCTGCCCCTGTCCGTGCCGCTACCCCGCCGGGCCGACCTCGCCAACCGTTGCCGTGCGTTCCTCAAGGCGCCGGCGGCACATGACGCCATCGAACAATGGTGCGAGGCGCTGGGTATGAGCCGACGCAACTTCACGCGGGTTTTCAGGCAGGAAACGGGCCTCAGCTTCGCGGCATGGCGTCAGCAGGCATGCCTGGTCGCCGCGCTGCCGCGTCTCGCGGCAGGCGAGGCCGTCACCACCGTCGCGATGGCGTTGGGCTATGACAACCCCAACGCCTTCACCTCGATGTTCAAACGCCTGCTCGGGGTTTCACCCCGGAGCTACCTGGCAGGCGAGAAATCCTAAGCCGACCCTATGAGGTCCGAAAACTGCCCATAATCCGAATATTGCATTTGTTCGGAATTTGGTGCCGGCGATCCGTAGCAAGTTCATCAGCGACTTATGTATCGCAAAAACTTTGTGCGAATGTAGGCGGTAAATCGGTCGCCGTAGAAGCACCACTCCGCGTAACGTCCGTTTTGGTCCATTAAACATCCGACTGCGAACTGGCAGCTATCCACCCATCCCGGCCGTTGCTGCATAAGGTTGCTGTCCGTCAAACGACCCATGACTGTCCACGCCAATCTGTCTGCCAACCTCGGCGTTGGCACGGGAAAGCGGACGATATGATTGGCGGATGAGAAAACGGACGGA
>CALMVT010000179.1 GCA_937873175.1 uncultured Acetobacteraceae bacterium | reverse complement strand
GCCCTCCCCGGGCCAGTCGCCTACCCCGTGGCATTCGGCGCGCTGGCCCGCGCGCATGGCGTGGCCGAGGATGCGGCGGCGCTCGGCTTCCTGCACGGCTTCGCCGCCAACCTGGTCAGCGCGGCGGTGCGCCTGGTGCCGCTGGGCCAAACCGCCGGGCTGCGCGTGCAATCGGCGCTGGAACCGGTCATCCGGGAAGTGGCGGAGGCGACCCGCGGCGCGGCGCTGGACGACCTGGGCGGGGCGTGCTTCCGTTCCGACATCGCCGCCATGCGCCACGAAACCCAATATACGAGGCTGTTCCGCACATGACATCGCCCCACGGCCCCCTTCGCGTCGGCGTCGGCGGACCCGTCGGCACCGGCAAGACCGCGCTGATGGATGCGCTGTGCCGGCGCTTCTCGACCCGCTTCGACATCGCGGCGATCACCAACGACATCTACACCAAGGAGGACGCGGAATTCCTGACCCGCGCCGGGTCCTTGGCGCCGGAACGCATCATGGGCATCGAGACCGGCGGCTGCCCGCACACCGCGATCCGCGAGGACGCCAGCATCAACCTGGCGGGCATCGCTGCCATGCGCCGCCGCTTCCCGGCGCTCGACCTGATCCTGATCGAAAGCGGCGGCGACAACTTGGCCGCGACGTTCAGCCCGGAGCTGGCCGATCTCACGATCTACGTCATCGACGTGTCCGCCGGCGACAAGATCCCGCGCAAGGGCGGCCCCGGCATCACCCGCAGCGACCTCCTGGTGATCAACAAGATCGACCTCGCCCCGCATGTGGGCGCGAGCTTGGAGGTCATGGACCGCGATAGCCGCCGCATGCGGGGCGACCGGCCCTTCGTGTTCGCCAACGTGCGCGCCGGGCAAGGCGTGGCGGAGGTCGCGGCCTTTATCGAGCAGGCGGGCGGCCTGCATTGAGCCAGCGCTTGAGCGCGACCAGCGACCAGACCGCCTCCACGACGCCGAACGGCCAGGCCCCCTGCAGGAATCCATAGGCCGATCCCAGCGCGCACGACCCGGCGAACCCCAGCACCCAGCCGCGCCCCCGGCCCTCGCAAGCGTAGCACACCAGCATTAGGCCGACAGCAACGAGGCCGAACAGCGTCAGCGCGTCCAAGCCGTTCGCGCCGGGCGCGGGCGTCAGCTCCGCGCGGCCTCGAACAGCAGCGCGCCGACCGCGTCTTCCGACGTCGGGCGCCCATACAGCCAGCCCTGGCCGACATCGCAGCCGAGGTCGCGGAGCAGCGCCGCCGTGCCGGCGTCCTCCACGCCCTCGGCGACGGTCAGCAGGCCGAGGCTGTGGCTCAACCCGATCACCGCGGCGACGATCTTGCGGCTTTCGGTGTCGCTGCCCATCGCCCGCACGAAGCTCGCGTCGATCTTCAGCTTGTCGATCGGCAGCAGTTGCAGGTGCCGCAGGCTGGAATAGCCCGTGCCGAAATCGTCGAGCGCCAGCCGCACGCCCAGCGCCTTGAGCTTGCCGAGCAGATCCCGGGCCAGGTCGATGTCGCCCACCAACGCGCTTTCGGTGATCTCCAGCTCAAGGCGGTGCGCCGGCAGCCCGGTCTCGGTCAGAATGGACTGCACGGTTGCGGGAAGGCCGCGGTCGCGCAACTGGATCGGCGACAGGTTGCAGGCGATGACGATGCTGGACGGCCACGCCGTAGCTGCGCGGCAGGCCCGGCGCAGCAGGCCCTCCGTCATCGCGCCGATCAGGCCGGCATCCTCGGCGATGGGGACGAACTCAACCGGCGGGATGGTGCCGCGGATGGGATGCGGCCAGCGCGCCAGCATCTCGAAGCCGATCAAGCGTCCGGTCGTCATATCGACCAGCGGCTGGAAGTGCGGAAGCAACAGGTCGTGGGCAACGGCCTGGCGCAACTCACCTTCCAGCAGCGCGCGGGCTTGGATAGGGGCGTCGAGGCTGGGGTCGAAGAAGTGGTAGCGGCTGCGGCCGTCTGCCTTGGCCCGGTACAGAGCCACGTCGGCGCGGCGCACCAGCGCGTCCGCGTCACCGTCCTCCGCCCGCGCGAGCGCGATGCCGATGCTGACGCCGATCTGCGCCACCGGCCCGTCGGGGAGCGCGAACGGCTGGCCCAGCATGCCGATGATCCGCCGGGCGAGCTGCGCCACCGACTCGCTGCCCAGACTGGACGGGTCCGCAGCGTCCAGCGGGACGATCAGCGCGAACTCGTCCCCGCCCAGACGGGCGATGGTGCTGCCGGCACCCTCGACGTTGCGGAGCCGTGCCGCCACAAGCTGAAGGAGGTGGTCGCCGGCGGGGTGGCCGTGCGCGTCGTTCACTCCCTTGAACCGGTCAAGGTCGCACAGCAGCAGCGCAACCGTGCCGCCGATCCGATCCGCCCGCGCCACGGCCGTCCGCAACTGCTCATACAGCCCGCGCCGGTTGGGCAGGCCGGTTAGGGCATCGGTGCGCGCCACGGCCTCCGTGGCGGCAAGGGCGGTCCGCAGCCGGGCACGCCCCCTGAGCGCGAACACGGCCGCGACCAGGAACAAGGCGCTCAGCCCAAGCCCCGCCGTTTCCATCCAGGCCCGGTCGTTGAGGGTCTTGGCGCGGGCCATGGCGAGCGTTTCGAGATCCTGTCCGAAGGCTTCGATCCCCGAGGCATAAACGGCCTGCAGGTAGGTGAATTCCGGGCCGTCGAGCAACGCCTGCGCGCTGTTGCGGTCGCCCTCGGCAAGCATCCTGAAGGCCGCCCGCTCCATCGTGGTCAGGTCGCCGTTCGCCTCTTCCACGGTTTTCGCCAGCGTCGAGCCGACTGCCGGCGTCGCAAGCGCGACCGCTTCCGCGATGGCCGCCGCGAGCTTCGGGCCGGCCTCGTCGAACCGGGCGACCCATTGGGGATCACCGGACGCCACCGCCATGCGGGCGGACATGGTGCGCCACTCGTCGTAGTAGGCGAAGGTGCCGCGCAGCTCGGCCATGCGCACCGCCCGTTCGGCGGCCAGCCGCATCTCGGCGCGGGTTCCCGTCCCGGTGGAGCCAAGCCACAGCAGCGTGCCGAGGGCGGCGGCCAGCGCCGAGGTCCAACGGCTCAGCCGCCACTTGTGGCGGTCCGGCATCCCCAAGGCACAAAACTGATACACGCGCGACATGCCGACACGATACGCAGCATGTCTTAAAAAGTCGTTTCGATTTATGTTAGCAACGAACGCGGCAACCGGGCGCGGGTCTCCACGCAGGCAATCATTTGATCCGCCGCAGCTCCACCCATTGAAACGCCAGCAGGATCGGCACGCCCAACGCCAGGTCGCGGGCGCGTCGCAGCAGGGACACGCTGAGCGCCACGTCGGGCGGCACGCCAAAGGCGGCGCCCAGGCCGACATAGCCGGCTTCCTGCACGCCGGCCGAGCCGGGCACGATGAAGGCGGCGGCAACCAGCGCGTCCAACAGCGCTTCCAGCGCCAGGACTGGCAGCAGCCCGGCGTCCCAGCCCAGCAGGCGCAGGCTGATCCAGGTGCCGAACCCGGTGCCGAACCAGGCAAGCAGGTGCAGCGCGCCGGCCCGCAGCAGCCGGCGCGGGTCGCGATACAGCCGGGCCAGCTCCGCTTCCACGCAGTCGAGGCCGCCCTGCCCACGGAACCACTCGCCCAGCAGCCGTCCGCCCAGCCCGCGCAAGGTCCGCCCGATAACCCGGCGGCCCCGCCACGCCAGCGCCGCGCCCAACCCCACGACGGCCAAGGTGGCACCCACCGGCGCCAGCAGCGGCGACCCCGGCCACAGCAGAAGCAACGCCCCCATCCCGAATACGCTGAACAGGAACTGCCCGGCCAGCTCGGCCGTCACATCGACCACGGTTCCTGCCGCTGCCGTGGGCCAGGCGACTCCGCGCACCGCGATGGCCCGCGCGCCGAACACGAAGCCGCCCACCGGCGAGAACGGCAGGCAGGTCGTCGCGGCGTCCCGCACCATGCGCCCCCACACCAACACCACCGGCCGCACCCCGGGGAGCACGGCGGCCCAGGCCAGCCCCAGCAGGAGGAACAGCACGCCCTGCCACAGCGACAACAGCGCGAAGCCTTGCCATCCCACCGAAAGCGCGGTGTCCAGCACCCGGCCCGCATCGAGCCACGCCAGCAGCAGCGCGGACACGCCCACCCCCGCAAGCGCCAGCAACACGGCAAGACGTTTCATGCTCAGCAGCCTGCAAAGGAAGCCGGGGGCACTACACCAGCCTGGCCCGGCCCGCTATAGACCAAGACTCGCCATCCAGGAGCTTCCGTGCCGCCAACCCAACCTACGCTTGTCACCGGCGCCACGGGGTTCGTGGGGTCCGCAGTCGCCCGCGCCCTACGCAACCGCGGCCACCGCCTGCGCCTTTTGGTGCGGCCCGGCAGCGACCGGCGCAACGTTGCGGGCCTAGGCGCGGAGCTGGTGGAGGGCGACCTGCGCGATGCCGTCTCGCTCGCGGCGGCGGTCGCCGGGTGCCGGTATGTCGTGCACGTCGCCGCCGATTACCGGCTTTGGGTGCCGGACCCGGCGCCGATGCTGGCCGCCAACGTGGACGGCACCCGCGCCCTGCTGCTGGCCGCGGCCGCCGCCAGGGTGGAGCGCATCGTGTACTGCAGCAGCGTCGCCGCCCTCGGCCTCCTGGGCGACGGCACGCCGGGCACGGAGGACACGCCGGTTCACCTCCAAAGCATCGTGGGCGCGTATAAACGCTCGAAGTACCTGGCGGAGCAGGCGGTGCGCGACCTGGTGCGGGAGCACGGGGTGCCGGTGGTGATCGTGAACCCGTCCACCCCCGTCGGCCCCCGCGACATCAAGCCGACGCCGACCGGCAAGATGGTGCTGGACGCCGCCGCCGGGCGGATGCCGGCCTATGTCGATACCGGGCTGAACATCGTGCACGTGGACGACGTGGCCGCCGGGCACGTCCTGGCGCTGGAGCGGGGGCGGATCGGGGAAGCCTACATCCTGGGCGGGCATGACCTCGGCATGCCGCAGCTGCTGGCGATGGTGGATGACGTGATGGGCCGCCGCACCCCGCGCCGCGCCCGGCTGCCGCGCCGCCTGCTTTGGCCGGTGGCGCTCGGCATGGAAGGCGCGGCCCGGGCCTTTGGCATCGAGCCGCTCGTGACGCGGGAAATGCTGGCGATGGCCAAGAAGCGCATGTTCTTCAGCCCGGCCAAGGCTGTCGCCGAGCTGGGCTACGCGCCCCGCCCGGCACGCCAGGCGGTGGTGGACGCGGTGGCCTGGTTCCGCGGCGCCGGGTGGCTGCCGGCATGACGGCGCTTGCTGTTCTGGCGCTGTTGGCCTGGGCTTACCTGCTGGCGCTGCACGGCCGGTTCTGGCAGGCCGGCCCCGTACTCGCGCCGGCCCGCCCGGCGGCGCTCCCCGATGTCGATGTCGTGGTCCCCGCCCGGGACGAGGCGGAGGGCATCGGCGACGCGCTGCGCTCCCTGTTGGCGCAGGACTACCCCGGGCGGCTGCAGGTGATCGTGGTGGACGACGGCAGCAGCGACGGCACCGGGACGGTTGCGCGGAGCCTGATCGCCTCCGGCGAGTCCGGGCCGCGCCTGCTGGTGCTCGACGGCAAGCCGCGCCCGCCGGCTTGGAGCGGCAAACTATGGGCGGTGTCGCAAGGCGTCGCCCGCACGACAGCCGGGCTGGTGCTGCTGACAGACGCCGACATCGTGCATGACCCGGCGCACGTTTCGACCCTGGTGGACAAGGCCGAGCGGGACGGCTTGGACCTGGTGTCCGAGATGGTCGAGCTGCGCTGCGCCAGTTGGGCGGAGCGCGCGCTGGTGCCGGCCTTCGTGTTCTTTTTCCAACTGCTTTACCCCTTCGCTTCTGTGAATGACCCGACGCGCGGCACGGCGGCGGCAGCGGGCGGCACCTTGCTGCTGCGCCGCCGGGCGCTGGATCGGATCGGCGGGATCGAGGCGGTGCGCGGCGCGCTGATCGACGACGTGGCGCTGGCAGCGGCGGTGAAGCGCGGCGGGCGCATCTGGCTCGGCCACAGTTGCCTGGCGCGCAGCGTGCGGCCTTACCCCGGCGCCGCCGACGTTTGGCGCATGGTGGCGCGGACCGCCTACGTGCAGTTGCGGTTCTCACCATTGATCCTGCTCGGCATGGTGGGGGGGCTGGCGCTGGTGTGGCTGGCGCCGCCGTTCTTGGCGCTGTTCGGGCATGGGGCGGCACGGGCGATGGGAGCGCTGGCCTGGGCCGGGTCGGCCGCATCGTTCCTGCCGACGCTGCGGCGGTTCCAACAGTCGCCGCTTTGGGTCTTGGCGCTGCCGGGCATCGCCTGCTTCTATCTGGCCGCGACCGTCGGCTCCGCCATCGACCACCACCGGGGCCGGGGCGTGGTGTGGAAGCGCCGGGCCTACCAGGGAGCCGGCGCGTGAGCGCGGCCATCGACTCCGTCGAAAGCTGGTCCGGCAAGGACCGCGGCGACGAGAATTTCCCGGTCGGCTCCGCGCTGATCCGCCCGGCGCTGCGCCCGCATGTGCACGCCTTTTACGCTTTCGCCCGCAACGCCGACGACATCGCCGACAGTTCGGCGCTGGAGGCGGCGGACAAGGTTGCCCGGCTGGACCGCATGGAGGCCGTGCTGCTCGGCCGGGCGGATGGCGGCTCGCCGAGCGGCGTTGCGCTGCGCGGGAGCCTCGCGCAGACCGGCGTGACGCCGCGCCACGCCCAGGACCTGCTGGCCGCGTTCCGCCAGGACGCCACCAAGCGCCGCTATGCCAATTGGAGAGAGCTGCATGATTATTGCCGCCTGTCCGCCATGCCGGTCGGACGGCATGTGCTGGACCTGCACGGGGAGGACCCGGCGACCCACGCCCCCTCCGACCCGCTCTGTGCCGCGCTGCAGGTGCTGAACCATTTGCAGGATGGCGCCAAGGACCTGGCGGCGCTCGATCGCTGCTATCTGCCGGAGGACATGTTGGCCGCGGCCGGAAGCGGCGTTGCCGACCTGGCGGGGCCTGCGGAAACGCCGGGGCTGCGGGCGGTGTTCACGGGGCTGCTCGACCACGTGGACCAATTGAACCGCGAGGCCGCGGACCTGCCGCGCCGCACGCGCGACCGCCGGCTGCGGGTGGAGGTCGCCGTGATCCTAGGGCTGTCCCGCCGGCTGGCCCGGCGCCTGCGCCGCGGCGATCCGGTGGCGGGCCGGGTCAAGCTGCGCAAATCCGATGCGGCTCTCAGCCTGTTCGGGGCGCTGCGATGGGCGGCATGACCCCGCTCGGCGCCGCGGCCTCCGACCTGCAGGAGGTTGAAGCCTTGGTGCGCCGTGCCGGCACCTCGTTCTACCGCGGCATGAAGGTGCTGGCGGCAGACCGGCGGGCGGCGATGTACGCGATCTACGCGTTCTGCCGCATGGTGGACGACGTGGCGGACGAGCCGGGGCCGCCGGGCGAGAAGATCGCCGGCCTCGCGGCGTGGCGCGGCCGGATCGCCGGGCTTTACGCCGGGCGCGCGGAGGACGCCGTGACCCGCGTGCTGCTGCCGGCCGTGCAACGCTACGCGCTGCGCCAGGACGACTTCATGGCGGTGATTGACGGCATGCAGATGGATGCGGAAACCGTCATCGTCGCGCCGAGCCTGGCCGAGCTGGACCTGTACTGCGACCGGGTGGCCGCCGCGGTCGGCCGCTTGTCGGTCCGCGCCTTTGGCGACGCGTCCCCGGCCGCCGACCAAGTGGCCTGGCACCTGGGCCGCGCTCTGCAACTGACTAACATCCTGCGCGACGTGGCGGAGGATGCGGGGCGCGGGCGGCTTTACCTGCCCGAGGAATGGCTGCGCGACGCCGGCGTGCCGGCGGACCCAGCGGCGGCGCTGCGCCGCCACCCGGGCCTGCCCAAAGTTTGCGCCCGCATGGCCGCGGAAGCGCGTCAGCACTTCGCGGAAGCCCACGCCGCCATGCGCCGCTGCGACCCCCGCGCGATGCGCCCGGCAAGGCTCATGGGGGCGTCCTACGCCGCCCTGCTGCAACGGCTGGAGCGCCGCGGCTGGGTGCGGCTGGAGCAGCCCGTGCGGGTGCCGAAATGGCAGAAGCTGCTAATCGCCCTCCGGCACGCGGCATGAACCCGCCTTTTGCGCATGTCCACGTGGTCGGCGCGGGCTTGGCCGGCTTGTCCGCCGCGATGGCGCTGGTGGAGCACGGCGTGCGCGTCACGGTGCACGAGGCCGGGCCGGCCGCCGGGGGCCGCTGCCGCTCCTATTTCGACCGGGAGCTCGGCTGCCGGCTTGATAACGGCAACCACCTGCTGCTGTCCGGCAACCGCGAGGCTTACGCCTTCCTGGACCGGGTGGGCGCCCGCGGCACCCTGGCCGGGCCGGGCGCGCCGGTGTTTCCCTTCATGGACCTTGCCACCGGGGAACGCTGGACCGTGCGCCCGAGTCGGGGCCGGCTGCCCTGGTGGCTGCTCAATCCGCACCGTCGCGTGCCCGGCGCGCGGCTGCGGGAGTTCCTTCCGGTCGCAATGCTTAGCCGCCGTGGCCCGGATGCCACAGTGGCCGGCGCCCTGCGGCCCGATGTCTCAAAGCCGGGCGAGCTGTACCGCCGCCTGCTGGAACCGCTTGCGGTCGCGGCGCTCAACACGCCGCCCGACACCGCCAGCGCCGCGCTGCTGGGCGCCGTGATGGACGAGAGTCTGGCATTGGGCGGCACCGCCTGCATTCCCGCCTTTCCGCGCGACGGGCTGTCCGAAAGCTTCATCGACCCGGCGGTGGCCTGGCTCGCGTCCCGCGGCGCGGACGTGCTGCTGGGCCGGCGCATCGGCAGCCTTGGCTTCGCGGCGGGCCGGGCCACCGCGGTCGGCGACCGCCCGGTGGCGAACGACGAGGCGGTGGTGCTCGCCGCCCCGGCTTCCGTCGCCGCCGCGCTGGTGCCGGGCTTAGTGGTGCCGGACCGGTTCGAGGCCATCCTGAACGTGCACTTCCGCTGCGACGCCGACCCGGGGGAGGCCGGGTTCACCGGGCTGATCGGCGGCACCGCCGAGTGGGTGTTCGTGAAGCCCGGCGTCGTCAGCGTCACCATCAGCGCCGGCAACCGCCGGGTGGACGCGCCGGCGGATGCGCTGGCGGCGGAGGTTTGGCGGGACGTGCGCGCCGTCTTGCGCCTGCCGGACGCCATGCCGGCCTGGCGCGTGGTGAAGGAAAAGCGCGCGACCTTCGCCGCGACGCCGGAACAGGACCGCAGGCGTCCGCCGGCCCGGACGCGCTGGCCCAACCTGGCGCTGGCCGGGGACTGGACCGCCACCGGCTTGCCCGCGACCATCGAAGGTGCCATCAGATCAGGTTGCAATGCAGCAAGCACCCTCATGGCCGCCTGATCCGAACAGACCACCCATGCCCAGCGATACCCTGACCCGATCCCACGCCTACCAGCTTGGGGACGATGCCCTCCAACATGTCATCCAGCGCGCCGCGTCTGCCCTTGCCGGGCGGCAGCGCGCCGATGGGCATTGGGTGTTCGAGCTGGAAGCCGACGCGACGATTCCCGCCGAATATGTGCTTCTTGAGCACTACTTGGACCGAATCGACGGTCCGCTGCAAGAAAAAATCGGAGTGTATCTTCGGCGCATCCAGGCCGGGCACGGCGGCTGGCCGTTGTTCCATGACGGGCCGTTCGACCTGTCGGCCAGCGTCAAGGCGTACTACGCGCTGAAGGCCCTCGGCGACCTGCCCAGCGCGCCGCACATGGCGCGCGCCCGCGTCGCCATCCTGGCCGCCGGCGGGGCGGAGCGCAGCAACGTCTTCACCCGCATCCAGCTCGCGCTGTTCGGCCAGGTGCCCTGGCGCGCCGTGCCGGTCATGCCGGTCGAGATCATGCACCTGCCGCAGTGGTTCTTTTTCCACCTGTCCAAGGTGTCGTACTGGTCCCGCACCGTGCTGGTGCCGCTGCTGGTGCTGATGGCGCTGCGCCCGCGCGCCCGCAACCCGCGGGGGACCGAGGTGCCGGAGCTGTTCTGCACGCCGCCCGGGCAGGTGCGCAACTGGATACGCGGCCCGTACCGCTCCGCTTGGGGACCCGTGTTCAAGGCGGTGGACAGCATCGTCCGCGCAGTTGAGCCGTTCTTTCCGCGCGTGGTCCGTGCCCGCGCGGTCGAGGACGCCGTCGCCTTTGTGAGCGAGCGCCTGAACGGCGAGGACGGCCTGGGCGCCATCTATCCGGCGATGGCCAACACCGTGATGATGTTCGACGCGCTCGGCACCCGCCCCGACCACCCGGACGCCCTCACCGCCTGGCGCGCGGTGCGCAAATTGCTGGTGGTGACGGACAGCGAGGCATATTGCCAGCCCTGCCTGTCGCCGGTCTGGGACACGAGCCTCGCCGGCCATGCCGTCGCGGAAACGGAGGGCGCCGCGACGCCGAGCATGGACGCCGCCTGCGCCTGGCTCGCGGAACGGCAGGTGACGGTGCTGCGTGGCGATTGGGCGCTGTCCCGGCCCGACGC
The DNA here is from genome assembly GCA_937873175.1 of uncultured Acetobacteraceae bacterium. GTDB lineage: Bacteria > Pseudomonadota > Alphaproteobacteria > Acetobacterales > Acetobacteraceae > CAHJXG01. The sequence goes on along the minus strand of CALMVT010000179.1, from coordinate 1,258 downwards.
CCCGCCGGGCGGGTGGGCGTTCCAGTATGAGAACCCGCATTATCCCGACGTGGACGACACCGCCGTGGTCGGCATGCTGCTGCACCGCAATGGCGACCCGGCCCACGCGGCGAACGTGAGTCGCGCCCGGGACTGGATTCTAGGCATGCAGAGCAGCAACGGCGGCTGGGGCGCGTTCGACGCGGACAACAACCACGATTTCCTCAACAACATCCCGTTCGCCGACCACGGCGCGCTGCTGGACCCGCCCACCGCCGACGTGACCGCGCGCTGCGTGTCGTTCCTGGCGCAACTCGGCCACACCGCTGACGAACCGGCGATGGCCCGCGCCCTCGCCTACCTCCGCGCCGATCAGGAGCCGGACGGAAGCTGGTTCGGCCGGTGGGGCACCAACTACATCTATGGCACCTGGTCCGTGCTGTGCGCGCTGAACGCGGCGGGGCTGCCGCATGACGACCCGGCGATCCGGCGCGCGCGCGAGTGGCTGCTGAACCGGCAGCGCAGCGATGGCGGCTGGGGCGAGGACGGGGAAAGCTATGCCGACAGCGCGCCCGGCGAGTACCGCGCCAGCACGCCGTCGCAGACCGCATGGGCCATGCTGGGCCTGATGGCGGCCGGGGAAACCGGCCCCGCGGTGGACCGCGCCGCCCAGTACCTGGCCCGCACCCAGCGCGAGGATGGCGAGTGGGACGAGCTGCCCTTCACCGCCGTGGGGTTTCCGCGGGTGTTCTACCTGCGCTACCACGGCTACCGGCTGTTCTTCCCGCTGCTGGCGCTGGCGCGGTTCCGCAACCTGCGGCACGGCAATAGCCGCCGGGTCAGCTTCGGGTTCTGACCGCTGGCGCCGGGCCGCCCGGTCGACCCCCCGGTCGGCATCGTCACCGGGCTTGAGGCGGAAGCGCGGATCGCCCGGCGCCTCGGCACCCCGGTAGAAGTGGGCGGCGGCCGGGCGGACGGGGCCACGGCGGCGGCGCAGCGCCTGGTTGAGGGCGGCGTGTCCGGGCTGATCAGCTTCGGCCTTGCGGGCGGCCTCGATCCAGCGCTGCCTCCCGGCACGGTGCTGGTGCCAACCGCCGTGCTGCTCGAAGCCGAGCAGTGGGACGCCGACGATGCCCTGCTGCGGCGGCTGGGTGGCGCGACGCCGGGGGCGCTGCATGGCGGCGGCGAGGTCGTCGCCACCGCCGCCGCCAAGGCCGCGCTGCTTGCCCGCACCGGCGCCGTCGCCGTGGACCTGGAAAGCGCCGCCGTCGCCCGGATT
>CALMVT010000178.1:9177-10188 GCA_937873175.1 uncultured Acetobacteraceae bacterium | reverse complement strand
CACCGGACCTGCGCCGGCCGCTCCCGCGTCACCATCTGCCCCGCCGGCATCCCCGCCGGTGGCTCCTACGTCACCGCCTGCCCCGGCGACGCCGCCGACAGCTCCGGTTTCAGCTTCGTCGTTGTCAGCGTCAGCCGCAGCCGCCGCGTCGGCTGACGACGCTGGGGGCAAGCCAGCGAAGGCCAAGGGCAAGAAGCCGGCCGCTGCCAGCGCGCCGGCAACTATGGTTCCGGCCTCTCTCATCGAGTTGGTCAAGCTGCGCCGCACGGGCGCGGATTTCGCGTACGCGGACGTGCGGCTGGCCGGCGTCCACTTGCGGGGGCTGCGGGTCGCACGCAAGGATGGGACGTTGTCGCTACGCGCGCCGGAGCAGACGGACGGTAAGGGCAAGTCCCGCCCGCTCTATGATTTGCAGCCTGGTTGGCCTGAAGCCATCTTGGCGCGCATCGCGGAGCTGTGGGACCAAACCGACGATGGGGAGGCAGCACCTTCCGCCGTTGAGGCCGTGGACACTGCCGCGCCCGCCGCTTCCACCAGCTCGCCGGAACTCGCGTCGGCCGTGGACGCATCGCCGGCCATAAAGCCGTTCCAAGCCGATGCCTTGCTGGCCGGCATCCTCAACGCGGAGATCGACCTCGGGCAGTTCGGGGAGGCGGACAGCAAGGGCGTCGTCGCCTCCATCATCGGGGCGACGCCGACCGTCGCATCGCTCAACAGGAAGGGAGTAGCCGCAGAATGAACGGGCATGATGCCTGGGAGGGGGTTGACGTGTTGATCCCCAAACGGGTCCACCAGAATCGTCGGGAAGCCATTCAAGCGGCTTGCTTGGACATGAGCGCGCTGATCGAGGCGTTGCCGGGCACATCGCCCGCATCGCTGGATGCGGCGCTCCCTGACATGCTGGCGCAAGCCGGCCCCGACGCCTGCAAGGCTTGGATCATGCGCGCGATCCGGGCACTGCCAACCCGAACCGACATAGAGGCCGCCAATGGCGATGCTTGACCGCCTGAA
>CALMVT010000178.1:7877-9167 GCA_937873175.1 uncultured Acetobacteraceae bacterium | reverse complement strand
CCCGCTCAACCAACAGCATCGAGGCGGTGCAGCCCGTAGCGGCGCCGCAGCGCCCCATGAATTTGCACGGTGCAAATCCTGCCGGCCCTTCCGACCCCCCACCCGCGGCCAGGAAGGCGCCTGCGGACCCGAAGGCGCCAGCCTACACGACGGAGCCGGAGGCCATATCCAGGGCCTATTACGTAGAGGACCGCGGCGGTGAACGCCGCTTCTATGATGACTACCAGCGCAAGAGCCTGGCGATCCGCGCGAACAACGCGAGCATCAGCACCAAGAAGGAAGACCTGAACACCATACGCGCGATGCTGACGATGGCGGAGGCCCGGGGTTGGTCTGAGGTCAGGGTCGCCGGGACCGCGGACTTCAAGCGCGAAGCCTGGATTGAGGCGCAAGCGCGCGGGATCACCGCACAAGGCCACAAGGCATCCGACCTTGATCGGCAAGAGGCCGACCGCCGCCGGGCCGAACGGGGCCAGGCTCCCGTCCAGGCTGGCCCGAAGCAGGATGGGAACGAGATCAAGCCGGCCGCGGGTCCGACAGCCCAAGTTCCGCCGCCTCCCGCGATGCAAGCCGCCGCGCCGGCTGCGGCTCCGCAACGCGAAGCGGAACCGAACCGTGAACTGCCGGGCCACTCCAAGGAGGCAATTCCTGCGCCTGTTCAAAGTCCGGCGCAGCCGAATGCCACCCCCGCGGTGAACCATCGGCAGGCGTTGAAGGACGCGACCGCCGAGCTGTCGCCGGACGGCAGGCTTGTCTTGGCGGCACTTTCCGAGAAAATTGATCGGCAGATGAACAAGCTCAACGCGGATGCCAAGCTGGAAACCAAGGCGTTCGCGGCGGCCGAGTTGGTCAAGAAGGAGAAGATGGAGGGGCCGGTCGTTCTTTCCCCTGACCTGCGGAAGCTGGCAACCGCACCTGAACCGGCGCAGGCGAAGCAGGCGCCAGCGCCAGTGCAGCAGCCGGTTCCGGTGCGTCAAGTCGAGCCGCCGCAGCGCAGCCGCAGCCGCTAGAACGAAACGGAAGCCGCTGGATGGCTAGGCACAAGGAAGAAGAAGTCTGGCGGCTTCCGGCCACCGTCAAGGGCAAGGACACGAGGCTGTTTGGAGGGAGCAAGTCGCACGGTTCCCCTTCCCTCTCGCCTGATGCCAAAGCTCGGCTAGGCCGGATCGTAAGCCGCGTTCCCGAAGTCATGGTCAAGGTGACGGGCCGGACAAGGGGCGTCACGCACCTCAAGGCGCACTTGGATTACTTGACCCGCAATGGCAAGCTGCTGGCCGAAACGCAGGACGG
>CALMVT010000178.1:6718-7867 GCA_937873175.1 uncultured Acetobacteraceae bacterium | reverse complement strand
CCGTAAGCGGCTTCGGAAGCTGCACGACGAATGGCTCCTGGCGAACGCGGCTGAGGCCCGTGGACGAAACAGCCCGCAAGCAACTCAGTCAGTGGGCATCATACTCTCGATGCCTGCCGGCGCTCCCCGGGACCGGGTGCATGATGCAGCCCGAACCTGGGCACGGGAGACTTTCGCCGGCAAGCACGATTGGATCATGGTCCGGCATGACGACAGGGACCATCCTCACGTCCACGTCTCGGTTCGGGCGGTGGGCAACGACGGCCGGCGCCTGGCGCCAGGGCCGGAAGATTTGCAGCTCTGGCGTGAACGGTACGCACGCGAGCTGCGCCGCCTGGGCGTCTCTGCGGAGGCCACGCCGCGGCAGGCCCGGGGCAAGGTGCCGCGTGCTGACCCTTCGCCGGTCCACCAGGTCGAAAAGCGAGGGGTCAAATCCACCGCGCGGAAAAGGCAGCATGAGGACGCTTTGCATACCGCTAAGGCCCCTCAGCCCCCGCAGCCGCGCGACTGGCAACGCGGCATTCAAGTGCGCCAAGAGGGCATCCGCAAAGCCTACCTCGAACATGCCGCCAAACTGACGCAAGGTGATGCTGCGGATCGACGTCTCGCCCGTGACATTGAGCGGTTCGTAGCCGACATGCCCGTGCCCCTCACACGCCGGCAGGCTGTCGCTGTCGAGCTGCGTCAGGTGCTGGAACAACGTTCAAGCCCGACTGCAACGCTTCCTGGACAGCCCTCCCCCTCTCCCACGGATTTGCACCGTGCAAATCTACAAGGGCCACAACAAGCGCCAGAGCGGCAAAGCCCGGGACCGGAACGGCGCAGGTAAAGCTCGCCAAAACTCCTGTCAGAGGTCAGGGCTCACGCATGAGATCGGCCAGGTAGCTCAGTCTGGCCTAGCGCATTTACTGTGGTTGAGAAAACGCGCATGTGTGGAGTGTAGATGACCGCCTGCTGGTCAACGTTGCACGGCCCAATTCAACCCAGAGCTTCTCATGCTACCCCCTTGGGCGCACCAACCCTTGACCTTATGCACGGGGCCGCTCTAGCGGCCTTACCGCTGCTAACCACGGTTCCCGCTCCATCGAATGTACTTGACCGTTCTCTTGTCGGCGCGGTTAGCTGTTCAGAATAGCTCAAGGTGCGGGG
>CALMVT010000178.1:0-6708 GCA_937873175.1 uncultured Acetobacteraceae bacterium | reverse complement strand
TCTCGGGCGGCGAGCGCGTGCTCGCACGGGCGGCGGGGGAAACGATGAAGTCAAAAACGATGCGCCTAGTCTTTCTGGCCGGCATCCTAGGTGCCCCTGCCTGCAACGCCGCCGCCTTCGAGTGCGGTACCCTGATGACTGAAATGACTAAATACATTTCCGACCCGGCCATTTCTAGAAACGGCGGCGGCATTAACTTCACGGTCGTCCTGAGTAACGGCTTCGCCGACTACCGATCCACCCCGGCGAGCCAGACCGATTACGGTCGTATCCGCTATGCTTACGGTTCGGCGGTGTTGGACGTCAGCCTCTACAATCCGTTGCTGCTTCAAGGTCGTTACTACGCGAACAATGCAAATGTTGGCAACTTGATCGACCTCAGCCCGAACGGGGACGCCACACCTCTTGGCGGCCACAACTATGTCGCGGTAGATACGCCTTTTCTGCACGTCCAAGGCGGCGAGAACGTCGCCGTCTATGTATATTGGGGCGGCCTGGTTGCGTATCAGCCTTTACTCAACGGCACGCCCGCCCCTGGCATGCCCCTGCTCACCGCGCAGGCAACTTGCAATGAGCAGGGACAATTGATTGGAGCATTCAACGGCGGGACCGCCTTCATCGTGACGTTGACCAAGCGCGAAACCACACCGGCAATCCACTAAAGAGCTGTCGTTCTACGCTTGATGCACAGGGCCGTTGTTGCGGCTCTGCTGCGTTGTCCGGGAACAGTCTGCCTCGCACCCTACATACGGTAAGTTGAGTGTTCGCGACCTTCTTTACATGTGACGTGAGGGTGCCTTCCGTCTGATGCTTTCCTCTTAACGAGAATGCGTGGGAGGCTTTCATGGTACGTGCGTTCGCCATGGCCATCGGCTCACTCCTCTTCTTGGCGGGTTCTCCCGCCTGGGCAGTTCCCGGTTTCGCCTACTACTCGCGTACCTACTCGGCGTCCGTGGCCTCGTGTACCGCGAAGGTGCAGCAGGTCGTCCAGTCGGTGGTCGGGGCGCCACCGGGCAATCCCACCAAGAACTTCGGTCCGTTGGCGTCCGTGACGTCCGGCTTCATCCCAGACACCGGCGTCTTGGTCCAGTGCATCGCCCATACCGAGATTGACCCGGCTTGCGATTTCCAGAGCTCCGATCTTTTCATTTTCGCGTTCAGCGACGCGGGCGCTGGCAAGGCGGCCGTGATCCGCGATCAGATCCTCGCCGGTTTCGGCAACTTCCAAACCCTCGAAGGGTGTGGCGGCCCTGCGGGCGTCGGGCGCAATCCGGTCAACGGCGGCTAGGTGTAGCGGCTTGCGCTCATCCGGAGCCGGACGCGCACCCATCGGCCTGAACCGGCTCACGCTCGCTGGGGTTGTCGAGTGCGCCTGGCTCGCGCTGTGACATCGGGCATAGGCTCGGTGGGACGGGTTTACACTCATCGGCCCCGGCTCACGCTGAGCGGGATTGGGCAGGACAAGGAAACGAGAATTCTATCAACCGTTGAATCCGGTCGGTTCTATGGAGTGACCCGATCAGAAGTCCACGAACCGGGTAGGCCGGCGTCGGGGACGGCGGGCAATGTTCTGGCGCTCCCGCTGAGTGGCAACGTCGTCCCGTTCCGCTGCGCCTGGTGAAGAAGTTGGCCGGTCGGCATCAGGCAAACCCCAATAGTCGAAGTTGCCCGTCATCACCGCCACGATGCGGCGCATCTCGACACGCAGCAGCTCGGCTGCCTCGCGCGCTTCTTCGCCCTGACGAACTGGATACTCCCCCGTGTGGGTAGCAGCGTTGATCGCCCGTGCGATTTGGTTGACGTTGTTCCCGATCCGCCGAACCTCAATGAACAACTCCCGCAAGGCTTCGATCTCGGCGGTGTTCCACTGAGGTCGTCGGCCAAGGTGGGCGATGGCGAGAGACCGTAGCCAATTGGCCGGGGTGGTGCCGCGCGCACGCGCAGCCTCGATCAGCGCAAGGCGTTCGGCCTCCTTCAACCGCACCATCACCAGATGCCCGGCGGCGCCGCCAGAAGGAGGGGAAGGCTGGCGACCTTCCACTGCGTTCGTGATCAAGCTGCGCAGCTCGGCCGAGGCGCCGCCTTGAGTGCTGCGCGCCCATGCCTTGAACTTCTCGGCAAGCCCGAGAGGAACATAGGTCCCGATCATCACCTGTCCATTGCGGCCTGTCATTTTGCCCTGTTGTTAAACACTGCTATCATCAAACATATCCCGCACTAGTCCTCTTGCCCAAGTTTCTTCGCTCGCCTCAGAACAAGAATGGGCAGGAGGAAAAAGGAAAGAACGTCAGCTCAGTCCCCTCGGATTTGCACCGTGCAAATCGGCAGGACCGCATTGGCACTCCTGGCGTTCTCCCAACTCGGCCTGACATGGATTTGCACCGTGCAAATCGTCGGCGGTCTTTCGTTCTCTTTCCCGCGGGTATGACGGCGGAACAACCGGCCCAATGAGCTGAACCGTCCATGCTCGTCACAATCATGGCCGCCCCATGCTGCAACCCCGCCCCGGCCATTACATTACAGGCATAATAACTGAGCATTCCAGTCCTTCGCATTTGGACGCAACCGGCCGAACCCCGCACCACCCGCCGTCGCAAGCTCGTGCAGCCGGCCCGCCAACAACTCGCCCCCGGTGCCCTGGTCTGTCGCTGCCACAAGCCTTGCATGGGGCGGCAGCATCGCTTGCAACGCTGCCGCTGTCTCCGGCCCGTAGCCGCCTCCTGTGGAGGCATACAGCGTGCCCTCGGGCCAACCCTCGATGCTGGCAAGGCTCAAGGCGTCGATGGCGCTCTCGGTCACGGCAACCCGGCTGGCCGTTGCTGGCTGTCCGATCCAGAACAGGGTCTTTCCTCCGCCCTTGGAGAATCCCTTGAAGTTCGGCCCGCGCATCTCCCAACCCGTGGTCTGCCCTTGGACGCCCCGATGCCTGGCCCAAACCGTCCCGTATATCCCCTCTCTCAACACCCCCATTTGCAAGGCCCGCTCCACGCTTGCGACCGGCAGGCCACGAGCCTCGATCAGGTAGCGCCAACCTTGTGAACCCTGCTGGACCTGCTGCGCTCCATTCCAAACCAGCTCGGCTTCGATGGTCGCCACCGGACTGCCCTGACGCATAGGCACCAGCTTGGGCACGATGCCGGCAAGCGGCCGAAGCGCCTTGCGTGCGTGCCCAAGATTTCCGCCCCACACGTATTGCGCCAGTGCCAGCGCATCGCCCCGCCTGTCGTTCAGCGGATCGAACCATCCCTTGCCCTCGTGGGTCACGATGACGACGCGCCCGGCGCCCCCGCGATACTTGGCTGCGGCTCGCGTGCTTTCTGGGGCGTCCAGCTCCCAGCCGCCGGCTTCCAGCACGGCCCGGCAATCTACCCGTGCCCGCAGCTCGTCCAGTTCTTCCCGTGCCAGGCGCAGGGCCTGGTCGTCATCGCGCGTCGTCATAGATCGTCTCTCCTGCTGCCCAAGGCCCGCGTTGCCGGCTGGGCACCTGGTCAAAGTGTCCGGCGTCTATGGCCTGCGCTGCCGCGGAGTACAGGCCGAACAGCAGGGCGCACACCATTGCCACGAACCCGGCCCGCATCGCGTCCGCCCACATCTGCGAAGCGGCAAAGCACGCGGTCGCGCCCATTCCTCCAAGGCACCCCATCAGCAAGGGCCAGACGATGAAAGGCCGCAGCACCCGCAGCACCAGCACCAGCAGCACCCGGCAGGCCATCAGCACCGCACCCAGCACGATCAGCGCCGCCGCCCGCAACAGGTCGCTGATTACTGGATGCCTCATGGCCTGGCCCTCTCGCCGTGGTGGGTGGAGGGGGCGAAAGTGGCGCACCGCGCCACCCTCGTTCCTGCATTGCCTACCTCGTGGTGACGCACCGCAACTCGATGAAAGGCACCTCGATGCGCCCGAACCCCTCATGGTCCAGGAAAGCAAGGCCCGGTGTCTCGGGGCGTTCATCCGTCACCAACACCCCTTGCTGCCCTTCTATGGTTTCCATGATGAACGTCGGCACCAGCCCCCGCAGCGGCGCGAGCGAAGGCGTAACGGCCGGGCGTGATGCGGCTCCGGGTGCCGGGCCTACAGTCCTGGTCGGCACCGGCGACGCCGCGGGAGCTGGTGCCGGGGCTGCGGCAGGCGCCGGGGTAGCAGGCAGCACGGGCGCGTCTGGCTGCTCCCGCTCGTCTGCCGCACGCGGCAACGCCACCGCTTCCGGCTCGGCCTTTCCGTGGGCTGCTGGGGTGGGCGGGACCGGCGGCGCCGCCTCCTGGCTGCTCGGAATGGGCACGGGGAGCGGGGCAGGCTCGGCCTCACGATTTGCACCGTGCAAATCGGCAGGAGCGGCATCGGCCACCCGCTCCCGGTCCAGGACCACGCTGCCGGTCGCCTTGCCGGTCACAGCCCCGATAATGCGCCGCGCCTCGGTGATCGTCAGAAAGGTGCCCTCGTCCGGCATCGCGTCCTGAATCGGGGCCGGATGCTTCTGCCAGGCCCGGTAAAGGTCGTAGATCGCCCGCATGTCCCCGTGATTGAGGCGCTGCAACAGGAAGTCCGGCAGCTTCACGACGGCCCGGTATGCGGCGATCTGCCAGTCTTTCAGGTTGCAGATGGCGGCGATCTCCTTGCCCTGCTTGCCTTCGGCGGCAAGCTGGTTGACCGCGGCGGCAAGCTCGCTGTTGGATAGGTTGGCCCGCTGCTGGTTCTCGATCACCTGCGTTGCGAAGTCGCGCTGACCCTCCGGCACGATGACGGCCGGAATGTCGGCCTGGCCTGCCAGCTTGGAAGCTCGTAAGCGCCGTGCCCCGAATACCAGAACATAGCGGCCATCTGCCGGCGGTTGCACGCCGATGGGCTGTAGGATGCCCCGATCCCGGATGGTCAGGGCCAGGCTTTCCAACTCGGCTTGGTCAAAGGTTTGGCGCGGCTGCTTGGGGTCCTCGTCAATGTCCACCAACGGGATGCGCAGCGGCTCGCCTGCGCTTTCCCCTGCCGCCGCGCGGAGGTTGGAGAACGATGCCGCTGCGAAGGTTGCCTTCTTAGCCATGTGCCAGCTCCATCTTCTGGTCAACTGTCTCGAAGATCGCCCGTATCTCGGCCCCGGCCTCGCGCGCCGATGCGCCCTTCATCGTCCACACCGGCTCGCGCTCGCCGGCAGCACGGGCGTAAAGGTCGCGCTTCGCCACCACGCCGGGGAACAGCAGCTTGCCGACATGGCCCGCCAATTCCTCGAACATCTCCCGTTCACGCCGGCTCTTGCGGTCATAGAGAGAGGGCAGAAGGCCAAGAAACTGCGGCTCGGGACGCTTGTAGTAGGCAGACACGCCCTTGATCGCCCGCAGCAGCTCCGCGATGCCGGCCAGGCTGTAATCGTTGATGCCAATGGGTGCCAGCACGGCACTCGCTGCCAGCAAGGCCCCAAAGGTCCGGTTCGTCAGGGCAGGGGGCGTGTCGATGATGCACACGTCATAGTCGTCAGCCATGCCGGCCAGGCTGTCGCGGAATGTCTCGATGCAAGCCCGGTCAACGCCCTCGACGCCCAACAGGTCGCGCGTGGACCGGGTAACGGTCAATGCCCCGGCACTCGGAACCCTCGTCACCTCCGCGAACAACTCGACGCTCTCGACCGTGGACAGGTGGGCGCCAAGCGTCATGGTCAGGTTGGCTTGCTGGTCCAGGTCCACCACCAGCGTGCGATAGCGTTCCGCGAAGTACCAGCCTGCATGTGCGACGATGTTGGTCTTTCCAACGCCGCCCTTCTCGTTCATCACGACTAGGGTTTTCATCTCAACGCCCTTTCGGTCGGCCGGCGCGGCCCACTCTGCGGTCGATTAACTCAGCCACCGGGTCCGCGGCGCCGTTCAGCAACCAAGTCCTCCGGGTCGATCTGCAAGCCAAGGGCCTGGAACCCGGCCATGACCATGTGACGCACCCGCTGCTCCGGGTGTGCGTCCAGGTAGGCCCGCACCTGATCCCAAACGTAAACCGGCAACTCGATGTTCGTCCCCCGCAACTTGCGGCGGTCGGGCGTGGCTTCGGCTGGTTCCGCGCCGGTCGGGGTCTTGGTCCTTGGCATGGCAAAAGTCCTGCATGATGTGCTGGACCTTGCACTAGCATATACTCGTGCATGAAACATACTCCTAAGCTACCCAACGGCCCCGGTGCAGCGTCCGCAAGCCGCTGCTGGCGGACTGCTTGATCCCGAGAATGCGACCGTTGCGCGGAACCACCTGCCGCGCGCAGGCCCGGGCGATTTGCGGGGAGGGCGCATGAACGTGGGCGGTGAAGGCGAAAAGCTGGTTGCCGGTCTGCTGCCAGTAAACAAGGAACCGGGGAGCTGCCTGCGGTGCGGCGGGGAGCGTGTGCATGGTGGGCCTCGATCAGCACGGGAGAGCGGGGAAGGGCGGGGCCGAAGCCCCGCCCGCGTGTCGGGATCAGGCGGCCTTGAGCTGCGCCATGCGCTCGGACAGCAGCCAAAGGGCCTTGTTGATCTTCACGTCGGCGTCGATCCCGCGGACCTCGCGCGTGGTGGTGCGGCGCGGCTGGTTGTTGGCGTCGCGGCCCCATGCCGTCAGCCCGCCGCGGATGGCGTTCTCCTGGATGGTGTTCGCGGTGCGCCACAGGTCGGCGCCGGTGTCGGCGTGGCGGCGCACGGCCAAGAGCTGTTCCGGTTTGACGGGGGTGGCGGCCTCGCCCTCGCTGTCCCCGAACCGGACCAC
>CALMVT010000177.1 GCA_937873175.1 uncultured Acetobacteraceae bacterium | reverse complement strand
GGTCCGCGTCCTTGGTTCCGGCCGCCTGCACGGATTTGAGGTAGTGCGTGACGTGGCTGTAGGCGGACGCCTGCAGCATGGTGGGCACCCGGCCGATCATCTTGAAGAACCGCTCCGACCAGGCGCGCGATTCCGGGGTGCGGTCCCAGTAGAACGCCGTCGCCAGCAGGATGCCCTGGGCGGTGGACAGGCCGATGCCGCGCACGTCCGTGTCCATCAGCACCATGGCGGCGATGCGCTGCCCGCTGCCTTGCAGCCCGAACTCCGCGGCCTGCTTGATGGCGTTGATCGCGTCCGCGCCGGCATTGGCGAGCGTCACCACCTTGGCGCCCGACGCCTTCGCTTCCAGCAGCAGGGAGGAGAAGTCCGTCGTGCCCAAGGGCGCGCGGGCCGTGCCCACCACCTTGCCGCCTGCGGCCTCCACCACCTTGGTCATGTCGCCGGCCAGGGCGGCGCCGAACACGTAGTCGGCGGCGATGAAGAACCAGGTGTCCCCGCCTTCCCGCAGGATGCGCGGCCCGATCGTGTGGGCCATGGCGTAGGAGTTGTAAGTCCATTGCGTGTTGTAGGGCGAGCACGACTTGCCGATCACCTCGGCGCTGCCCGGGCTGGTCCCGAGCACGATCCTGCGGCGCTCGGTCGCGATCTGCATGACCGCGAGGGCGATGGCGGTGGAGGGCAGGTCGATGATCGCGTCCACGCCGTCCGCGTCATACCAGCGCCGGGCGATGGCCGAGGACACGTCCGGCTTGAGCTGGCAATCCGCGGCGGTGAACTCGACCTTCTGACCCAGGCACGGGCCGAAATCGGCGATGGCCATCTGCACGGAGCGCACCAGCGCCGGGCCGCTAATGTCGGCGTAGGCCGAGGACAGGTCGCTCAGCGACCCGATTCTCACCGGCCCGTCCGCCGCGCAGGCGCGGCCGGGGAAGCTCAGGATGGCCGGGGCGGCCAGGCCGCCCAGCAACGTGCGGCGCGTGGGCGTGCGGATCGATCCCTTGGACGTTTCCATGTTTCTTCTTTCTGCTGCAGGCGTTGGCGCCGGCCCGTTTACCCCGCCCCGGCTCCGGCGCGTGGATGTCCCCCTGGCGGCCCGCGACCGGCGACGGAGCTTCGTCGCCGTCCGTCCAGCCCGCGCGTTCGTGCCGGCAGCATAATCCCGGCAGCGACAAAGAGGAAAGATGACCGCCGTTCCGCCGCGCCGGGCAGCCGCGACCCCGCAAGTCAAAGCCGTACAAACAGCGTCTCAGGCGTTCAATTTTCGTTGTAATAGCAAGTCGCGCGGTTATTGTGGCCTGAACAACCAAAGGCATCCGGAGGCGTCGTCCATGAGGTGCAACCAAGCGATCCGCCCGCTGGCGGCGTTCTTCCTGTGTCTGGCATTCGCGCCAGGGTTGCGCGCCCAGACCGTGGGGCCGGACTATCCGATCCCGCCATCCCTTGAATATGGCGCTTTCTACTGGGACGTGGAGCTTGCCGGCATCTTCCCCGACAGCAAGACCTTTCCCGACCTGGTGCCGGCCGCCCCGCCGTCCGATGTCGTGACCGCTTACGAGGCCGCCAAGGCGTTGCCGGGCTTCGACCTTTCAGGCTTCGTCGGCGCGAACTTCTCCGGCCCGACGCCGGCCGGGCCGACCGTCAACCCGGCCACCAGCGGCCAAACCCTGCTCGACTACATTTCCAGCCTTTGGCCCGTCCTGGAGCAATCGACGACCTCCGTGCCGGCCTACTCGACCCTGCTGCCCCTGCCCTACCCCTACATCGTCCCCGGCGGCCGGTTCCGGGAGGTGTATTATTGGGACTCCTACTTCACCATGCTCGGGCTGGAGGTGGACGGACGGAACGACCTTGCAACCGATATGCTCAAGAACTTCGCCTACGAGATCGACCGCTACGGCCACATTCCGAACGGCAACCGCAGCTATTACCTCAGCCGCTCGCAGCCGCCGTTCTTCGCCCTGATGGTCGATCTGATCGCGCAGAACAACGGCGCTGCCGCCTACACCGACTACCTGCCGGAGCTGCAGGCGGAATATGATTACTGGATGCAGGGCGAGAACGAGGTCCTGCCCGGCCGCGCCGCGCGCAACGTGGTGCGGCTGCTGGATGGGACCGTGCTGAACCGCTACTGGGACGAGCGCGACGCCCCGCGCGACGAGTCCTACGCGGAGGACGTAAGGACCGCGCTGCAAGCGCCGCACCGGGCGCCCGGCGTGGTTTGGCGGAACCTGCGCGCGGCGGCTGAGTCGGGTTGGGATTTCAGCTCGCGCTGGCTCGCCGACGGCAAGACCCTGGGCACGATCCGCACGCTCGCCCTGCTGCCGCCCGATCTCAACAGCCTGCTCGTGCATTTGGAAGAGACGCTTTCGGAAGCGTACCTGCTGAAAGGCGATGCGGAGCGTGCAGGGTTCTACGCGCAACGGGCGGAAAGGCGGGTCGTCGCGATCCGGCGCTTGATGTGGGACCCCGAGGACGGCGTGTTCACCGATTACCTTTGGCGCGAAGGCACGACCACGCGCAACGTCACCGCGGCGACGCTGTATCCCCTGTTCCTGGGCGTGGCGTCGCCCGAGCAGGCGCGGGCCGTCGCCGGCGTGGTGGAAGGCGTGCTGCTGCAGCCCGGCGGCCTGGCGACGACTACCGTGAACAGCGGCCAGCAATGGGACGCCCCGAACGGCTGGGCGCCGCTGCAGTGGATCGCGGTGGTCGGCCTGCGGAACTACCGCCACCCCGAGCTTGCGCGGGAGGTCGCGACGCGCTGGGTGGCGAAAACCATCGCCGGCTTCAGGCAGCAGGCGAAGCTGGTCGAGAAGTACGACGTCATGACCACCGGCGGCGACGCAGGCGGCGGCGGGGAATACGCGACCCAGATCGGCTTCGGCTGGACCAACGGCGTGCTGCTGGCGTTGGGGGCACTTTACCCGGAGCTAAGGGCCGCAGCCGCGGCTGCAACGCCCGACCTGGAAACGGTGGCAAGCGCGCCGCAGTAGGGCCGTGGTCAGGGCGGCCCCGGCCGGGCGACGTTGACCGTCGCTGCCGGCTAGGCCGCCTTCCGGCCGAAGGCCGCCGGCGCACGATGCTGCAGGCCGCTCGTCGGGGACGACTGGCCGGCTCGCAGCTCGACAACCGTGCCGACACCCGGCCGGGCGCCGTCCCGCTCCTGCCGGCGATAGCGGGCCGCGGCCTCGCCCCGGCTCCGGCACTCCCATTTCTCCAGGATGCTGT
>CALMVT010000176.1 GCA_937873175.1 uncultured Acetobacteraceae bacterium | reverse complement strand
CGCCCGTCGTCGAACCGGAACCCATTCAGGCTGAAATCGTCACCACGACCTAATGTAGTGCGGCGCCTCGCCCAGGGTGCGACGTCGCGGCGCAAGGCGCTGCAGGCCGGGATCGGCCGCGCCGACCAGCGTGCCCCGGACCGCGACCTTGCCGTCCAGCTGCACCGGGCGCGAGAGGCCGAAACCCAGGCACACCGGCTCGCCGGTGACGTCCGCACCCTCGTGCACTGGCTGCGCCACGACGTTCTGGCTCTCGCCGGCCCGGACCTGGTCACCCGGCGCGAGCTGTTCGACTTCCTCGTCGCGGAACTCGCCGCCCGCGAGCCCGCGGACGCGCGATGGATCCGCCCCATGCGCGTTGCCTTGCAGAACCAGCGCGACGACTTGCTCGCCTTTGCCGGCGTGCTCGACGCCAAGCTCGCCGTGATCGCGTGCGCCCTCGCTGTCCCCGAACCCCTGGTGCGGGAAGCCTGCCTGCTGCACCGCGTGCCCACCACCTCGCCCGCTTGTTGGCAAGGGTGGAACCGGCTCAGGGCACAGCTCGGCGGCAAGTTCCATGCCCTGTTCGAGGCCGTCAGCCGGGCCATGGCGGACACGCCGCGCAGCAGCTCCTTGGTCGAGAACCTGAACTCGCGGCTGCGCACTTACTTCACGCTGCGTCGCCACCTCGGCGGCGCCTACCTCGAGCTGCTGCGCTTCTTTCTCAATCACCGCCGCTTCCTGCGCAGCCGCCATGCCGAGCGCCGGGGCAAAAGCCCGCGCGAGCTGCTGACCGGGCACGCCCATCCGCACTGGCTGACCCTGCTCGGCTTGGGCGAACTGCAGCCCCAGCGCGCGTGACCCGGGGAGGCTGGCCGCCTCCCTATAGGACGCCGAACAGGGCGCCGAACCAGCTGAAATCCGGCCCTCGCAGGCCGGTGCTTTCGCGCGCCCGTGTGACCTGATTTGAGCAGATTCCGAACCACGCCGACGGGGTTGGGGTCGGTGCGTCCATCCCGCCGATCAATGCAACAACGCCACCCCAGCCAGAACTGGGGCGCCATCAACCCCATCCCTGCAACAACGCCACGCCGGTCACCCTTGTCTTAAAACGGCAGGCAAGTGCCGGAACTGGTGACCGTACCCCACACCAGCTAATCCGACCGGGTTCCAAAGATGTTCAGCAACGTGAGAACCTTGCCATGGTGCGAGTGCTGACGGACCCGTTCGGTCAGCTTTGTGGGAGCGCCTCGAAATGGCGGGAGAACACACTACCCATGCTGTCGCGAGCCAGGATGTCAATCGCGCCATCGTCCGCAGGCGTGTAGCCAAAGCCGATGACCGGATCCTCACTCATCGAGATGTCACCCTCCAGATCGAAAATCGAAACGCCACCCGTGGTGACCGTGACATTCTGCAGATAACGAGCTGGCGTGAAGTTGCTTTTCGCCCTGTCCATCTGCATACCATTGTAGTTTGGATGGCTGATCATCAGTTCGGCCGGCACCTTCACCCCCTCGACAGCACGGGTGCGGCGGAACTGCATTCTCCCGATCCGAGCAAGAACTTCTGCAGGATTTCCCAGGCCTGGAGCGGAACAGCCGCCCGAAACCTTGATATACCGTGATGTGGTGTAGAGGACCCCATCCTCCGTTTCCGCCACCGCGTGGATCAACGTGTAGTCGTTGACCCGAACTCGCACCTTGAGGAATTTCTGCGTGAAGGCAGGTCCGAAACGAAACGTGCCCGCGAGCGGCGACGGATTGTTGTCGACCACCAAAGAAATGGCGGTCACGCGGGTGGGTAGGTTGAGTTCCACGGTGACAGGAACAAGGGCTGCGTCGAGGGCGCGCTCGGGTATCACCAAGTGGAGCTGGTCGCCGGCATCATGCACGGTGCGGCCACCAAACATTGTGGATCGCAAAAGCTCCCAGCGGTCCCTTGCATCGTCGTCCTTGGCGTCGGCCCGCGCAGGCAACGTGGCACCGCAGGCGACGATGGCGAGAAGCAGTGTTTTGATGCAGGCCTTCACCGGATGCTCCACAATCATGATGATAAAGCGCGCCGCGCATTTTGCGTCGTAGTGGCGGAGCATCCCCTCCGCAACCCCCCCCAACATCGACCAGACAACCGGCCAGTGTTCGCTGAGCGAGCCGAACATGCTGGATCCCGTGCAGGCTGGGAGCCACGCTCCTTCTGAATGCAATCGTCGGAGTTTTCGGCCTTTCCGAAGCGGCCAACGCCGCTCCTGGCACCACGGCGCAGACCAAAGCTTGATCGCTTGAGCCAACTCATTCCCACTCGAGGCGACGATAAGCCTCAATGACGTTGCGCCCGTTGTAGTCGTCAAACAATGCCCAGTTGCCGCGTTCGGACAACCCAACCGTTGTCGCCGCCTCCTCGATCGGCATGCCGCGGTCGATCGCTGCACGTGTTTCGTTCAACAACACCGTCAGATATCGCTGCAGGTTTCCAACTGCATCCTGCCATTTAACCAGTGCGGGGCCATGGCCTGGAACTGCGGCCCTGACCTTTAA
This sequence comes from uncultured Acetobacteraceae bacterium, assembly GCA_937873175.1. Taxonomy (GTDB): domain Bacteria; phylum Pseudomonadota; class Alphaproteobacteria; order Acetobacterales; family Acetobacteraceae; genus CAHJXG01. The sequence continues at coordinate 4,523 of CALMVT010000176.1, read as the reverse complement.
AGCGTCCAGCGCCGTGAGTTGCGAAAGCCACCCCCTGAGGTCGCCGTCGATCGACGGCGCGCGATCGACAAAAAGGAGGTCGCCGGCCAGCAACACGTTGGTCCAACGATCCACGACGCTCAGGTCGCAATTAGTGTGCGCGGTGGGATGCGCCGTTAGGGTCAGGCGTCGCTCGCCGAGGTCGATCTCGATCTGGTCCCGCACCAGCAGGGATGGCGTGACGAGCCGCCCGGCGCGCCCAACTCCAAGGATCTTCTCGAGGCCTTGCTGGTAGTAGCTGCCTCGTGCCTCGAATGCTTGCGGAAGGTTGGCGTGGCCCACGAAAACCGGCCCTTCCGCTTGAAAAGCGGCGGCACCAAAGACGTGATCCGGGTGCACATGGCTCTGCACCACATAGCGTATCGGTAGTTCCGTCACCTGCCGTATCGCGAGCAGCAGGCTTTGCCCGTCATCGAAGCTGCCGCCCGGGTCGACGACCGCAACCGCATCACGCCCGACGATGAAACCGATATTGGCGATCGCATCGCTGTTTGCCGCGGTCGCGTCCTCAGTGACGCCCTGGCGGATGTGAATGCCTGGCGCGACCTCAGCCAGACGGACTGCGGTCGGTGCGCCGGCCATGGACGTCCGTATGTACAAGGGAAGACAGCACACGCAAAAGCCCCCAAGGGTGGCTTGGCGCCGGGAAACCATTCTGTTATTCAACTTGGAGCCCTTTGATCGTGCGCGTTCAACAGCCGCGGGGACTGTCGCAGGATTGGGGGCGGCCGTCGCGGTGGTCGGACATGGATTGTTGCCTGGCTGAAATCTCGGTCCGAGGCAGGAAGCCGAGCGTGCCATCATAAACGGTGCGGTAAATCTGCGACAGCTGGTCGATGCCGTGGCGCGACTAGCGCATCTGCTGCGACTTGTTCATCCGGCAGTTCACCAGGAGGTTGGTTGTCGCCTCGATGATCGCGGTGCCGACCTGCAAGCCTGCGCAATGCCGGCGTTCGTGGGTAGTCGGTCCGGATAGCCCTGCGGGCCACCTCGGGCTGCCCGTCTGCTGCAACGCGTCGGCAACGGCGCCAATGGTTGCGGGCATTCGCAAATCTGCCTCTACTGCCGGCACTGCACGCCTGTGGCCGGCGGAACGCATTTCCGGAGCTTCTGCTGGGCTGGAGGTACGGGGTTCGAGCGCGCGGAGTGACGGCATGGGTGGTTTGGTGATCAGGGGTGGCCGGGTGGTGGATCCGGCGAGCGGGATGGACGCCGTGGGCGACGTGGCGCTCCTGGACGGCAAGATCGCCGCCGTGGGAACGGGCCTGGGCGGCGCCGAGCGGGTCATCAACGCCGCCGGGCTGGTGGTGGCCCCTGGGTTCATCGACCTGCACGCGCACGGCCAGTCGATCCCCGCAGATCGCATGCAGGCCTTCGACGGGGTGACCACGACGCTCGACCTGGAAGCGGGAGTGATGCCGGTAGCGTCCTGGTACCGGCGCCAAGCGGCGCAAGGGCGAGTGCTGAACTACGGCGCCGCTGCCAACTGGGCCTTCGCCCGCATCGGCGCCATGACCGGCTCCAACGAGGAAGCCTCGCTGGAAGCGTTCGGCCGCGCCATGCGAGACCGCCGTTGGGTGGAGAACGTCGCCAGCGACGCGGAAGTAAGTGGCATCCTTGACCGCCTCGGGCGCGGCCTGGACGAGGGCGGCATCGGCATCGGCATCCTCAATGCCTATGCGCCCGGCGCCGGCGTGCAGGAACTGACGGCGGTGTGCCAGTTGGCGGCGGTGCGCGGCGTGCCGACCTTCACCCACGTCGCCTTCATGTCGCGCATCGACCCGGAAAGCGCCGCCGAGGCCTATGTCCGCCTGATCGGCTACGCCGGGGCCACGGGCGCGCACATGCATATCTGCCACTTCAACAGTTCCAGCAAGACAGACGTGGAGCGCTGCGCCCAACTGGTGGTGAAGGCGCAGGAGCAGGGCCTGCCGATCACGTTGGAGGCTTACCCTTACGGCACCGGCTCCACCGTGCTGGCCGCCGCCTTCTTCAGCGATCCCGAGTTCGAGGCCAGGCACGGCACCGGCTACGACTCGGTGCAGCGGGTAACTGACGGGAGTCGCTTCCACAACCGCGAGGAACTGCTGGCGGCGCAGGCCGAGGAGCCCTCGACCCTGGTGCTCTGGCACATCCTGGACACGGAGAACAACGAGCGCCACCGCGAGTTGCTGGACATGTCGGTGCTGTTCCCAGGTGGCGCCATCGCCTCGGATGCCATGCCCTGGTCGCTGGCGGATGGCACAACCTATACCGGCGACGCCTGGCCGTTGCCGGAGGACGCCACCTCCCACCCGCGCTCTGCCGGCACCTTCACCCGCTTCCTGCGCCATTGGGTGCGAGAGCGCCAGGCGGTTTCGCTGCTGGACGGCGTGCGCAAGTGCGCGCTGATCCCGGCGGACATCCTGGCGCCGAGCACGCCCGACATGCGCGCCAAGGGGCGGCTGCAGCCGGGCGCGGATGCCGACGTGGTCGTGTTCGACCTCGAGACGCTGACCGACCGGGCCGAGTTCTCGGCGATGAACCGCCCGGCGGAGGGCGTCAGGCACCTTCTGGTCAGCGGGCAACCGGTGATCACGGATGGTGTGTTGGACATGGTGGCGCGGCCCGGGCAGCCGGTGCGCCGGCCCGTCGCGGCCGGCTGAGGGGCATGCCCGTCCCGGTCCTGCTGGTCGCTGGCTTCTTGGGCGCGGGCAAGACCACGGTGGTGAACCATATCCTGGCCCACGCCGGGGGCCGACGGATCGCCGCCGTGGTCAATGATTTCGGCGCGGTCAACATCGACGCCGAGCTGATCGCGGGCGCCAGCGACGGGGTGGTCAGCCTGGCCAATGGCTGCATCTGCTGCTCGCTGGAAAGCGATCTGCTGCGCACGCTTGCGGGCCTCCTGCGGCGCAGCCCGCGTCCGGAGGCCATCGTGATCGAGACCAGCGGCGTGGCTGATCCGGCGGACATCGTCCGCAACCTGATGGACCCCGTGATCTCCAGGGAGGCGCCGCTGGAGACGGTGCTCTGCGTGGTGGACGCGACGGCTCCTGCAGAAGCGTTGAACGACGCTTTGCTCCGCTCGCAACTGCGGGTCGCGGACATTGTGGCGCTGAGCAAGGTGGACCTCGCCGATGCCGTCGGGCGCGAACGGGTCCGTGCCGCCGTGATGGCGGCGAAGCCGGCAGCGGTGGTCGTTGATGCCCTGCACGGCGAGGTATCCTCGGTGCTGCTGTTCCCCGACGGCCCGGACCGCCCGCTGGCGCCGCGCGACCCAGGCCGGCGCCGGCCGGCGGCCGACCGGTTCGAAACCCTCAGCTGGATATCCGAGCAGCCAGTCTCCTTACCCCGCTTGCAGACGGCAATCGGCCGGCTTGCCCCGAAGCTCGCCCGGGCCAAGGGTTTGTTCGAGACGGCGGAGCAACCCGGCCGCCAGCTTTTGTTCCAGTTCGCTGGGGGTCGGGCGACGTTGGCCGCGATCGGGAAGCCTGCGTCGGGGACACCGCGGACGCGGATCGTGTTCATCGCCGAGATCGGCGTCCTCTCGACTGCCGAAGTCGGCAGGGTCATGGACGGGTGTGTCGATGCAGGAGCAGGGTGAGACGAGCCTTGCCGAAAGCACTCGGAGACGATCCCCGTTCTTCGGATAGGCGGTCAGGCTCGGTTTGCCTGATGAAGGACAGACCCGATACCGAGCAAGCGAGAGCGGCACGGGGTGGAGTTCAAGGCGCGTGGGGCATTGGAAGCGCTGCAGGTTGAGCTGACAGTGGTGCGGTTGGCGGCCGAGCACGGCGTTCACCAGACGATGGTGGGGGGAGAAAGAGCAGGCCATGGAGTCCGACAAGGACGCAGCGCAGGGTGCGGCGAGATCGTCCGAAGCCGAGATGGGGAAACTGCACGCGACGGGCGGGCAGCCGGCAGTGGAGCGTGGCTGCGCGGGCCTGCGTCGACTGCGCTGGCAATCTTTCAGGAACTGCGCTTCGATCAGTCGCACCAGCGCCAAGTTCAGCGGTGTCCCGCCCGCGGGCTGGGAGTAGAACCCTAGCCTGGATTATGCACGAGTGCGGTTTTGGCATCGCGCGATCCGACAATCGTTCAACCCACAGTTGTTGAGGCATAGCTGTGGGCCGGCTGCTTTTCAGGCGCTCGTGGGGCAGGCTCAAAGGGGCGGGTAGGCGCTGGCGGTTGACCGGATTGGGCGAGGTCGGGGGCACTTGCCCCGATGGTCAAACGACCAGGCGCGGCATGCGCGTCAGCAGCAAAGCAAGGATCGCCTGATCCGGCGTCGCCTGCGGCAGGTGCAGGCGGACCTGCGTTTTCAGCACCTCGATGCGCACCGCCAGCTTGATCAGCCGCAGCCGGATCGTGTCGAACTGCGCGACCCGCCAATGCGAACGGCGCGGCGTCAGCGTGCGCAGGCTCCACATCAGCCAATAGGCGCCGACATGCAGGAACAGGCGCGTCTGGTTGGCGCTGGCCCGGCAGCACGATGTGCGGTC
>CALMVT010000175.1 GCA_937873175.1 uncultured Acetobacteraceae bacterium | reverse complement strand
AAGAAGCTGCATGCCCACATCGAGAACAACAAGGACGCGCTGATCGACTACGGCCTGCGGCATCGGGCCGGCAAGCCGATCTCGACCTCGCGGGCCGAGGGCACCGTCAACCAGCTGGTGAGTGCCCGCATGAACAAACGCAAGCAGAGGCGCTGGTCACCCAGCGGCGCCCACCGCGTGCTTCAGGTCAGGGCCGCGGGGCTGGACGGGCGATTTGGCCACCCGGCAATCCAGCTCGCGGCGTAGCGCCCCAGGTTTTTGACACTCCCCTCGCGGCGATGGTCTGGAGATTCCATAGCCTGCCGTCCTCGTCCCGCATCGGGACTAGCAGCTTGCCCTTGGTGTCCACCCGCAAGCCGTCCGGGCTGATCTCCTTGCGCGCCAGATAAGGGTGGTCCGCTGGGGCCGGCGGGCCTTTGGCCCACCTTTTTTTAGCCTGTTTGGCGATGGCCTCCTCGCGCATGTCTTTCTCGCGCGCATCAGCGATAGTTTTGGCCTCGATCCGGCGTTGCCGCTCCTGCGCTGCGACCTCCTGCGCTGCCCGTTCTGCCGGGAAGGCAGGTCGGGGCGCCCCTTGCGGCAGGTCAACGCCGGCATCGGATGCCAGCCGCTTCACCGCTTCCGGAAACGGGATGCCCTCGTTCTTGCGCACGAAGTCGAAGGCGTTGCCATGCTCGCCGCAGCCGAAGCAGGACGTGATGGCGGCCGCCCCCTTGGTCTCGGCCACCTCGCTCGGCCGGGTGCTGGGCATGGCGACGAAGAACGCGGGCGTGCTGCTGGACCAGTTCCGGACGGCGGGCGTCGCGGTGGAGGTGACGCACCGCTCGGCGCGGCGGCTGTGGGGATTGCAGGGGCTCGCGCCGCTGCGCGACGAGGTGGCACCCCCGCGCCGGCCGGAGCCGGGACGCGGGCGTGAGCGGCCGCCGCTGCTGCCGGCGGACGGCGAGGAGGCGCCGTTTGAGCCGCCGCCCTTGCCCCCGGTCACGCGGCTGGAGCGGCGTGCCTTCGACTACAGCGGGCTTGAGGCCGTCATGGCCCACGCGGACCAGGCGGTCCGCACGGCGCGGCGGACCCTGGACGCGATGCGGAACAGCCCGGCGTGCTCGGAGCCTTCTGCAGGCCGGTCGGGCGCCACGCCATAGTAGCTCAAACCTCCTGCCGGTCTCTGGTCGCCACTAGATAGAAGTTGGGGTCAGGTCAGAGGTCACACGGTCGCCGTGCTCAGGGCGTTAAGGCAATTCCACGCCGCGATTGCCTCGTCGGTAAACCACATCGTCAAGCTGCCACGCTGACGCAGGCTGGCATCGTAGGCTGGCATCGTAGGCTGGCCAGTTGGTCACCCTGCGTTGCTGGCGTGGGAAGTGGTGGCGGCGGTCCTGGTTCAGCTTGAACGTCAAAATGGGCATCCGGCGTTGGGAGGGTAATCCCCTACGTCACCTTGCGCCTCAGCACCACCGCCCTATCCGTGCACCACGCTGGTTCTGCACGGACAACGTATGCACGCACGCCTTTGCGCTGCTGACGGAAGGCTGGCTGGAGGGCCACCTGATCGAATGCCCGTTGCACAACGGGCAGTTCGACGTGCGCACGGGTAAGGGGATGGGGGCGCCGATCACCGAGGACCTTCGAACCTATGCGGTGAAGATTGAGGGGAATGACGTGCTGGTCGCCCTTCCGTAGCCGTATGGATCGAGACGGTCGCGACCACCCAGAAATGTGCGCGTCGTCCCGATCAGGCCGACGCTGCCCGCAGCGCCGCCCAGACCCGCTGCGCCGAAGCCGGCATGTCCAGGCGCCGCACGCCCGCCGGGCGCAGCGCGTCCAGCACCGCGTTCATCGCCGCCGGCAGCGACCCGGTGGTGCCCGCTTCTCCGGCGCCCTTCACCCCCAGCGGGTTGTTGGGCGACGGCACCGGGCGCTCCATCAGGGTGATGCCGCGAAGCATCTCGGCATGCGGCATCGCGTAGTCCATGAAACTGCCGGACAGGAGCTGCCCGCCCTCGTCATACACGCACTGCTCGCCGAACACCTGGCCCAGCCCTTGCGCGATGCCGCCCATGATCTGCCCGTCCAGCAGGGTGTGGTTCAGCACCACGCCGCAATCGTCCACGGCGACGTAGCGCTGCAGCGCCACCTCCCCGGTTTCGGGATCGACCTCCACCTCCGCGACGTGCGCGCCGGACGGGAACGCGCGGCCGGCTGGCAGGGCCGTTGTGGTGTCCAGCGGGCCGCTTTCCTGGCCTTCCGCCGGACGGGCCAGCTCCACCAGCGTCACGGATCGATCGGTGCCGACGATGCGGTAGGCGCCGGCCTGATACTCGATGTCGGCCGCGGCGGCCTCCAGCGCGTCGGCGGCCAGGTCCAAGCCCTTGCGCACCACCTCCCGCGCCGCGACGGCGGTGGCGGCGCCGTGGGACAACATCGAGCGGGACGCGAAGGCGCCGCCGCCGAACAGCGGCAAGCCGTCCGGATCGCCCTGGTGCAGCGTGATTGACGCCGGGTCGAGGCCGAGGACGCCGGCGACGATCTCGGGAAACACCGTCTCGTGCCCTTGGCCGGAGGAGTGGGTGACGTTATGGACGCGCACGCCGCCTTCGGCGTCGAAGGTGATCGCCACCTCGTCACGCGGCACCACCCCGCCGGAAGGTTCCACGAACACGCCCACCCCGATGCCGCGCAGCTTGCCACGCCCAGCCGTCTCGGCCCGGCGCGCCTCGAACCCGGCCCAGTCCGCCGCCTCCGCCGCCATGTCCAGCAAGCCCGGGTAGTCGCCGCTGTCATAGGTCGCGGCCATCGGCCCGCCGGTGGGCAGGGTGTAGGGAAAAGCGTCCGCGGGCAGCAGGTTGAGCCGGCGCAGCGCCAGCCGGTCATGGCCCAGTTGCCGTGCCGCCTCGTCCACCAATCGCTCGACGGCGTAGGCCATGTCCGGGCGGCCGGCGCCGCGGTAGGCGGTGATCGGCACGGTGTTGGTCAGCGCCAGGCGGTGCCGGCCATGAACGGCGGGAATGCGGTAAGGGCCGGTGCACATCATGGCCGGGTTAAGCGTGCTGATGAGCGGCCCGGTCGCCACGGGGTAGGCGCCTTGGTCGCACACCCACTGGTGCCGGATGGCTAGGAACCGGCCCGCCGCGTCCAGCGCCAGCTCGCCGCGCATGCGCAGGCCGCGGCCGTGATAATCGCTGAGGAAGGTTTCGGACCGGGTCGCGATCCACTTCACCGGGCTGCCCGTCCGCTTGGCCGCCAGCGCCAGCGCCGCGTGCTCGGGGTAGGCCGGGCCGCGTATGCCGAAGCCGCCGCCCACGTCCTGCGCCCGCACCCGCACTTGGCCCGGCGGCAGCCCGGTCAGGCCGCACAGCGAGTCCCGCAGCGCCACCATGCCCTGCGTCGCCGTCCAAAGCTCCAGCACGTCGCCATCCCACCGCGCCAGCGCCGCCTTGGGCTCCATGGGATTGCCAACGACGCGGTCGCTGGTCAGGTCCAGTTGGACGACGTGCGCCGCATCAGCAAAGGCGGCCTCGGCCGCCGCGGCGTCGCCGTACTCGTAGTCAAAGCAGAGATTGCCGGGGACGTCCGGATGAAGCTGCGGCGCACCGTCCGCCAGCGCCGCGTCCACGTCGGACACGGCGGGCAGCGCCTCATATTCGACCATCACCAGCTCCGCCGCATCCTGCGCCTGCGCCGGGGTTTCGGCCACCACCAGCGCCACGGGATCGCCGACGTAGCGGACGCGATCTTGCGCCAAGGCCGGGGCCTGCGGCGTCAGCAGCGCCATGCCGTCCCGCCCCTTGTAGGGCAGCGCCGCCTTGCCGCGGCCATACCCCACCGCCGCGGCGTCCGCGCCCGTCAGCACCGCCACAACCCCCGGCGCTTCCCGCGCCGCTGCCGTGTTCACCGATAGGATGCGCGCATGGGCGTGGTCCGAGCGCAGGAACGCCGCGTGCAGCTGGCCCGGCAGGGTCCAGTCCGCCGTGTAGCGCCCGGCGCCGGTCAGCAGCCGCGCGTCCTCGCGCCGGCCGAAATAGGGATAGCTCACGGTCTGACCTCCAGGACGGGAACCGAGGATGTGGGGCCGGCTGCTACCCCGTCCACCCCGGGACGGCGGCCGGCGTTTCCGTGCCGCCGGGGTCGGCCGCGACCTCCTCCAGCCGCCGTCCGCTCGCTTCCACGCCGAACACCAGCACGGTGGCGATCAGCACCGCCAGCAGCCCCACCATCAGCGCCAGCACGCCGCCGACGCCGTAGGCCGTGAACAGCGGCACGACCAGGAACGGCGTCAGCACCGTGGCGCCGCGCCCGAAGGTGTTGCAGATGCCTGACGCGCGCAGCCGCACCTCGGTTGGGAACAGCTCAGGGATGTAAACGCCGAACAGCACCGCGACCAGCACGTAGATCGGCACCGTCAGCGCCAGCCCGGCGACCGGCAGCCACACCGGGTCGTGCACGAAGGGGTAGATGCAGCCGAACAGCATGGACAACGCCGCCGCCGCAACGATCATCCGCCGCCGCCCCACCCGGTCCACCAGCAGCGCCCCGATCAACGACCCGGCGGGCGCCCCCAGCGCCATGACCAGCGAGTATCCGAAGGAGGTCGCCACCGACAGCCCCTGCTTGGCGAAGAAGGTCGGCAGCCAGGTGATGAAGCCGTAGATCAGCGTGTTGATGACGACCAGGCTGACGCAGCCCAGCACCATGTGTCCCCTCAGCGGGGGGGCGAGCAGGGTGGACAGCGCCCGCGACGGCGCCGGGCCGGGTGAGGGCGCTGGCGGCGGCAGCGGGGCGCCGCCGGACGCTTCACGCTCGATGGCGGCGATCAACGCCTCGGCTTCCTGCCGCCGTCCGACGCTTTCCAGCCAGCGTGGGCTTTCCGGCAGGCTCTTGCGCGCCTGCCATACCAGCAGCGCGCCGACGCCGCCCAGGACGAACATGGCCCGCCAGCCAAACGCCGGCACCAGCGCCCAGGCCGCCAGCGCGGACACCGGCAGCCCGGTGACGACGAACACCGCGACCAGCCCGAGCCAGCGCCCCCGCTGCGCCGGCGGCACGAACTCGGTCATGGTGGAATAGCCCACCACGTTCTCGGCGCCGAGGCCCAGCCCCATGACGAAGCGCAGCGCGATCAGCACCGCCATGTTGGGCGCAAATGCCGCGGCCAGCGACGCCAGCCCGAACACCGCCAGGTTGGCCTGATAGGTGAAGCGCCGCCCGAGGCGGTCCCCCAGGAACCCCGTCAGCAGCGAGCCGAGCATCATGCCGAGGAACGTGCTGGACACGAAGGCCGCGTTCTCGCCAAGCGTCGAGAACCCCGACCGCAGCGTGGCCCCCAGCACCGCGGCGCCCAGGTAGATGTCGAAGCCGTCGAAGAACATGCCCAGGCCGATCAGCCGCAGAATGCGGTGGTGGAAGGCCGAGACCGGCAGCCGGTCCAGCCGCGCCCCGGCGTTCACGCTTGCCCCTGCGGTCATCGCTGTTCCCTCCATCCCGGGCCGCGTTCTCGCAGGCGTGCTCCGTCCGTGCCAGGATGGCTGGATTGCCGCCGGGCCGCAACGCCTGCGCATCCTGGCCCGCCGCCCGGCCGCATGGTAGGGCGTGGGCGCAATATGGAAGGGCAAGGGCGCATGATCCACCATTATGCCGGCGGCACGGTTGCGGCGTTTGTCGCCGGGGATGGGCCGCCGGTCTGGGTGTTCCATTCCCTGCTCGCCGAAGCCGGAAGCTGCATGCAGCTGGCGGCGGCCCTGTCGGGCGGTCACCGCGTGACGGTCCCGGACCTGCCGGGGTTCGGCGGATCGGCGCCGGTGGAGGCCGGGCTGGAGCCGGTAGCGGACCGGCTGGCCCTCGCCATCGGGGAAGCGGACGGCCCTGTCGCCATCATCGGCAACGGTTATGGCAGCTTCGTTGCGCTGTTGCTGGCGCTGCGGCATCCCGCCCTGGTCAGCCGTCTCTTGCTGGCCGGCACAGGTGCTGCATTCGACGAGCCGGGCCGCGCCGCCTTCCGGGCCATGGCAGCGGCTGCGTCGAGCAAGGGTCTGGCAGCCATCGCCGACACGGCCATGCGCCGCCTGTTCTCCCCAGCGTTCCAGCAGGCCAACCCGGCCCTGCTCGCCGAACGGCGGGAGCGGTTCCTGGCAACAAACCCTGCGATGTTCATCGCTGCCTGCAAGGTCCTGGCGGCGCTGGACATCCGCGACGCCGTGCGCGAGTTGCGCATCCCCGTGCTGATCCTGGCGGGCGAGCTTGACGAAGCCACGCCCCCGGCAATGGCCCGGGACCTGGCGGCGCTGCTGCCGGATGCGTCGTTCCGCGAATTGCCTGGCCTCGCGCACGTGCCGCAACTGCAGGACACGGCGGCGTTCGTGGTGGCGGTCGGCGGGTTCTTGTCGGCCTGACTCAAGCCGCGGGACCGCCCATGAATGCCGCCCGGATGCTCGCCACGTGGTCCCGCATCAGGCTTTCCGCCCGGCCGGCATCGCGCAACAGGATCGCCATGCAGTCAGAAGGCATATGCGATCGCGGCCACGAATGAGCCAGTTGGCCGACTGGCGGAAGCCGATTGACACGCCAGGCATTGCATCCAATTCTGGCGTCAGCGTCTTCCGAGCCGCCGGCCTCTTGCCTCACGGGAGCAGCTGATGAACCTGGGCGTGAACCATCCCAAGGCGGCCGTTGTCGCTATCGACTTGCACCGCGAGCAGCTGGATATGGCGGTCGCTACCATGCCGATGTCTCCGGACGGCGCCGCCCGGGCGGTCGCCGCCAATGCGGGTCTGTTCGGCTGGTGCCGGGCTGCCGGCATCTCGCTCATCCACCTCGTGACCGGGCACCATGACAACGAGGAAATCCGCGCCAACTCCTTCTGGCGCACCCGTGCCGAGGACCCTGCGGCGGTCCGCAAAAATGTCATGCGCCCAACTTGCTAGGCGGTCTCAGGATGTCGGACGGGCTGCATGCGCGATCGATCCGCCATCCTGCTCGCGCGGCGGGGCTCGCGCGCTTCCTTGACCATGTCGCCCGGAACAGGGACGTGTGGGTTGCGCAGCGCCTTGCGACCGTTGAGCACAGGGGGTCTCAGAATCCAGGCCCGGCGCTTCCCGCCGGTTGACAGGGGCAGGGCTGCTGCCGTCGGCAGCAGTCGGCATAGGAGCAATCGCGATGCGGTTGAAAGACAAGGCGGCCCTGGTCACCGGGGCGCAGCAGGGTATCGGCGCGGCGGTCGCGACCGAGCTGGCGCGCGAGGGCGCGGACGTCGCCATCAACTGGTTCGATGACGAAGCCGCGGCGAACGAGGTGGCGGACAGCGTGCGTGCGCTTGGCCGCAAGGCGGCGCTGGTGCACGGCGACCTCGGCACGGTGGCCGGCGCGCAGGGCGTCGTCGAAGCGGCGTGGGACGCGCTGGGACGCCTGCACGTGCTGGTCAACAACGCAGGGATCTACCCGCGCGCGCCGTTTCTCGAACTGACGGAGGCGATCTGGGACGCGACGCACGCGGTCAACCTCAAGGGTACCGCGTTCTGCGCCCAGGCCGTGGCGCGCAAGATGGTCGCGGCGCAAACGAAGGGCGCCATCATCAACATCGCCTCCGTCGCCGCGCACGGCGCCGTGCGCGGCGTGCACTACTCGGCCAGCAAGGGCGGGGTGGTCTCGCTCACCCGCGCGATGGCGCTGGAACTGGCCGCCCACGGCATCCGGGTCAACGCTATTGCTCCTGGCTTGGTGGACACGGCGCAGCCACGCTTCGGCATGACCGAAGCCGAGATCGCCGCAGCAGGCGTGGCCTCCCCGGCAGGGCGGGTGGGCCTGCCGGCTGAGATCGCAACCGTCGCAGTGTTCCTTGCCTCCGACATGTCGAGCTACATGAACGGCGAGGTCATGCAGGTGAATGGGGGAAGCTTTATGGGCTGAGCAGGCGCAAGGTGTGGTGAATGTGCACGGACGCCCCGGATGCTGAAGCCCAAGCACGGCTTGGGCGCGTCGTGGAACACGGCTCAGAGTTGCCTTACTCAAGGGGGTTTCGCCACCGTTTCAGCGGGGTGAGCTTCTATCTTTCGGGCCAACCGTTCAGCCGGACCAATCTCAAAATCCGTGACGAAACCGCCACCGGCTTATTGCTCAGGAAAATACGTTGACCGTTCGGCCGAAGGCATTGTGAAGCGCATGAACGCGCGGCTTACCAGTGCGGATGCCCGAGAGGCCCACCGTGTAGGCGCGGGTGACGAACGCCTGCGGGCGGAAGCCAAACACCACCGTGTCGCCGACCTGCGGCGCACCAGGGCCTGAGGCGTCGATCATTCCGTGATAGTCGATGGCGGCGGGCGGCGGGATGTCTACCCGGCGAGGCAGGTCACCGACCGCCTCGGGCGCTCGTCCAAACAAAGCCGGCTCTTATTGGGTTCCGGGGTGGTGATGGATCTGTCACGCAACCAGGCCGGCG
>CALMVT010000174.1 GCA_937873175.1 uncultured Acetobacteraceae bacterium | reverse complement strand
TGGCCACCCGGCAATCCAGTTCGCGGCGTAGCGCCCCAGGTTTTTGACACTCCCCTCGCCATCCTGGTTGAAGGCGGCGTGGATCGCAGCGGCGTCTGCTTCGGTCACGGTAACCATCCATGAAGCATGAGGCTGGCGCACCCTGGTTGGCAAGGATGATGCAGGGCGCAAGGCGATGTGATCTTTGCCTGCCCACCTAAGTCACTGTCGATGTGATTTATGCCGGCCCGTTTGACGCACGCGACTCGGATGCGCGTCCAGCGGCATCCATGCTGTCGCTGATGTCGTCGGGCTTGGGATGTGATCTTTGCCTATCAAAACATCATTGGCAGCAAGATGTGACTTCCGCCTACCAGTTTGAAAATGCTCACAGCTTCGCTTGAGGCATTTCAGCAGCTTGCAAAGTTATCCACGTGTCCTTTGCCGACCTTCTTCAATGTAGAAAGAATCAATGTCTTACTTATTGGGTAGGTCGGCGAAAGACACATCGCGAGAACTCCTTCGGTAGGCAAAAAACACATCGCAAACCGGACCCGACATCGCACTGTCGCCGCCATGGCTGGAGCGGCTGACAGGAAGCAGCAGGGCGAACTCCCCGGGATCCACGAGCTCATCACGGCTCACGGCGTCTCAGGGACGCTCAATCATGCATTGGACGTTGTCAGCAAGCGGATGCCAACAGAGCAGCCGGGTCCTTCCCTGCTGGATGCTCTTGCTGGACGAGCAGGTCGAAGGATCGCCGAAACGGCATCTGCCGCGCTTACACGCGAGATCGAGGGAGGTGCCGAGGTCGGCTATTCGTACAGCGCCTGGTGCCTGGCTGGCTTACCGCATCGCGAACGGGCAGCTGGTGATGAGTGGCTGATCAAGACGGACTATGCGCGGCTTCTCGTTCGGCCCGGCGCGCGCGTCCGCGACAACGACACCATCGAGCCACTCGCCGTGCCCTCGGGAACGCTTGCACGCTTACTGCTCATCGATTGGCAGACGGAAGCATATGAGACAAGCAATCGGGAAATCTACCTTGGCAAGAACCCGAATGTGCTGCTGACCCGCATGGGAATGTCTCGAGGAGGACCAGTAAGCCGCAAGCTTGCGGACCAGATCGAGCGCCTGGCGACTTGCACGATCTCTTTCCAATTTGGCTCAGACCAGCGCGCGGTCGTTGTCAACGAGCGGATCGTTGAGGCTTACTCCTACGTGGGCGGCGTAGACCCGCGGACCAAACGGCACGCCAGGATGATCGAGAAGGTGGTATTGTCAGAGGCATTCTACCGTGAACTCCGTCGTCATCCCGTTCTGGTCGACCGAGCAGCGCTGAGCGACATTCAGAACTCGCCACGGGCAATAGACCTGTATCTCTGGCTGGCGTTCCGGCTTCACGCGCTCAAAGACGAGACGTCGGTCAGTTGGACTGCGCTTTGGCGGCAGTTTGGAAGCGAGTTCAAAACACTGAAATCGTTCAGAGCCGAGTTCCAGGAACCGTTCGCGTTGGCCATGGCCGCCTACCGGCAAGCCAGGGTCCACATCACTGACCGCGGATTGCTTCTTGCTCCTTCCCCGCCTCCGATCCAACGATGATAAAGGGCCTGTGGTCGGCAAAAATCACAAGTCCCAGCCGACCTGAAGGGCCAAGGAACATTTGGCAAGGAAAAGATCACATCTTCTCCGGCGCCTTCAGGAGGCGTTGTCAGGTTGGCAGCCCCTGCCGAGCCATGGCAGGCTTTCGGCCATGGCGCATGCTCCCAACCCATACCGCGGCTTCCGCTACCCTGCCGAGGTGATCCAGCATGCGGTGTGGCTGTATCACTGCTTCAGCTTGAGCCTGCGCGACGTTGAGACGATCCTGGCCGCCCGCGGCGTGGTGGTCAGCTACGAGACGATCCGCGAGTGGGGCCTGCGCTTCGGCCGGCAGTTCGCCAACGAGCTGAAGCGGCGCCGACCGAGGCCGGGCGACAAGTGGCATCTTGATGAGGTGTTCATCCGCATCGGCGGCAAGCAGCACTACCTTTGGCGCAGCTGGCGCAGGCGCTGGCGGATCGGTCCAAGGCGGGCGGACGGGACTGGCGGGCG
>CALMVT010000173.1:2064-2346 GCA_937873175.1 uncultured Acetobacteraceae bacterium | reverse complement strand
GATTGCCGCTGGCAAGTGGCAAGTTTGGCGTTGGGTCAATCAGTGCTGTTTAGGGCCGGTTCTGGTGCGGGCGCGGCTGCCTTGATGGCGGGACGTCCTTTGCGTGTTGCGGCGGCGCGCTGTCGGTAGCTTTCGACGTTCATCTCGACGACGACTGAGTGATGAACCAGGCGATCAATGGCGGCGATGGTCATGGCGGGATCGGGGAACACCTTGTTCCACTCGCCAAAGGGCTGGTTTGCGGTGATCAGCATACTGCGGCGCTCGTATCGCTTGCTGATC
>CALMVT010000173.1:825-2054 GCA_937873175.1 uncultured Acetobacteraceae bacterium | reverse complement strand
AGCCTGGTGAGTGCGGCCTCGAGGGCGAGGTCCTGGCGGGCAGCCTGCAAGCGCTGCACCAGTTCGGTGGTGCGGGTGAACAGCACGCGGTAGCCGTTTTCGACCAGGGCACGGCCAAGGGCGGCGGAGATGTGGGTCTTGCCTGCGCCGGGCGGCCCGAACAGCAGCAGGTTCTGGCCCGTCTCCAGCCAGGCGTCGCCGGAGGCGAGTGCTGCCACGCGCGCCCGGCTGAGCATGGGCACGTGGGCGAAGTCGAAGCTGTCGAGGGTTTTGTCCGGCGGCAGGCGGGCGTCGAGGAGGTGGCGCTCGATGCGCCTGCGCGCGCGTTCGGCCATTTCCAGCTCGGCCAGTGCTGACAGGAACCGCGCAGCGGGCCAGCCCTCGCGGTCCGAGCGCTCGGCCATCTCGGCCCACAGGCGGCCGATGGCGGGCAGGCGCAGCTCGCCGAGCAGCAGTGGCAAGCGTGCGGTGTCCACCTCGACGGTGGGCAGTGCGGGGCGGCTCATGGCTGCGCGCTCATGGCCGTGCCGCCGCTTGGCGCCTGGTCCGGCGCCAGCAGGGTATCGTAGAGGGCGGGCGAGGGTAGCGTCACCGTGACCTCCGGCACGCGCCCGGGAGCAGGTCCGAACCGGGCTTCCAGGGTGGCGAGGTCCGGCAGCGCGCCTGCCTCGGCTAGGCGGTCCAGCTCGCCCGCCAGCTCGGCCTCGCAGGCCCGCTCATGGGCCAGCGCTAGCAGGCCGACCATGACGCGGCACGCCGTCCGCGGCGGCCCGGCTGCCACGAGCCTTTCCCAAGCGCGTCGGTAAGCGTCGCGAGGGAACAACTGGTCGCGGTAGACCAGATTGAGCAGGGCGGCGGGCTTGCGGCGGAGCGCGTGGATGACGTGGCGGTAGTCCACGACGTGCAGGATGCGGTTGGGGCCGCCGTTGCCCTGGAACGGCCGCCCACGGGCCAGCGTCACCGCAAGCGTGCTGCCCAGTAGGCACTCCAGCCGGTCGTCATACAGGCGCACGCGCAGCCGGTGGCCGATCAAGCGCGAGGGCACCGTGTAGAACACGCGGCGCAGCAGGAACCCGCCGCTGCGGGTGACGGTGACCAGAACCTCGTCATGGTCGGTCGTGCGCCGCGGCGGCAGGGCTTGCAGGGCGGCGCGCTCGACTTCGACCAGCTTGCGGCGCCGGGCGTTGGCATGGCCTGCGACCTCGTCGACAAACCGGCGGTAGTCCGCC
>CALMVT010000173.1:0-815 GCA_937873175.1 uncultured Acetobacteraceae bacterium | reverse complement strand
GCCGAAGTCGCTGGTTCCGCGCAGCAGCAGGGCTTGTTCCAGCGCCGCCTTGAGGTGGCCGTGCGACGCCTCGATGGAGCCGTTCTCGTGCGCGATGCCGCGGTTGTTGCGGGTCGGTTCCATGCCGTAGTGCGCGCACAGCGCCTCGTAGCGCCGGGTCTGGTCCAGGGCCGTGTCCGGCTCCAGGTTGCGGAACGCCGCCGACAGGCTGTCGCTGCGGTGCTCGCGCGGCGATCCGCCCAGCAGCCACAGGGCGTTCTGCAAGCCGGTGGCCAGCGCCGTGAAGCTTTCGCCGCCCAGCACCACCTCGCCATGCTCCCAGCCGGAGAAGGCCAGGCGGAAGTGGTAGAGCCGGTGCGCCAGCCGCTCTCCGGCCACCGTAACCCCGAGGCCGCCCGCGTCGGTGAAGTCGGACAAGCCTTGCAGCCCCGGCGGGTGGTCCTGGCGGAAGATCACCTCGCGCTCTGGGCCGTGCAGCGCCTGCCAGCCGCGGACGCGGCGCTCCAGGGTACGGCGCACGCCCGGCAGGAGGTTGGGATGGCGGCGGAGCATCTCCTCGAACACGGCAACCGGGCGCAGGCCAGGGGTGGATTGCAGCATGGGGACGATCTCGGCGTCCCAGATCGCCGCCAGCGGGTCTGGACGGCGCCGGGTGCGCGGGGCCTGGCCCTGGGAGGGCAGACGGGGATCGGCGTCGAGCCGGGCGCCGGTGCTGGCGCCGATGCCCGAGGTAGCATGTCTCTGATCCAGAGCTGCGGTTCTGGTCTGTCCGGTTCGCCCAGGACTGCCTGAGCCGCCTGCTCGCACCAGCAAGC
>CALMVT010000172.1 GCA_937873175.1 uncultured Acetobacteraceae bacterium | reverse complement strand
TGGCGTTTGGAACGGCACCAGCGCCCCGCCGAGCACGAAGCCCGCGTTGCCGACGTGCTCGACGAGTCGCGCGGGTGAACCAGACGTGAACATGAGCCCGCAACTCTGGCGTCTGGCATCCGTAGATTGCGGACACCACTAAACGGAAGGACTTCAACGTGACGCAGAATGGTTCGCAAATGTTCGACTGGATCTTCTACGCCATCGTCGGCATCCCCCTCGTCCTCGCAATTTGGGACTTGATCAGGCTCAGGCAGGGTCACTAGGCCGCGCCGCGGAAAACCGGAAGGCGTCAGGGCGTGGGTGAACCTCTGGCCTGAACCAACGATGGCGCTACCTGGCACGCATGACGCGCAGGGCATGGCTGCCGAGGCTGCGGAGCACCGCTACGCTCGTCGAAACACTTGCGATTACGGCTGGGCCCGGCCACTTGCGCCAGAAGGTTTGTCGAGGCGATCCTCGAACGACTTCATCGTCGCAGCTGCCTCAATCAAGGCCGAAGCCGCGGGGTGGGTCACTTCTAGGCTGGACAGTTCCAAGTCGCAAACGGCCCGCAGCACGTCAGATGAGGGCGTGTCCGCCAGGCTTTCCGGCAATCCAACCAGCCACTGCTGGTAGTCGGCCTATAGCTCGACCAGCGCGGCCACGGCATCCCGCCACTGTTGCGGGCGGCTACGTTGGTCGCGGGCCGGCGACAGCGCACCTTCACTGTGGACGCCGTGTTGGCCGCGTGGGCGGCCCGGTAGCGGCGGGCCTGCCGCTCTGTCTGAGGCGTCGCCCGCACGCCAAGGGGCTTGGGACCAGGGGGCATGGCCTCCTCTCATGCGTCACGTAACGCGCAACAGTTGATGTGGCTGCTCGGGTCCATCGGCCGCAGGCGGAAGCGTCATAAGGGTTCACGCACAATGGCGTGCGGTGCCGCACCGTTCTGCCGGCCAGCGCGTTCGGAAACCACGAGGAGACGCGCATATGACCGAAGCAGCAACACCAGCCACTCTGTCGGGCCGCCGCATCCTGGTCGCCGAGGACGACTACATGATCGCTGAAGAGATCGCCGAGATGCTGTCGGATGCAGGCGCCGAGGCGCTTGGGCCCGTGCCGACGGTCGCCGACGCCATTCGCCTAGCCGCGACCAAGGACTGCATGGACGCCGCACTGCTGGACGTAAACCTGCGCGGCGAGACGATCTGGCCGGTGGTGGACGCGCTGCTGGCGCGCGGGGTGCCGATGGTACTCACCACCGGCTACGACGAGGACGCCATCCCCCGGGTTTACGCTCACCTGCCGCGCTGCGAGAAGCCGGCGACCGGGGGCGCCATCGCCCGCGCCCTTGTCCACACGCTGGCCCTGGCATAGGCTGGAGCAAAGCTGCAAACCTGCGCCGATGCGGCGTTGAACGCCATGTGCAGCCCGACAAACCTGCCGCCTGGCCCCATTGCCCTCAACCACGACCTGGGCGCCTCCAGGCTCGCTCCGTGCGGCTTCCTGGCCTCGGACGAGGGTGGAAATACCGCTCGGCATTCCTCCAGCTTAGCCTAAGCACGTTCGCCGAGGAGCTTGGGACCGGAGGCGTGGTCTCTCCTCTTGATGCGTTGCGTGGCGGGTTACAATGGTTTGCTGCAGCCGCTCGAAGCCGAGCACATTGGGGATGAGCCAACATTCACGTCGTGAGGTGCAACCGGTGTTGGGCAGGACAGCGACGGCTGCGACCCCAGGTGCAGCCTTGACGTATTCAATGGCGACGAGCGCGACACAAGCCTGTGATGATTGCCGTCCCACGCGCGGGTGATTGCGGCTCAGGACACATATCGCGCCATAGTCGCCCAACAAGCATTTGCAGGTGCCGCATGATGCTGAACTCAGACTTCAACGCGCGTGCGGCGGTCCACGCGGCACAGATGGACTGGACGCCTTCGCCCGTCCCGGGATTGGGACAACGCACTCTCCACCATGCCGGCGAGGAAGCCGAGTGTGCCACGTTCATCGTCCGCTACGACCCCGGAAGCCGCGCTGCTTCGCACACCCACCGCGGCGGAGAGGAGTTTCTGGTGCTTGAATGCGTGCTCCAGGACGAACACGGCGACTTCCTGACGGGCAGCTACGTCCGCAAGCCGCCGATGAGCAGCCACGCGCCGCGGTCCGAACTGGGCTGCACCCTCTTCGTCAAGCTTGGGCAGTTCAACTTGGACGATCAAACCGAGGTGAACCTCGACACCGCCTCGCAGGCGTTTGCGCCCGTGGAGGCGCGTCCTGGCGTAGAAGCCATACCGTTGTTTGCCGACCTGGACGAGCAGGTGCGGCTGGAGCGTTGGGCTGCCGGTGCCGTGGTGAACCTCCCGGCGCCAAGCGGGGTTGAGGTGCTGGTTCTTGAAGGGGAGTTCACGGAAGGCGGCGAAAGGTTTGAGGCGCAGTCCTGGCTTCGGTTGCCGGCCGGGTCCGTCATGCAGGCCCGGTCTGGGGCACAGGGCTGTTGCGTGTGGATCAAGGCAGGTTACGCCAAGAACATCGACGGAACTCCCCATGGCCATCTCAGCTAAGCTTCTGCTTGAGATGGCAGAGCAGCAGGATTGGTGAACGTCGCAAAAAGCTGCCTGCCGGCAGTCCGCTTCACTGTGGCTTCTACTGAAACGCATTTCGGTTTGCTTGCTGCCGAAACCCCGGGCCGGGTCGTCGCCCAGCGCTGCCTGGACTGCCATAGCGATCCGCCGCGGGTCGGTCACCATCAGCACCTTACGCCCCTCGTCGGCCGTGTCGGCGTCGACGGCCGGCCGCGCGTCCAGCAGCAGCACCTTCAGCGGCGCGTCCATCCAATCGAATGGGGTCGCGCTGAGCAGCCGCACCTCCTGCTTGCTGAGCGCCAGGGTGTTGAAGCATCAGTTGAACGCCAGCAGCGGCTTGATGCAGAAATCGGGACCTACGACGACCGCATCCGGGTGCAGCGACGCAACGGAACGGTCATCAAGGCGACCTCCAGTGCGTCCGCGTCCGGCGCAGGCGTTCAGCGCACGCCCAGCGCCAGGCCGCGCCGTTCCAGCCGTTCATCGGCCTTCTTGATCAGGCCCCCGCAGCCAGGCATCGGGCGTACCGGTCGTGCTTCACCGGTTCCGTCGTCAAGCAAATGGGCATGGTGCAGTCGGCCGGGGCCAGCAGCGTCCCGATCGCGTCGGTGTCAATCATCGGCCGCCGACTGGCGCCCGACGCCGCGGCGGCGTCGTTGCTGCATTGCGTGTGCTTACCCGTCCTTTAGTCGGAAGTCAGGCCGCTTTGCCCCGGTCCGCGTAGGACGCGCGGCGTGGAAGGTGGACTGTTGTCGCGTTGCGCCCAGGCCTGCACGCCGCTCGGCTGCCTCAAAACCCCTAGGACTGGCCAGCTTCGGTGTCGAGCCCAGGACACTCTGCCAGCTCGAGAGCCAAACGTCGGTGCTGCTGGATGAGAGGCAGACTGGCAGGCACTGGTTGCTGGCGGTTCAGACAAGCTACCGTGTCAAG
>CALMVT010000171.1 GCA_937873175.1 uncultured Acetobacteraceae bacterium | reverse complement strand
TTGCAGCGCCGCTTCCCGCGTGGTGTTGCGCCGGTAGGTTTGATCGGTGGTGACGGCGGCCATGATCTCGCTCGGCGCCGCCGACGGCATCGCGGCGCGGTAGGCGTCGATGATGCGGGCGGTGGCTGCCGGGTCGCTCCGGAGGAAGCGGGCCAGCCGCCGCGCCACCTCTGCTTGGTCGAGCGAGAAGTTCGCCATGTTCGCCGCCATGTACAAGGTGGTTTCGGTTGCGGCGTTGCCGAACATGGTGGGGATCGCCTCGGCGCCGGCGGGGGCTGCCGGGTCGAACGGGTTGGCGGGAAAGGTCACGCCGTCCAGCACTGGACGGAACACGGGCGGCATTCCCCTCATCAGCGGGATCAGCTTCTCCACCGGCACGGCTTGCAGCGCGGCCGCCATGGGCCGGCCGATCTCCAGGCTCCGGGCCAGGCCATGTGCCAGGGCGGCCGCTTCCTCGGGCCGGGCAAGACGCAGGCTGCCCGAGCAGCTTTGCGCGATCGCCTTGTGGAACAGGCCGCGCGCCGCCGGGCATGCAAGCAGCGCGCTGACCTTGGCGCCGCCGCCCGACTGACCGAAGACCGTGACGTTGCCCGGGTCGCCGCCGAACGCGGCGGCGTTGTCTTTGACCCAACGCAACGCCGCCACCATGTCCAGCACGCCGGCGTTGCCGGACTGCACGAAGCGGTCGTCCGGGTCATCGAGCTTGAGGTAGCCGAACAGGTTGAGCCGGTGATTGATGGTGATCACGACCACGTTCCCGTCGCGTGCCAGCACCGTGCCGTCGAAACCTGGAGCCGAGCCTGCGCAACTGACCCACGCGCCGCCGTGCAGCCACACCATCACCGGTCGCTTGCCCGTCGTTCCCGTTGTCCAAACGTTGAGAGAAAGGCAGTCTTCCGAAATCGCCTGCAGCGCACCATACCAAGCGCCCAACGGGTCGGTGGAGGCTGGCAACTGCGGCGCCGAAGCCCCGAATGCTGTGGCATCCCGCACGCCGGGCCAGGGTGCGGCGGGAGCGGGCAGGCGGAAGCGGTTCGACCCGGCGGTGGACGCGGCGTATGGGACGCCCTTGAAACAGCTGACGCCGCCAGCAGCTGAGCCGCGAAGCTTCCCGCCCGTCGTGTCCACGACGGGGGGGGTGTCCTGCGCCCGTGTTCCGGCGGGTGCCGCAAGGCCGGCGGAGATGAGCATGGCCGTGCGGCGGCCAATCGTGGGTGGCATGGCGTCTCGCTCCCTGAGTCCTTCTTAACCGAGAGTGGGCGGCGGCCATGTCGGCATGTCAACAGCACGCCTGAAGTCCGACCCGCGCTCTACTTCAGACCGGTGACGACCATGGGCACGTTGCAACGCAATCCCGTCAAGCACTGGGCGGCTCTGCGGACCTGTGGTCAAACTGCCCGCCGTTTCGCCTCAACCACCGCCGCGGCGGCCTGTTTGGTGGCACGGTGGCTGGCCATGGGTACGATCCCGGATGGCGTCAGGATGACAGGGCTGCCGCCCCCGTCGACGCCCCAAAAGATCACCAGCGCGATGCCGGAGGCGGGTGATTGCGGCTCCCCATGGTTATGGCGCCAGGTGCGCGTCGAGGAAGCGCGCCACCTCCGAATGGTAGTCGATTGTCTCCGGCCCAAACGGGTCGGCGTAGTATTGCGCATGGGACTGGCCCTCGAACACTTGTAGCAGCGCCTCCACCCCGGCCTGCCGCAGCTTGCGGTGGACCCGCACCGTGTTGGACAGGAACAAGTCGCGCGTGCCTGAGGTCAAGATCGCCGGCGGCAGGTCGTGGAAGTCGCCGTAGATGGGCGAGAGTTGCGGGTCCTTCATATCGCGGCCGTTGGCATACAGCCGCGCGGCCCGTCCCAACCAGCCTTTCCAGGATACGAGGACGTTGTCCGCGAACTCGTGGGTGAAGTAGGTGTCACCCACCTCGGCAAGGTCCGCTCAAGGAGTGCCGGGCGCCATGGCGGCCGGTTGCGGCAGCTTCTCGTCTTTGATGCGCAGCGCCAACGCCAGGACCATGCCGCCGCCAGTGGACGTGCCGAAGACCGCCACGCGCTTCGGGTCGGTCGTCTTGATCAGCTCCCGATAAACCGCCACTACGTCGTCCATGGCTGCCGGGTAAGGCGCATCAGGCGGCATGCGGTAATCGACGGAGATGACGCGAAAGCCGCCGTAAGCCGCCATCATGATCGCCTCGCGCGTGCCGGCCTCGCCCGGGCTGAGCACGTAGCCGCCGCCATGGATGTGCAGCAGCACGCGACCCAGGTTGGCGGCCGGCACCACGCGCGGCTGGACGACGTATGCCTTCACGCCGGCGATCGTGACCGGCTCGGAGGTAACCCCGAGCTTTTCCCGCATTGCGGGCAGGGCCGCGAGCACCGGAGCGGCAGCCTTGTCGACAAAGTCCTTCCACTCCGCAGCGTTCTTTGGATCTGCATTCCAGTAGGGCACGTACGCCCCTGCGATGACCGCTTGCTCTTGCGGGCTGACACCCTCCTTCGGCACCGGCAAGGCATGTGCCGGCACCTGGCGCGCACCGGCCTGCCGGTTCGCCTCCGTTTGCGCGGTGGCCAGATCGCTCCAGGCTTTGCCGCTCGGCTCCTGTGCCAGGGCCGGCGTGGCCCCGGCGACCAGCAGCGGCGCTGCCAGCAGCAGACGCTGCAGGCATGCCGCCGCCGGCAGACGCAGCAATGTCCTGGGCTGGCCCTGGCTGCCGCTCATTGGTTCAGCTCCGGCCGGTCGGTGATCGCC
>CALMVT010000170.1 GCA_937873175.1 uncultured Acetobacteraceae bacterium | reverse complement strand
TGCCGGAGAAAACGCCTATTTCTTGACCCTGGCCTGCAGCCGGTCCGGCGACGGGCCGGCGATTTGCCAGATGACGCGCAACACAGGAACCAAAGCCATGATGAGACGAGGACTTGCCATCGCCGCCTTGGCTGCCTTGGCCACGGCCGGACCGGCGGCGCCGGCGGACGCGAAAGGGTGCATCAAGGGAGCGATCCTCGGCGGCGTCGCGGGGCATTACGCAGGGCATGGGGTGCTCGGCGCGATGGGCGGCTGCGTGGTCGGCCGGCGCATGGCCAAGGACAAGGCCGCACGCGAGCGCGCGGCGATGCAGCAGCAGCCGGTCCCCTACGACGGCAGCAGCAGCCGTGACCCCAGCTACCGCCGGGTGCCGGGCGATTCCCGCTACAGCGGGTCGAATGCGCCTGCTACGGGCAATGACAACAGCAATCTCGGCTCGCTTTACACGGGCGGCGCGTATCGCCGTTGAGCGAACCGTGTGACGCACAGCTTTCTTTGCATTCTTCAATCAGGATACCTCCATGTTCGATGCGTTGAAGCTTCTCGGGTCTTTGGCTGAGAACCGATCCGCCCCGTCTGCCGCCAACCGGTTCGGCGCGGCGATGCAGTCGGGGCCGGGTGGCGGGCTGTTGCAGCAGGTCCTGGCGCAGTTCGGCGGCGGCGCCACCCAGGGCGGTCCCAGCACGATGCCGGGCGGGCCGTTCGCGCCGGGCCAGACCCAGGGCGGCCAGGCACAGGGTGGCCAGGCACAGGGCGGCTTGGGCGGCATGTTGGGCAACTTCGCAGAAATGGCCAAGCGCGCCGCAGCGTCGCCGCGGCAGGAGCTGGGGCAGAACAACCCCGCCGCGGTTGGCGGCCTCGGCGCGCTCGCGGGGGCGTTGCTGGGCGGCGGGCGCGGGGCGATGGGCGGCGGGCTGATGGCGGTGCTCGGCAGCCTGGCCTACTCCGCCATGCAAGGCCAGGGCGCCGCGGGCGCCGGCCCCGGGATGGCAAGCGCGGCGGCGCCGAGCAGCCAGGCCGACATGCAGCGCAAGGCGACGTTGATGATCCGCGCCATGATCCAAGCCGCCAAGGCCGACGGTCAGGTTGATCAGCAGGAAACACAGCGGGTCCTGGGCAAGCTCGATGCCGGGGACGGCGAAGCGCGGGACTTCGTGGCCAACGAGATGCGCCGCCCCATCGACATCGCCGCCCTGGCCCGCGATGTCACGTCGCCGCAGGAAGCGAGCGAGGTGTATGCCGCGTCGCTCATGGCCATCGAGGTCGATACCCAGGCCGAGCAGGACTACATGGCCGACCTGGCCCGGGCGCTGAACCTGCCCGAGCCGGTCGTGGCCCAGATCCACATGAGGCTCGGGCTGCCTGCCTGAGCGCCCACGCTTTCTCGCTCAGAACGGCAGCAGCACGTCCAACAGTTGCTGCCCGTAGCGGGGCCGCTGCATGTCCGAAATCTGCCCGCGCCCGCCATAGGCGATTCGCGCCTCCGCCAGCCGGTCGTGCCGCACCGTGTTGTCGCTGCCGATGTCCTGGGGCCGGAGCACGCCGCTGACCTGCAGTTCCCGCAGTTCGCTGTTCACCCGCACCTCCTGCCGGGCCGCCACGGCGAGGTTGCCGTTCGGCAGCGCCTGGGTGATCACCCCGGCCAAGCGCAGCGTCACCGTTTCGTTGCGCTTGATCGCCCCGGTGCCGGTGGCGTTGCCCGCGCTGTTGGCGGAGATCAGCTCTTTTGCGTTCAGCGCCTTGGCCAGCATCTTGGGCAGGGTGGCCTCGAAGCCCAGCAGGTTGGGCAGGCCCAGGCTTTCCTGGCCGGTGCGGCCCTCGTTGGACTGGTTCTTGAGGTCGGCGGCGTCCGTGATGTTGACCAGGATGGTCACGATGTCGCCCACCGCGGCGGCGCGCTGGTCCTTGAAGAAGGCCCGGCTGCCGGTGCGCCACAGGCTGTTCTCCTCCACGGGCGCCGCCTGCGGCCGGGGCATCGGCAGGCTGATCGGGCGGTAGCCGGGGTCGGCGGTCGGGTCGCTGCTGGGCGTCATCGCGGGCGGGCGCCCGATCTCCGACAACCGCGTCAAGGAGCCGCAGCCCGGCAGCAGCAGCACCAGCGCCAGGACGGCCCGCCTCATCGCGAAGCCACCTGCGGCAGCCGGCCAGTACTGTTCACCGGCCCGCTGCCCGGCAGCACCCGCGCCCGGCCCGGCCCCGTCACCTCCGCTTCCACCACGATGCGGGACGCCGGGTTGACGACGTGGACCCGCTCGCCGATCCCCGCCGGCTCCATCGCGACGCCCTGCGCCGTCAATTGGATGCCGGGGGTGTCGAGGGCCAGCACCATGGCCATGCCCTTCTGCACCACCGCCGGGCGGCCCAGGTCCGCCAACTGGATCGGCTGGCCCGGCGACACGGAATGGCGCAGCGCCTGGCCCACCGCGTCCCGCATCGCGCGCACCACCTCGCCCTTGGCCTGCGTGGCGCGTATCCGGGTCCATTCGAGGTCGTTTTTCTCGATCACGTCGCCGGGCATCATGCGGTGGCGCGGCACCGGCAGTTCCGTCATGTCCAGCACCCGGCCGGAGAGGCGCACCTGCGCGGCGGGCGCGTTGTCGGCCGTGATGCCCACCAGCGCGGTGAAGCGCCCGGTGCCGCCGTCGAACTCCAGTTGCGTCACGTCCACCTCCGTTGCAGCCCCCATGCCCACCATCGGCGCCGTGAAGCCCGGCAGTTCCAGATCGCCGTCCCGCGGCGCGCCGGCCGCCGCCAGCGCCGTGCGCAGCGGTCCCATCACCTCGTCCCGGCCCAGCGTACGGCCGGGGCGGTCCAGCACCGCGCGCTCGCCTGCGCCGGCTGGGCGCCAATCGACACCGTATTGCCGCGCGATGGCCTCCAACTGCCGGGCTTCCACGGTGATGCGCGTGCCGGGGGCGGGCGCGGGGCCGAGCGCCCGGCTGTCCGCGCCGTCGAACAGGTCCGCCAAGGTCACGACCGGGGCAGACAGGGTGGTGAACGGCTTCAGCGTCGCCGCGGCCGCGGGAAGCGCCGCGCAGGCCAGCAGCATCGAAAGGAGCTTCATCGCCGTCACCGCAGGTTCGTGAGGGTGGATTGCATCTGGTCGCTGGTGGTGATCACCCGGCTGTTCATCTCATAGGCGCGCTGCGCGGTGATCAGGTTGGTGATCTCGGACACCACGTTGACGTTGGAGGTCTCCACGAAGCCCTGCATCACGCTGCCGAAACCCGGCGATCCCGGCGTGCCGGTCACGGGCTGGCCCGAAGCGGCGCTGGCCACCAGCAGGTTGTCGCCTTGCGCTTCCAGCCCGGCATCGTTGGCAAACGTCGCCAGTTGCAGGGTGCCCACCGTTTGCGGCGCGGTCTGCCCGTCGATCTTCACCTGCACCTCGCCGCCGGCGTTGATCGTGACGTCGTGCGCGTTGGGCGGGACGGTGATGCCGGGCGCGATGGGGTAGCCGTCCGCGGTGACGATCTGCCCGTCCGGCGACAGGCCGAAGGTGCCGTCCCGGGTGTAGGCCGTCTCGCCGTTCGGCAGCGTCACCTGGAAGTGCCCGGTGCCCTTGATCGCCACGTCCAGGCTGTTGCTGGTCTGCTGCAGGTTGCCCTGCTCGTTGATGCGGTAGATCGCGCCCGTTTTCACGCCCAGGCCCACCTGCGCGCCGGACGGCACCACCGTTCCGGCGTCGCTGCTGTTCGACCCCACCCGGCGCAGGTTCTGATACAGCAGGTCCTGGAACTCCGCCCGCCGCCGCTTGAAGCCGGTGGTGGTCATGTTGGCGATGTTGTTGGAGATGACCTCCACGTTGGTCTGCTGGGCCAGCATCCCGGTCCCGGCGATGTCGAGCGATCTCATGCGTGGAGGCTCCCTATGCTTTCCGCTGCGTCAGCTTGTCGATGGCGGCCTGCTGCCGGTCGGCTTCACCCTGGACGAACTGCGTGGTGAACTGGAACTCGCGCAGGTCGGCCATCATGCGGGTCATCTCCAGCACCGGCTGCACGTTGCTGTCCTCCACCGCGCCTTGGACGACCTGGGGCTGAGCCACCGGCGCTGTGTCGGTGTCGGCGCGGTAAGTCCGCGCGCCTTCCGCCGTCACCCGCATCGGGTCGGACGGGTGCACCACGCCGATCTTGCCGATGCGCCCGTTCTCGCTGCTGATCGTGCCGTCCGCCGAGACCGTGATGCGCCCGTCCGCGGCACCGATGCGGATCGGCTGCCCGGCGGTGTCCAGGAGCGCGTTGCCCTCCGCGTCGCCCAGCCGCCCATCCGCCATGGGGGCGAACCGCCCGGCCCGCGTCAGCCGGGGGCCGCGCGGCGTGTCCACACTGAAATACCCGTCGCCGCCGAGCGCCAGGTCGAACGGGTTGCCCGTATGCTGCACCGGTCCGGCCCCCTGGTCCCGGTAGGTCGCGCGGTCCTGCACATACGACACGGTGCGCCCGCCGTGCGGGGCGTCGGCGCCGGCCTGCTTGCTCAGCCAGTCGCTGAACAGGGTCCGCTCCGCCTTGAAGCCCGGCGTGTTGGCGTTGGCCATGTTGGTGGCCGTCACCTCCAGCGCCCGGCTTTGCGCCACCAGCCGCGACAAGGCGATGTAGCTCGGCACTTCCATGACAATTCCTTCCAGGCGTCCTGCCCGCATCCTGCCGCCGGCATCCGGCTGGTGTGATATACGATCGAATCTGAAACGAAACGTTAACCCGCGCGGCCTATGGTGGGGGCCAAGGAGCACGGATCATGGCAGCAGCTGCAGCGACCACAGAAGCGGCAAGGGCCAAGTCCGGCGGCAAGCGCAAGCTGCTGCTGATCGGCGCGGGCGTCCTGCTGCTGGCGGGCGGCGGCGGCGGTGCCTGGTTCGCCGGCCTGCTGCCGCACGGCGCGCGCTACGGGGACGGGCACAAGGAGGACGCGCACGCCGCGGCGAAAGCCCCGGCCGTGCCGGTGTTCCTGGACCTGCCGGACATCGTCGCCAACCTGAACGCCGGGCCGCGCCGGGCCGCCTTTATCAAGCTGAAGGCAAAGCTTGAACTGGCCCGGCCCGAGGACCAGGCCGTCGTGCAGGCCGCCATGCCCCGCGTGCTCGACCTGTTTCAAACCTATTTGCGCGAAATGCGCCCGGACGAGCTGCGCGGCACCGCCGGCACCTACCGGCTGCGGGAAGAGCTGGTCGCCCGGTCCAGCATCGCCGCCCAGCCCGCCCGCGTGCTGAACGTCCTGTTCACGGAGCTTCTGGTGCAATGAGCGGGACCGCGCTGGGAGACACCCCCGACCGCATCTTGGACCAAGCCGAGATCGACAGCCTGCTCGGCCTCGCCGACAACTCGGGTGCCGTGTCCGAGCAGTCGGGGATGCAGCGCATCATCAACTCCGGCCTCGTGTCCTACGAGCGCCTGCCGATGCTGGAGGTAGTGTTCGACCGGCTGGTGCGGATCATGAGCACGTCGTTGCGCAACTTCACCAGCGACAACGTCGAGGTCGGCATCGACAGCATCGCGTCGCTCCGTTTCGGCGACTACCTGAACAGCATCCCGCTGCCGGCCATGCTCGCGGTGTTCAAGGCGGAGCAATGGGACAACTACGGCCTGATGGTCGTGGACAGCGCGCTGATCTATTCCATTGTCGATGTGCTGCTGGGCGGGCGGCGCGGCACCGCCGCCATGCGGATCGAGGGCCGGCCCTACACCACCATTGAGCGCAACCTGGTGGAGCGCTTGGTCCAGCTCGTGCTGCACGACCTGTCCACCAGCTTCGAGCCGCTCAGCCCCGTCGCCTTCCGGTTCGAGCGGCTGGAGGTGAACCCGCGCTTCGCCACCATTTCCCGCTTGTCCAACGCCGCCGTGCTGGTGCGGCTGCGCGTGGACATGGAGGACCGCGGCGGGCGGATGGACCTTTTGCTGCCCTACGCCACGCTGGAGCCGGTGCGCGAACTGCTGCTGCAGCAGTTCATGGGCGAGCGGTTCGGCCGCGACAGCATCTGGGAAACCCATCTTGCGGAGGAACTGCTGAGCACGGAGGTGGAGCTGGACATCGTGCTGGACGAGCAGGTGATGCCGCTTTCGGAAGTGATGAAGCTGGAGGTCGGCAGCCGCATCGTGCTCACCGCCGTGCCGGGCGCCGCGGTGCAGGTGCGCTGCGGCAACGTGCCGCTGTTCGCGGGCCGGGTCGGCCACCGCAAGAACCGCGTCGCGGTGCGCTTGGAAACTTCCCTGGGGCCGGCCGCGGCGGCGGCGGTGCAGCCCGCCTTGACCTTTGATCCCGCAACCTGACTGCATTCGAGGAAGCCCAAAATGGGTGGCATGGACTGGTTCCTGGAAATCGCGCTGATCGCGCTTTTGGCGCTGACCCTGGTGCACGCGGTCCGGCTGGAGCGCGCGCTGGGCCTGCTGCGCCGGGATCGCGCGTCGCTGGGCGAGGCGGTGGCCGGCATCGACAGCAGCACGCGCCAAGCGGAAAGCGGCCTCGGCCGCCTGCACATCATGACGCAGGAAGCGACGCAGCAGGCGACTCGCAGCATCGAGGGCGCTGCCGCGTTGAAGGAAGACCTGACGTTCCTGGCCAAGCGCGGGGAGGAGTTGGCGGACCGGCTGGAGCAGCTCATCCGCGCCGGGCGGGCGCTCGACGCGCCCCCGCGGGAACAGCCCCCCGCCGCCGCGCCTGTCCGCGCCGAGCCTGCCCGTGCCGAGCCAGCGAAACCAGCCGCAAACGCCGGAGGCGTTTCGGCGACTTCGGGTTTCGGCGAGCGAGGCGATTTGCGCGAAGCCGCGCCGCGCCCGCGCAGCAAGGCCGAGCGCGACTTGCAGCAGGCCCTGATGGGGGTACGGTGATGCGCTTCCTGCCCCGGCTCCCCCGCCCGCGCGTGCTGCCCTTGGCGATCCTCGCCATGGGCGGCCTGCTCGCTTCCAAAAGCGCCCACCTCCTCCAGGCCGTCGGCGGCGCCCCGGCGGCGGCGCTCGCCAGCGCCGGGCAGGCCATGGTGCCCAGCGCCCAGGCCGCGCACCCGGCGCCCAAGGAAGCCCCGGCCAAGGAAGCCGCACGCAAGGACACGCCACCTGCCCAGCCCGCCGCAGCGCCCCCGGCGGAACCGCCGGTGAACGAGGCGGAGCGCGCCCTGCTGCTCGACCTCCGCGCCCGCCGCACGGCGCTGGACGCCCGCGAGCAGGCGTTGGCGAACCGCGAAGCCACCCAGGCCGCCGCCGAGCAGCAACTGAGCGAGCGCATCGCCCAGTTGACCGCCTTGCAGGCCCGCCTTGAGCAGCTTGACCAAACCCGGCGGGAGCGGGACGACGCGAACTGGCGCGGCTTGGTCAAGACCTACGAGGCCATGCGCCCGCGCGACGCGGCGGCGATCCTGAACGACATGGACCCCGCTCTGCTGCTGCAGGTGCTGGACCGCATGAAGGAGGCCAAGGCCGCCCTTGTGCTCGCCGCCATGCAGCCCGACCGCGCCCGCTCCGCCACCGCCGCGCTGGCGCAATCCCGCAGCCGGTCCGTTGCCGCCCCGGCGCTGGGTCCGCAGGGATGATCGCGGGGTGATGGCAAGGCTGCGCTGGCTGGCGCTCGGCCTGCTGCTGCTCCTGCCGGGCCTGGCCCTGGCTCGGGCGCAGGTGCCGGTGAAGGTCGGCAGCTTCCCCGGCTACGGCCGCATCGTGTTCGAGTTCACCCGGCCGACCCGCTTCGAGGTGACTGAAACGGAGGGCCGGGCGCAGGTCGTGTTCGCCGCCGCCCCGGCGCTCGCGGCGGCGAAGGGCGTGCCGCGCAACGTCCAGGCGATTGAGCGCGCTGCCGGGTCGGTGACGCTGGTGCTGGCTCCGGGCGCCCGCATCCGTTCCGCCCGGCAGGGCAACCGCGTCGTGGTCGATGTGCTGGACCCCGTGCCGGGCCACCCGGCAAGCGACCCGGCGCAGTCGGCCCAAGCTCCCGAGCCAGCGAAACCAGCCGTAAACTCAGCCGCAAACGCCGGAGGCGTTTCGGCAACTTCGGGTTTCGGCGAGCGAAGCTATTTGCGCGAAGCCGCGACGCCGCCCGCTGCGCCGCCTGCTCCCGCCACGCCGGCCAAGGCGGAAAATGCACCGCCGGTGCCCGCAGCGCCCGCTGTGCCGCCGGAGCCGTCGCGCCCCGCGCCGCCGCCTGCCTCGGCCAGACCCGCCTCCGTCCTGGTCCC
>CALMVT010000169.1 GCA_937873175.1 uncultured Acetobacteraceae bacterium | reverse complement strand
GCCAGGGCCTGGCCCATCATGGCCAGCGCCGGCACGGCGCCCCCGTCCCGGTGCAGGCGCAGGGTCGCTTCCAGCGCCGCGAGCGTCAGCTTGTCCAGCCGCAGCGCGCGCAGCAGCGGGTGGCGGCGAAGGGCGTCGATGGCGGCAGCCCGCCCCGCCAACAGGCCGGATTGCGGGCCGCCCAACAGCTTGTCCCCGCTGAACGCCACGGCGTCCACGCCCGCGGCGATGCTGTCCTGCACCGTCATCTCCGGCGGGCGGCCCCCCAAGCGCAAATCGGTCAACGCGCCGCTGCCCAGGTCGTGCACCAGCAGCAGGCCGCGCTCCCGCGCCAAACCCGCCAGTTCACCCAGGGAGGTGTCCTCGGTGAAGCCGGTCATGCGGAAGTTGCTTTGGTGCACCTTGAGCAGCACGCGCGTCGCCGGGGTGATGGCGCGGGCGTAGTCATTCACGCGCGTCTTGTTGGTGGTGCCGACCTCCACGAGCCGAGCGCCCCCTTGCTGGATCACGTCCGGGATGCGGAAGCCGCCGCCGATCTCCACCAGCTCGCCGCGGGACACCACCACTTCGCCCCCCGCCGCGAGGCCGCTCAGCGCCAGCAGCACGGCCGCGGCGCAGTTGTTCACCGCAAACCCGGCCTCCGCCCCGGTCAGTTCGCGCAGCAGCGGCTCGATCCCCGCGGTGCGGCTGCCGCGCTCCCCGGTCGCTATGTCTAATTCCAGGTTGCAGTAGCCCGCCGCCGCCACCGCCGCCGCCGCCGCCGCGGGTGCCAAGGGGGCGCGGCCCAGGTTGGTGTGCAGCACGATGCCCGTCGCGTTGATGACCCGGCCCAATCCCGGCCCCTGCCCGGCCCGCAGCAGCGCATGGGCGCGATCCAGCAAGGCATCCGGCAGCACCAGCCCAACCTCGCCCTGGCGCAGCGCCGTCCGCGCTTCCTCCAAAGCCTGGCGCAAAGCCGCCACTACGGCGCCATGCGGGTGCGCCATCAGTTCGTGCCCTTGCCCCAGCTCCAGCAGCCGGTGAACCTGCGGCAGGGCGCGGAGGCTTGCCCCGGCCAGTTCATTCATGCCTGTCCATGCTCCCATCCCCGGAGTACACCTTGGACCATACCACGACGCGCCCGACACCCAGGTTGACATCCTTGGCGCATGGCGGCGGCTGCGGCTGCAAGCTGGCGCCGGCCGTGCTGCAGGACCTGCTCGCCGGGCTGCCGCAAGCCCAGGCGTTCCCGGACCTGCTGGTCGGCAGCGAAACCGCGGACGACGCCGCCGTGTATCGCCTGACGGACGACCTGGCGCTGGTCGCCACCACCGACTTCTTCACGCCCGTGGTGGACGACCCCTTCGAGTTCGGCCGCATCGCCGCGACCAACGCGCTGTCCGACATCTACGCCATGGGCGGCACGCCGATCCTGGCACTGGCGCTGCTGGGCATGCCGCTGGGCAAGATCGGCACGGAGGAGGTGCAGCAGAACCTGGCCGGGGGCGCCGCGGTGTGCCGGGCGGCAGGCATCCCGGTCGCGGGCGGGCACTCGATCGACAGCGCCGAGCCGATCTATGGGCTGGTGGCGCTGGGCACCGTCCACCCCGGCCGGGTGCGGCGCAACAGCGGCGCGCAGAAGGGCGACGCGCTGGTGCTGACCAAAGGCCTGGACGTGGACGTGTTCAGCGCCGCGCTGAAGCAGGGACGGCTCCCCGACGAGAGTTATCGAGCCATGATCGCCTCCACGACGCAATTGAACGCCGTGGGGCGGGAGGTGACGTTCGGCGGCGTCCACGCCATGACGGACGTGACCGGGTTCGGGCTGCTGGGCCACCTGCTGGAAATGTGCCGCGGCGCCGGGCTGGCGGCGCGGCGGCGCGTAAGGAACGTGCCGGTGCTGCCGGGCGCAGCGGCGTTGGCGCAGGCGGGAATCGCGACCGGGGCGGCGGGGCGCAACTGGGCCAGCTACGGCAACGAGGTGGCGTTGCCGGACGCCTTGCCGGACTGGCGGCGCGGCCTGCTGTGCGACCCGCAAACCAGCAGCGGCCTGCTGATCGCCGCGGCGCCGGAGGCGGTGGGCGCGGTGCTCGGTCATGCGCGCGCGGCCGGGTTCGCCCAGGCGGCGGTGGTGGGAACGATGGAAGCGGGCGGGGGCGTCGCGGTCATCGAGTGACCATTTGGCGCGGCGCTTGCAAAATCCAGGGTGGCGGACGGTCCCCGGCCATGCCACCTTGATGCGATGGAGGCGATTGGGGTCTGGTGGCCTCCCTGGTCTTCAAAACCAGCGGCCCGCCAAAAGCGGGCGGTGGGTTCGATTCCCATCCGCCTCCGTCCGACCCCCGCTCCCCTACGGCATCGCAGGTCAAGCTTCGCCATCTTGGTTAGCCCAACGCGGTGCCGAAAGTATAGATTGCCTCTCGCAGCCGCTGCCCGCTGCCCGGGGTTCAGCTCACGCGTCGTCGTCGCCGGTCCGGCCAAGCCGGCGTCCCACCCAGCCCCGCGCCGCATCAAGGCTGGCGAAGCTTGGATGTTCCGGGCTGTCCAGCGTGCCGAACCCGTGCTCAAGGTGCCATCGCCCTGCAAGCGCGCCGTGCTGGCCAGACAGGCGCACCAGCACCGCCACGAGCCGATCGTCGCTGAACACGAGGCACCCTTCCTCGTCCTCGCCTTGAGTGTCAACGCGCACAGGCCGCAGCACAAGGGCGGCGCCGCCATCATGGAGGGCTCCCGCGGGCCAGCCGGGCCAGGGGCCGCCGGGCGGTGGCGCTGCGGCGGTCCGCCCTGGCTCGCCGCCAGGCGCCGGCGGGTCACAGGCGGGCTGGCCTGGATCTGCGGGCCTTGCATCCCCGGGCTGCCGGCGGGCACTCAGCAACTGCCGGGTGAGCCGCCCTGCCTGCTCCGCCCCCCAAGCCGCGTGGGCAAGCTGCTGGGCCTGCAGTTCGCTGCTTGGGGTGGCACGGGCCTGCTCCAGGCTGCCCGTCACGCCGTTCACCAAGCTGTTCAGCTCGTGCGCGATGCCGGCGGCCGTGCCGTTCAGCGCGTGGAGGTGCTGCATGGTCGCCTCGGCTTGGCGCCGCTTCGTCACCTCGAGCTGGCTGCCGAAGAAGTAAAGCAGATCGCCCGCGTCGCTGACCACCGGGCTGATGTACATCGCACTCCAGAACCCGCTGCCGTCCTTGCGGTAATTGTAGAGTTCGACGGACACGTCCACCTTTGCCACGATGGAGCGCCCGATCTCGCCCGCCACCGCCGGGTTGGTATCCGGTCCTTGCAGGAAACGGCAGTTCCGGCCCAGGATTTCCTCTTTCGGGTAACCGGTCAGGTCCTCGAACGCGCGGTTCACGAACACCACCGGGTTGTCGGGACGGTTTGGATCGCACAAGCACATCGGCACGGGCGACATCCGCACCGCGGCAAAGAACATGTCATAGCCACCGGGGAGCTGGCCGTCGTGGGCAGGGGCGCGCCCCTCGGCTGCGTGGCGCCCTTGGGCGTCGGTGGGTGCTTTCTCGTCCGTGTCCTTGGTCATCACGCCGCGAACCCTGTGCTTCCAGCCAAGTCATTGTGCCCGGCCTTGCAACGGTCCGTTGGCACGGAAGACCGATGCTCATCTTGGGCGCTTGTATCCAAAACAGATACAACGATATACCCGATATAGGCCCGCGCGAGGCATTTACAGGCACGCTTTCAACGGATCACCGTGCCGGGCCGAACAGGCGGGCGTATTCGGCTTCCGGTGCTCTGTAGGACCCGCC
>CALMVT010000168.1 GCA_937873175.1 uncultured Acetobacteraceae bacterium | reverse complement strand
GCCTGACACATCCGACAAGGGCCGTTGTTTAGCGCGGCCGGGATAAGCAGCCGAGGAGATTGCGCCATGCTCGCAGACGAGACGCTCGAAGAACAGGTCCGTCGGCGCTACCGCCAGCCCAAGGGCGTCGAGCAGTTCGGCATCGAGCTGATCCCGGACCGGCTGAAAACGGTGCGGTGGTTCGACCTGTTCCTCATCGTCGTCAACTTCCTCATCAATCCCGGTACCATCTTGATCAGCGGCCTGGCGGTCGCCTCCGGCTTTTCGTTCACGGAAGCGGTGGCGTCCCAGGTTCTCGGCGTCTTGGTCGCGTTCAGCGCCTACGTCGCCATGGCGACGATCGGGGCCGACTACGGCGTGCCCGGCCAGGTCGCGACGCGCATGGCTTATGGGCGGCGCGGCGCGACGTGGGGCCCCTCGCTGCTGCGCACGGCGGCATCGATCTACTGGTTCGCGTTCCAAACCGTGGCGGGGTCGATGGCCGTGGTCGCCGTGCTGGACAAGTGGCTGGGCGGGCAGCACTCGCTGTTCTGGGTCAGCATCATCTTCGCGGCGCTCCAGGTGGTCGTGGCGCTGGTGGGCTACGGGTCACTCAAGGTGCTGTCGCGCTTCGCCTTTCCGTTGAAGCTCGTGGTGTTCGCCTACCTGTTTGTCCTGCTCGCCTCCCAGGGTGGCCCGAACTTTGCGCCAGCTAGCGTTGGCGCCTACCCGGGCATGCCGGGGCCGCATTGGCTGCTGTTCGCCACCTGGCTCAACGGCGCCGCGGCGGCGTGGCTCACCATGATCACCGACGCGGCGGACTTCTGCCGCTATTCGCGCACTCGGCTCGACATGTGGCTCGGCACCCTCGGCGCCGCCGCGGTCGGGACCACTCTGGGCGCGGCGCTCGGCGGCTATGCGGCGCCCGGTACCCTGGGCCGGACGGCCAACCCGTTCGAGGTCGTGGCGCAAATGAGCACCAGCGGGCTGACCGTGCTGCTCGTGTTCGTTGTCATCGCCTTTGACAACTGGACCATCAACGTCCTGAACCTGTACACGGGCGGGCTGTCGCTTTCCAACATCGCGGAGCGCCTGGGCCGGTTCTGGACCACGCTCGCGGTCAGCGTGCTGGGCGTGGCGCTTTCGGCGGTGCCGGACGTGGTCAACGGCTACACCGGATACATGAACGTGCTCGGCAACATCTTCGCGCCGATGGCCGGCGTGCTGATCGCCGATTACGTGGTCCTGAAGCGCACCCGCGTCGATGTCGTCACCCTGTTCGAGCCGGGCGGGCCGTGTTGGTATTGGCGCGGCTTCGGCGTGGCCGCCATCGGCTGGACCGTTCTGGGCTTCGTCATCTACCTGGCCGTGCCGATGGCCTGGCTGCCGACGGCGGTGACGCCGATTGTCACCGGCATCGGGTATTACGTGACCGTGCGCCTGCTCAGCGCCCGCTTTCCCACGCTTGCGCGGGCAGGGCGGCCGGGCGAGCAGCGGGAAAGCGTGGAGGGGCTTGACCAGGAGCTGGTGCTGCGACGGTCGCCGGGTCCGGTTCGGGAGGCATACTGATGACCGATCCCCGTCCGCGCGACCTGATCGGCTATGGACGCACGCGCCCGCATGCGGCCTGGCCCGGCAATGCCCGGGTCGCCATCAGCTTCGTGCTGAACTACGAGGAAGGCGGCGAGCGCAGCGTGGCGGACGGCGACCCGCATGCCGAGATCTACCTGACCCCCGAGATCGTGGGCCTGGCCCCCAAGCCCGGCCGCAGTCTCAGCGTCGAAGACCATTTCGAGTACGGCAGCCGCGCCGGTTTCTGGCGCATCCTGCGGCTGTTCGGGGAGCGCGGCCTGCCGTTCACCTGCTGGGCCGTGGGCCTCGCCCTGTTTCGCAACCCCGACGCTGGCCGTGCCATGGCCGAGGCCGGGCACGAGGTGGCAAGCCATTCCTGGCGCTGGATCGACTACGCCGGCATGCCGGAAGCGCAGGAGCGGGACGACATCCGCCGCACGGTGCAAACGATCCGGGAGATCACGGGCGCGCCGCCGCTCGGCTGGTACACCGGCCGCTACAGCGAGAACACCCGGCGGCTGGTGATGGAGGAAACGGAAACGCTTTACGACTCCGACAGCTACAACGACGACCTGCCGTATTGGACGCCCGTGGCCGGCAAGCCGCGGCTAATCGTGCCCTACGCGCTCGACACCAACGACTTCAAGTTCGCGACGACGCCGGGCTGGATGTCGGGGGAGGACTTCTTCACGTATCTCAAGGCGGCGTTCGACCAGCTCTACGCCGAGGGTGCCGAGGAGCCGAAGATGATGTCGATCGGCCTGCACTGCCGCCTGGCCGGCCGCCCCGCCCGTACCGCGGCGCTGGGCCGCTTCATAGACTACGTGACGGGACACGACCGGGTTTGGATATGCCGCCGGGTCGAGATCGCCCGGCACTGGATTGCGACGCACCCTGCCGCGGGGGCGCCGGTGAGGCCGCCTGGATGAGGTGGCTCCTCGCCCATGGTTCCGCGCGTCGTGGGCTGTAACGGCATTGGCATGATGGGTGCTCCCCGTTTGGGAGTTTGATGATCGACACCGCGTCCTGTTCACGCATGGCGCTCAGCTAGGATCAAGAGAATGGGGCATCGTATGGCAGTTCCTTTGTTGATCCGCGTCGCGATTGGTGCAGCCCTCGCCATCATCCAGCCCACGGCCACCCCCCAGGCTCAGGCCGCGGGCACCTTGATCTGGGGCATGCCGTCCGAAACCGACACGATGGACCCGCACGCCACCGGCGGCTGGACCACCTATCAGATCACGTACCAAATCTTTGAAGGACTGGCGAAAGAGGACCTGACCAAAGGCGACGTTCCAACGCCTCCGTTGGTTCCGGGCCTTGCAGCGTCATGGGAGATTTCCCCAGACGGTCTGCAATACACCTTCAAGCTGCGTCCCGGCGTGACGTTCCACGACGGCACGCCGTTCGACGCCGCCGCGGTGAAGTTCAATTTCGAGCGGTTCTGGGACAAGTCCTCGCCGAACTATTACCCGAAAGCCGCTTCCTTTGTCGTAGCTTACGCGAAATGGATCAAGGGTATGGAGGTGCTGGACCCGATGACGGTCCGCGTCATCCTGACGGCACCCAACTACGAGTGGCTGCGGCAAGGTCTGCAGAGCTACGGACAGCCGTTGATGGTCAGCCCAGCCGCGGTGAAAGCATATGGCAATGAAGGCATCGCGCTGCATCCCATCGGCACCGGGCCGTTCCGGTTCGTTGAGCGCCAGCAAGGCGTGCGAACCGTGCTGGAGCGCAACCCGGATTACTGGGGCCGGAAGGCGCAGCTTGACCGCGTGATCTTCCGCCCGCTGCAGGACCCGGCGACCCGTGTCAATGCGCTCTCTAACGGCGAGGTGCAGATGATCAGCACCCCGCCCTGGGACGAGATCCAGGGCCTGGTCGATGACGGGTTCAAACTATCGACCAATCCCAACGTGCCCTACATCAATTACCTTTACCTCAACATGAAGCAGGACGTGTTCAAAGACGTGCGTGTCCGCCGTGCCGTCAACATGGCGATCGACCGGGAGGGCATCGCCCGCGAGATCTACAGGAAGACCGGCCGCCCCGAGTTCGGTCTGCTCTCGCCCGGCACGGACGCCTATGATCCCGGCTTCCGCAGCTACAAATACGATCCCGACGCCGCGAAGAAGCTGTTCGCCGAGGCGGGATACCCGAACGGCTTCAAGGTGGTGTTCGAGATCCCGCAGGTCGGCACGGGTGAGCTGGTGGAGTCCTGGATCCAGCGCGACCTGAAGAAGGTCGGCATCGACGTCGAGCTCCGGAAATTCGAGTGGGTCACCTATATGGGCCGCTGGGCTGGCGGCATGGGCCAGGACATTGGGATGAACGAGATCGGCTGGGGCATGTCCACCCCGGCCTGGATCAACATCGTCGCCCGCTGCGACACGATGGCGCCGGATGGCCAGAACTCCGGCTATTATTGCAACAAGGAAGTGGACGCGCTGCTCAGCCAGGCGCTGACGACACGCGATCCGGCTGCAGCGAAGGCTCTCTACCAGAAAGCGAACAGGATCATCATGGACGACGCGGCCTATGTGCCGATTGTGGATGATCTGCAGCCGATAATGCTGTCCCCCAAGGTCCACGGCTTCGTCAACCCGCCGGAGGACTGGTTCGACTTGTCCACGGTCTCGGTTGATTGACCCGGGCGATCGGTGCGCGGTTTCCTTCTCCGCCGGCTGGCGGCACTGGTCCCGGTGCTTATCGGGGTCTCGGTCGTCATCTTCCTGCTGATGCATCTGGCGCCCGGGGACGTGACGACGACGCTGCTCGGGCCGCAGGCGACCGAGGCCGACCGGGTGGCGCTGCGCCGCACGCTGGGGTTGGATCAGCCCGTGCCGGCGCAGTACGCGCGCTGGGTGGCACGGATAGCGGAGGGTGATCTCGGCACCTCGGTTGCCACCTCTCGCCCGGTGGCGGCGTTGATCGTTCCGCGCTTCCTCAACACCGCGCTGCTGGCCGCGGCCAGCCTCGCGCTTGCGATGGCGATCGGCTACGGCGCCGGGCTGCTCGCGGCGCTGCGGCCGCGCTCGGTGCTGGACCGGGTGCTGACGGGTGTGACCTTGCTGTTTGGCAGCACGCCGCCGTTCTGGCTCGGGTTGGTCCTGGTGCTGTTCTTCGCCTTGCGCCTGCGCTGGCTGCCAGTGTCCGGGATGACCGATATGGCCGGGGAGGGTGGGGTGCTGGACGTGGCGCGTCATCTGGTGCTGCCGACGGTCACCACGGCGCTCGGGCCGGCGGCCATCATCACGCGCCTGGTGCGCTCCTCGGTGCTGGAGGCGATAGGCCGCCCGCATGTGCGCGTCGCCCGCGCCAAGGGGCTGGGGCGCGGGGCGCTGCTCCGCCGGCACGTCATCCTGAATGCCTTGCCGCCGATCATGACCATCACCGGCTTGCAGCTCGGCTACCTGCTCGGCGGCGCGCTGTTCTCCGAGGTGGTGTTTGCCTGGCCGGGTCTCGGGTCCTTGCTTTACGACTCGATCACCGCCCGCGACACCCCGGTCGTGCAAGCGACCACCCTGCTGATTGCGCTGCTGTTCGTGTTGGTGAATGTCCTTGTGGACTTGGTGAATGCGGCGCTCGATCCACGCTTGAAGGAATCCTGATGGTCCCGCCCGATACGGCCCACGCCGGCGTGGGCGAGGGGGAGCGTTCCGACGGCGTCGGGGCGCCCGCGATCCCGCCCGCCTCCGGACGGCGCTGGCGCATCGCCGCGTTCGCACGTGACCGCGCAGCCTTTGCCGCCGCCCTGTTCCTTGTTCTCGTCGCCGGCGCGGCGCTGCTGGCGCCCTTGCTCAGCCCGTATGATCCCGCCGCGGCCGACAACCTCCTGCGCTATGCCCCGCCGGGCACGGCAGGTCACCTGCTCGGCACCGACGCGCAGGGGCGCGACATGCTGTCGCGGCTGCTTTGGGGCGGGCGCGTCTCGCTTGTCGTCGGCATCGTGCCGGTGATGGTGGCCAGTGCGACGGGGCTGGCGCTCGGGCTTCTGGCGGGAACCGCGGGTGGATGGACCGATCAGGTGATCATGCGCCTTCTGGATGTCGTATTCGCCTTTCCGATGGTGCTGCTCGCCATCGCCATCGCCGGGGTGCTGCGGCCCGGCGTGTGGACGGAGGTCATCTCGATCACCGTGGTGCTGATCCCCTATGTCGGACGGCTGGCGCGCACTGCCACGCTCTTGGTGGCCTCCATGCCGTTCATCGAGGCGGCACGCGCCGCCGGCGCCACCCGCACGGCGCTGCTGCTGCGCTATGTGACTCCGGGCGTGCTGCCGCCGCTGCTGGTCTATGCCACCACCCTGGTCGGACTGATGATCGTCGTCGGCTCGGGCCTCAGCTTCCTAGGCCTTGGCGTCCAGCCGCCGGCGTCGGACTGGGGCGCGATGGTGTCGGAGGGCCGCATCGTGCTCCGTCGGGCGCCGCACGCGACCGTCCTGCCCGGCATCGTGATCGTAGCGGTGTCGCTCGCTTTCAGCTTCCTCGGCGACGGATTGCGCGACGCGCTCGATCCGCGTTCCAGACGGCGCTGACACCGATGGACGGTTCCGACATCGTGCTGGAGGTGAAGGACCTCGTTACCACAGTCAAAATGGGCGGGCACGAGGTGCGACTCGTGGACCGGGTGAGCTTCACCCTGCGGCGTGGGCGCACCACCGCCATCGTGGGCGAGTCCGGGTCCGGCAAGACGATGACGGCGCTTTCGCTGCTCCGCCTGCTTGAGCCGCCCGTGCGCGTGGCCGGCGGAACCGTCCGATACCTTGGGCGGGATCTGCTCGCGCTGACCGAGCGGCAGATGGCGGAGGTGCGGGGCGCGCGCATCGCCATGGTGTTCCAGGACCCGCTCGCCTCCCTCAACCCGGTGCTGCGCATCGGCTTCCAGATTGCCGAAACGCTGCGGGCGCATCGCAAGATGACCCGGGCCGAGGCGGAGCGGCGCGCCGTCGAGCTGCTGCGGCACGTCGGCGTGCCCGACGCGGACGCGCGCGCGATGGACTACCCGCACCATTTCAGTGGTGGGATGCGCCAGCGCGTGCTGATCGCCTCGGCGATCTCCTGCGGTCCCGAGGTGATCATCGCCGATGAGCCGACCACAGCGCTTGACGTGACGGTGCAAGCCAAGATCCTGCACCTCTTGGACGACCTGCGGCAGGAAGCGGAGGCGTCCCTGCTGCTGATCACCCATGACCTCGGCGTGGTCGCGGCGATGGCCGACGACGTGGCGGTCATGTATGCCGGCCGCGTGATCGAGCAGGCCGACGTGGACACCCTGTTCCATGCGCCGCGGCATCCCTACACGCGAGCGCTGCTGGCCTGCGCGATCAATTTGGAGGACGACCGGAACACCGCCCTGGAGCCGATTGCCGGCGCCCCGCCCGACCCGCGCCGGCGTCCGTCCGGATGTCCGTTCCATCCCCGCTGTCCCGATGCGATCCCGGACTGCCGGCGCATCGATCCGCCCCTGGAGGCGGTTTCGGCACAGCAGTCCGTCGCCTGCATCGTGGCGCAAAGGGCGATGGCGGATGCCTGAAGCACTTCTTGAGCTGCGCAACATCAGCAAAAGCTACGCCGCGCGGCGTGGACGTGGGCGCACGCTGCGCGCCGTGGCCGGCGCGAGCTTCACGCTGGCAGCCGGCGAAACCTTGGGCCTGGTTGGCGAGAGCGGATGCGGCAAGTCCACCCTGGCCCGCCTTGCGTTGCGCTTGATCGAGCCGGATGCCGGCCCAGAGTCAGGCATCGTGCGCGTCGCCGGGCAGGACTTCACTGGCGCCTCCACCGCGGCAACGCGCCGCCTGCGCCGGCGGGTGCAGATCGTGTTTCAGGACGCGCTGTCCTCGCTCAACCCGCGCATGTCGGTCGGCGTGAACGTGGC
Source organism: uncultured Acetobacteraceae bacterium (assembly GCA_937873175.1). Lineage (GTDB taxonomy): Bacteria > Pseudomonadota > Alphaproteobacteria > Acetobacterales > Acetobacteraceae > CAHJXG01. Next base: position 3,365 of record CALMVT010000168.1, on the reverse strand, counting down.
GGAGCCGATGCGGCTGCAGGGCATCGGCTCGGAGCGTGAACGGCGGTCAGCGGCGCTTGAACTGCTCGAACTGGTCGGGCTGCGGCCGGAACACGCTGAACGCTACCCGCATGAGTTCTCCGGCGGCCAGGCACAGCGCGTCGCCATCGCCCGTGCGTTGATCCTCCGGCCCGATGTCATCGTGTTCGACGAGGCGGTCTCCGCGCTCGACGTGTCGATCCGCGCGCAGATCCTGCGGCTGATCCTCGACCTGCAGCAGCGGTTCGGATTGGCCTACCTGTTCATCTCGCACGACCTCGGGGTCGTGAAGCGCATCGCCGACCGGATCGCCGTCATGTATCTTGGCCACATCGTCGAACTCGGGGCGGCAGCGGAGGTCTACCGCACACCGTTGCATCCGTATACCGAGGCGCTGCTCGCGGCGATTCCGGTACCCGATCCCCGCCGCATGCGTGTTCGCCAACTCGGGGTGGTCAGGGGCGAGGCGACAAGCCCGCTCGAGGCGATGGCGGGCTGTCCCTTCCGCTCCCGATGCCCACATCGCATGGCGATTTGCGATCAGGCCACGCCCGATCTGTTGCCGGTTTTGGGGCGACACGACGTCGCCTGTTTCCTGCACATCCCGTTCCCACCCGAAAGGAAAGCTGCATGACAGCCAGGATCGTCATCACCGGTTTCGAGCCTTGGGAACACGGCACGGAAAACCCGACGTTGGAGGTGCTCGACCGGCTCGATCGGTCCAACGAGGTCGAAGGCGAGCTGAGCACCGTTCGCTTGCCGGTAGATAGCTCCCGCCTGGCCAGCATTGTCGGGGACACGCTTGATCGCGTGCGACCTGATTTGTGGATCAGCCTCGGGCTTGCGCCAGGCTCGTCAGTTATCGCAGTTGAGCGAATCGCGGCCAACGTGCTGGATTTTCCCGTGCCGGACAATGTCGGGCATCAGCCCGGAGGCGAGCCTGTGTTTGCGAATGGCCCGGCCGCCTACTTCGCCACGCTCCCGGTCAAAGCGATCACCTTCGGGCTGCGCTCCAGCGGAATTCCGACCAAGATTTCCAACAGTGCTTCGACCTATGGCTGCAATCAGATGATGTATACGACGCTGCACCTGATCGCACGTCAGGGGCTTTCGACGCGGGCGGGCTTTATTCATGTTCCTGCCTCGCCATCCTTGGCGGCGCAGCAAGTGTACCCGCAAGTCGAGATGCCCTCGATGTGCGTCGATCTCACGACGCGTGCGGTGCAAAAAGCGATCACGTTGGCTCTGCAAACCAAAGCCGATCTGCAGGAGCCGGCCTTCAACTACTGACACCGAGCGCCCCGGCACCTCCTCGCCGGTCCGGCGGCCGGTTTCTCTTCTGGACCCCGAGCGCCCCATGCCCAGGCCCTGTTCGCGCGGCACGCGGCCTCCAGCCCATAGCTGATGCTTGGCGCGCTGGCCTGGGCTGGACAAGGCCACAGTTGGCGCCCGCTGTGCCGCCATCCACCGAGGGACACGGCTGGCACGATCGCTGCATGTCCCGGCACGCTCCGCACAAAGGACCCTCGATGCGCCCTTGGCTGATCGCCGCCGCCCTGCTCCCCCCATTGTCCGCACATGCGGCGGGAACGTTGCGGTTCGGCCTGGACTTCGACCTCGACACCTTCGACCCGGCCCGCAGCGGCTCCTACATCGAGCGCATCGTGAACCTGTCGATGTGCGACCAGCTGCTCAACCTCGATGCGTCGCTGAACCTCGTGCCGGAGCTGGCGACCGCTTGGGACTGGTCGCCCGACCGCCTGGCGCTGACACTGCATTTGCGCGACGGCGTGCAGTTCCAGGACGGCACGCCGATGGACGCGGAGGCCGTGCGCGCCAACCTGGAACGCTACCGCTCCGCCCCCTACAGCGCCCGCCGCGGCGAGCTGAAACCCATCGCAGGCATCGACGCGGTGGACGCCCATACCGTCCGCATCCGCCTGCTCACGCCCTACACCCCGCTGCTGGCGCTGCTCGCGAGCCGGTCCGGCCTCATGCTGTCCCCGCGCATCTTGGATCAGCCGACCGAGGCCATCGCCGCGCACCCGGTCTGCGCCGGGCCGTTCTCGTTTGGGGAGCGCGTGGCCCAGGATCACATCACCTTGCAACGCTTCCCCGGCTACTGGAACGCTGCCGCCGTGACGCTGGACCGGATCGAGTTCCGCGTCATGCCGGACTCCACTGTGCGGCGCGTGAACCTGCAATCCGGCCAGCTCGACATCGCCAACCGCCTGGCGGCCACCGACGTGCCTGCCGTCGAGGCGGACCGGCGGCTCCGGGTCGTGCAGTCGCCCTCCATCGGCTTCGAGATGCTGTCCTTCAACCTCGCGCACGGCCCCGCCGCCGACACGCCATTCGGCCGCGATGTCCGCATCCGGCAGGCTTTTGCCAAGTCCATCGACCGCGACGGCATCAACCAAGTCGTGTTCGAAGGGCGCTTCATCCCGAGCAACCAGACCGAGGCGCCCGGCAGCCGCTACTGGGACCCGGCCCACCCGGTCCCGCCGCGCGACATACCCGGCGCCCGCGCCCTGCTAGCAGCCGCCGGGATCCCGCACCCGAAGCTCACGCTCAGTGTCGTGAACAACCCGACGGACGTGCAGGTGGGCGAGGTGATCCAGTCCATGGCGGCCGAGGCCGGCTTCGAGGTGAGGTTGCAGAAAGGCGAGGCGGTGTCGCAGACCGACGCGGCGGCCCGGGGCGAGTACGAGGCTTACCAGGTGATCTGGAGCGGGCGGCCGGACCCGGACGGTAATGCCAGCCTTTGGATGCGCTGCGGGGCGCCGCTGAACTGGACCGGCTGGTGCAGCCCCGCCCTGGAAGCGGCGCTGGACCGGGGCGCCACCGCGTCCGACCCGGCGGAGCGTGCCCGCGCTTACCACGAGGCGACCGATCTTTGGATGGCGGCGCTGCCCTACCTGCCGCTGTATCACTTCACCTGGTTCTGGGGACTGAGCGACCGCGTCGCCGGGTTCAGCCCGCGCCCCGATGGCTTATTCCGCCCGGTCGGGGTATCAATGCGGCCTTGAGCTTTTTCCCTCGCCAGGGTTCCGGCAGTGACCTCCGCAAGCCGGCGCTCGACCATGAGGAGCCCGACGCCTGCGACGCTTGCACCTAATCGGCAAGCAGCTCCGCCAACGGCGCATCGACGGCCGTGATGTCACCGGGGCTCATCGGCGCCATGTGCCCCCAAATGGAACGGATCACCCGGCACTGCGCGCCGGGGATCTGGCGCGCTTGGCATGGTTCCAAAAAGTGCCGTTCCCAGGTAACACCGGAAATCGATGGGGCTCTGAGGGTGAACGGATTTCTCCTTTTGGGTGTTACCCAGATCTGAACCACGCCCG
>CALMVT010000167.1 GCA_937873175.1 uncultured Acetobacteraceae bacterium | reverse complement strand
CGCCCGTCTTGGAGCTTTTGCACCAGCTCGCCACCATGCACAGGTGGAAGTCGCCAGACAGCAGCCGGGCGGTGGCCAAGCACAGCGCGGTCGCGGCCGCATCCGTGACCTTGATTTCGTCCGTCAGGTACGCCCCGGCCGGCATGGCCATGAGCATGGAGGAGATCGACCGTCCGTCCAGCTCGTCGCATGCGCCCAGCGTCACGCTGTCCAACTGCCCGCGAGTCACGCCGGCATCGTCCAACGCGGCGCGGGCGGTGACGTACACCATCTCCTCCAGCCGCAGATCGTCGATCCGCTCGGCCGGGCGGTGCAGCGCCAGGCCGAGGACGTGGACGCTCACGCCGCGACCTCCTGCGGACGCCGGTTGCAAAGCATCGCCGCTTCGCCCACCGCCACCACCTCCCGTGCCTGGTTCTCGACCTCGTAGCGGCGCAGCACGACCCCGTGGCCGGGATGGCGGCGCGACGGCCGGGCGCCCGTGAGCTCCACGTGCACCCGGATCGTGTCGCCGATCCGCACCGGCTGCCGGAACGTCCAGCCGATGTTGAGCAGTGCGAAGGAGCTGCCCTCGTCCAGCCCGATCCGGTAGGCGAGCCCGGCCGCCAGCGAGGCCGTGAGATAGCCGTGCGCGATCCGCTCGCCGTAGCCGCCGGCGCGTGCCGCTTCCGCGTCCGTGTGCAGCGGATGCAGGTCGCCGGTCAGGCCGCCGAACAGCGCGATGTCGCTTTCGCCCACGGTGCGGCCCGGGCTGGTCCATCGATGGCCTGGCGCCAGCGCCTCGTAGTCTTCCAGGAACAGCGTCATCGCCCCCTCACTCCTTCACGTAGCGGACGAACGTGCGGTCCCGCCGGCGCGTGTCGGTCCAGCGGCGCACCTTGAACTCGAACCGCGGCAGGCTGCGATACGGCGCGACCGTGACGTCCATGCGGATGTTGAGCTTCTCGCGGATCGCGCCCGCCAGCGCGGCCACACGGCCGGCCTCGCCCTCGATGGACGGCGCGCGTTCGGGCTGCCATTCGATCGCGAGCGCCACCGTCTCACGCCCGCGCTCGTCGACCGAGACGGTGCCGGCGTATTCCTCGATGTCGCCATCGGCGAACACGATGCGGTCCACCGCCTCCGGCCACAGATTCTGCCCGCGGATCTTCATCATGTCGTCGTAGCGGGCGATGGTCCCCGCTTCGATGCTGCCGAACGGGCGGCCGCACGGGCAGGTGGCGCCCAGCCAGCGCACCCGGTCGCCGGTGCGGAAGCGGATCACCGGGAAGCCTTCGCGGTACAGCGAGGTGATGACCATTTCGCCTTCATCGCCGGGCTCGACGGGGCGGCCGGTCTCGGGGTCGAGCACCTCGCACAGGATGCGGTGCTCCATGCAGTGCAGGGTGCCGCGCCGGCCGCCTGGCACCACCCCGCGCTCGCAGGAGAAGCACTGGTTGAGGCCGCCCTGCATGGAGCCGTACCATTCGGAGATGGTGGCGCCCCAGTACTCGGCGGCACGGGTGGGCCAGTCGATCGTGTAGCTTTCCCCGGCGATGAACAGCGCCTTCAGGCTCGGCAGCGCCTCGCGCGGACGGAGGCCGCGGTCGTGGAAGTTGGCCTGCAGCTGCGTGAGGTAGGCCGGCGAGGCGATCAGCCCGTGCGGACGGAAGCGGAGCATGTACTCCACCTTCTTGTCCGTCGAGTACGGCCCCATGTGGAAGCCCAGCGACGCCATCCGGTCGCTGGCATGGCTGGACCACAGCCCGCCGGTCTGCAGCCCGACCGGGAAGGTGTAGAACACCGCATCCCCGGGCTCAAGCCCGGCCCAGCGCGCCTGGTATACCCAGGTGGAGGCGGAGGCTTCCTGGTCGTAGCGCGTCAGCGCATGCACCTCCTGCCCCAGCCCGGTGGTCCCGGACGTCAGGTGCAGCGCGTAGGGGCGGGAGCCCGGCCGGGCGAACCGGTCGGCGCTGGCGGTGGCGTCGTCGCCCAAGAAATCGGCCTTGGACGTGAACGGGATGGTGTCGCGGAATGCGTCCAGCGAAGCGAGGCGCCCTGCCGCCTCGGGCCAGCGGCCACGGTAGAACGGGATGCGCGTCGCGGCCCGGAGCACCTGCGCCAGCAGACGGCGCTCCTGCAGCGCCAGCAGGTCCGCGCGGCTGCCGGTTTCCAGCACCGGGTTGGCGATGCGCAGCGCCGTCATGGCGCTGCCGCGGCGGGCAGCTCGTCCCACGGGTCGTCCATGGCCGGATCCATCTCGAACAGCGCGTCCACCAGGATCACGGCGATCCGTTCGCCGGAAATGCTGGCGAACAAATTGTCGGACTGGCTGAGCGCGCGGGCCGCGTCCAGCATCCCGCGCATCCGGCTGACGTCGTCGTTCATCGGTGTCCCCCGTACACCAGCGCCAGGGCGGCCTCATCCGCACCCCCGTCGCTGCCCTGGCCGCCCAGGAAGCTTTCCAGCAGCCGTTCCCGTTCAGCGATCTCCGCGGCCGGGCCGGAGGCGACGAAGCGGCCTGATTCCATCAGGAACGCGCGTTGCGCCAGGGGCGCCACCCACCACACGTTCTGCTCGGCCACCACCACGGCGATGCTGTCCGCCCGGATCGCCTCCACCGTGCGCCCCAGCTCCTCCAGGATGGTGGGCGCCAGGCCGATGGAGGGCTCGTCCAGCAGCAGCAGCCGGGGCTGGCGCAGCAGTGCCTTGGCGAGCGCCAGCATCTGCCGTTCCCCGCCGCTCAGCGTGCCGGCGATCTGGGTGCGCCGGGCCCCCAGCTTGGGGAAGCGCTCGAACATCGCGTCGCGCCGGGCCCGGTAGCCGGCGCGGCTCAGGCCGAGGCCGCCGGTGGACAGGCGCAGGTTCGATTCCACCGTCTGCCCGGCGATGATGCCCCGCTCCTGCGGCACCAGCGCCAGGCCGCGCCGGGCGATCTGGCTGACGGACAGGCCGTTGAGGCGCGCGCCGCCCCACAACACCTCGCCGCCCGACACCTTGGGCTGCCCGGAGACGGCGTTGAGCAGCGTGGACTTGCCCGCGCCGTTGCGCCCGCAGATGACGATCAGCTCGCCCGGCCGGACGGTCATGTCGACGCCGCGGATCACGTCGATGCGGCCGTAGCCGGCGCGCATGCCGCGCAGTTCCAGCACCGGCGGCACCGTGTCCGCCACGGCCGGCGGTGGCACGGCAGGCGCGGCGGCGTGGCCTTCCGCACCGCCGCCGCCCAGGTAGGACTGGATCACGGCGGCGTTGCCGCGGATCTCGGCGGGCGTGCCGCTCAGGATCGTGCGGCCCTTGTCCACGGCCGTCACCCGGTCGCACAGGGAGAAGATGAACGGGACGTTGTGCTCCACCAGCACGATGGACAGCGGGTGCGCGCTGTCGCGCCGCAGCGCGCGCAGCAGGTCGCCGACCACGTGCACCTCCGCCGGCGTCAGCCCGGCGGTGGGCTCGTCTAGCAGCAGCAGGCGCGGGCGGCCCATCAGCGCGCGGGCGACCTCCATCTTGCGGTGCTCGCCGAACGGCAGGGCACCCACGGGCGTGTCCACCGGGAACTGGAAGCCGACCCTCCCCAGCCAGTCCGCGGCCGTCCGGCGCAGTTCCGCCTCCTCCGCCTGCGCGGCGCGGGTGCGCACCATGGACCCGAACAGCCCGGCCCGGGACCAGCGGTGGCCGCCGCACATCACGTTCTCGACCGCCGTCAGGTCGGCGAAGATGGCCGAGGACTGGAAGGTGCGGCCGATCCCGGCCTGCGCGACCAGGTGCGGCTGGGACGGAAGCGGGGCGCCCGCGAACCGCGCGGTGCCGCCATCCGCACGGATGAACCCCGTCAGCACGTTCATCGCCGTGGTCTTGCCGGCGCCGTTGGGGCCGATGATGCCGTGGATCTCGGCCTCGCCGACCGACAGGTCCAGCCCGTCCAGCGCCTGCACGCCGCCGAACGCCACGCGCAGGCCGGTTGCTTCCAGCAGGCTCACGTCCGTGCGGCCCCCTGGCCCGGCAGGTAGCGCAGCAGCGACGACAGGCCGGACGGCATCAGCACCAGCGTCAGCAACAGGATCGCGCCGTAGAAGAAGTCGCGCCACTCGCCCAGCGCGGTGAACATCTCCGGCAGGAAGAACAGCACCAGCGGCGCCGCCACCGCGCCGAAGATGGAGCCGGACATGCCGCCCACCACCACCAGCGTGATGTGGAAGATCGACAGGTTCATCGTGTAGGTGCTGGGGTTGGTGCCGTTCAGCAGGAAGGCGTGCAGCGCGCCCGCCAGGCTCGTCAGGCCGCTGGTGAATGCGAAGGCCAGCACCTTCATGCGCCTGACGTCGATGCCCTGCATGCGCGCCGCTGCCTCGTTGTCACGGATGGCGATCCAGGCACGGCCGATGCGCGAGCGCGTCACCGTGACGGCCGCGGCGACCGTCAGCACGGCGCAGAACAGGGTCAGGAGCGACAGCCACTCCGCCGGCACGTCCGGCAGCCCCGGCGTGGCCAGCAGCGGCGCCACCAGCCCGTAGCCGCCGCCCGTGAGCTGGCCGCCGTGCTTCAGCAGCGCCAGCAGCACCTGAAGGAACCCGAGCGTCGCGATCGCCAGGTAGAAGCCCGACAGCCGCAGCGTGACGAAGCCGAGCAGCCCGCCCAGCACGGCGCCGGCCGCCACCACCACCGGCACGGCCACGAACCAGGGCAGCGACCACTGGATCATCAGCATGATCGCGCCGTAGCCGCCCACGGCCATGAACGCGGCGCTGGCGAGCGACAGCAGCCCCGCACCCCCCATCAGCACCGCCAGCCCGACCGTCACCATCACCACCACCGACAGCTGGCCGACGATGAACAGCCGGTAGGGCGGGACGAAGGAGGCCAGCGCCACCAGCACGAGCCCGGCGGCCACCGCCGCGGCGACCGGGTGGCGGGAAGGGATAGTCCTCACACCTGCCTCGCACCGCGCGCGGCGAACAGCCCGGTCGGCCGCCACAGCAGCACCGCCAGCAGCACGCCGAACATCACGGCTTCCTTGAACGAGCCGCCGAACAGCACCACCGCGTAGGTCTGGATCAGCCCCAGTAGGAGGCCGCCCACCAGCGCGCCCTCGATGGAGCTGAACCCGCCCAGCACGGCCGAGATGAAGGCGGGGAAGATGACGCTGTCGCCCATGGTCGGATACACGCCCGTGACGGGGCTGACCAGCAGCCCGGCAATCCCCGCCAGCGCGCCACCGACCGCCCAGCTCGTCGCCAGCGTCGAGGATACGTGGATGCCCGACAGCGCCGCCCGCCACGGGTCCTCCGCCACCGCGCGCACCGCCCGGCCGTACACGGTGGCGTTCTGCCACCACACCAGTGCCGCCGTCGCCAGCACCGTGATGCCCAGGATCAGCAAGGAATTGACTGCGACCGTGGCGCCGCCCACCAGCAGGTTCTCGTCGCCGAACAGCCAGGGGTCGGCCGGCACCGGATCGTCCGTGAACAGGAAGCGCGCCCCGGCCTGCAGCAGGATCAGCACGCCGATGGTGCCGATCACCTGCGCGAGGCGGCTGGCCCGGGGCAGCAGCAGGTGCGCGACCGCGTAGCACAGCAGCGCCGCCGCGATCCCGGTGCCCACCGCGGCCGCCATCTGCAGGACGGCCGAGCCGGTGCGGGCGGCCGCCAGCACGTAGGCGTAGGCGGCGACCATCATCACCTCGCCCTGGGCGAAGTTGACGACGCCCGTGGCACGGAACACCAGCACGATGCCGATCGCCAGCAGCGCGTACACCGCGCCGATCGCCAGGCCGCCGATCAACAGCTCCATGCGCCCGCGTCCTGGCCGTCAGGCGGCGGGCTTGAAGATGCCGTTCTCGCTGCACACCGGCTGTACGGCACGGTTGCCGGCATGGTCGGTGGCAGTGAAGCTGCGCGGCAGCCCGATCGGCTTCGCGAAGGTCCAGAAGCCGTCCTTGCCGGCCACGAAGCCCTGAATGCCGGTGTCCAGCGCCTGCATGAAGTTGTCGCGCGTCAGGTCGCGCCCGGCCCGGCGCATGGCCTCCGCGGCCACGTACACGTCCGAGTAGAGCATCATCGAATACAGGTTCGGCGTGTTGGCCGGCCGCTCGATGTTGTTGGTGTCGAGCGCCTTCAGCCACTCCCCGGTCGGACCGGTCTTGTCGTCGATGAACTGGGAGCCGCCGAACCAGAAGGCGCAGAACCCGTCGGCGGACTTGCCGGCGTTGCGCGCGACCGCCGGGTCGGCCAGCGAGGTGTCGGCCACGATCTGCGCGGTGATGCCCGCCCGGCGCAGCTGCGGGAAGATGCGCGGGCCGTCCGCGGCCAGGCCGTAGACGAACACCAGGTCCGGGTTGAAGCTTTTGATCTGCTGGATCTGCCCGGTGAAGTCGGTATCGCCGGAGTTGAAGTTGGTGACGGTGACCGCGACGCCCGCCTTCTCCAGGAACCCCTTCACGCGGGGCGCGCCGGACATGCAGTGCCCCTGGTCGCACTGCATGATGGCCAAGCGCTTGGGCTTGAACTTACCCATCACGAAATCCGCCATCCCTGCCGTCATGGTGGCCTGGGAGGCGGTGGCGCCGGAGTAGACGTTGCGGCGGAACTTCTCCACCACCGCCGGGTCGGACGCGAGGCTGACGAGGTAGGGCACGCCGCTGCGCTCGAAGTACGGCAGCACGGGCACGGTGGAGGTGCTGGTGCCGGCGCCGAGCACCATGAACACCTTTTCCTCGTCCACCAGCCGGCGGGACGCGGACACGCCGCCGTCGGGCGATCCCTTGTCGTCCACGTAGACCGCGACCAGCTTGCGGCCGTTCACGCCGCCATGGTCGTTGATCTCCTTCAGCGCCAGCGTGGTGCCGACGCGGGCGCCCTGGCCGACAAAGCTGGCCGGGCCACTGAGCGACAGGTGGACGCCGATCTTCACCTCCGTGTCGGTCACGCCGGGCACGGCCTGGGCCGCCGCCGGGCGGGACGCGGCGAAGGCCGCGGCCGCCGCCAGGCCCAACATCGCCACCATCGAACGCCGTGCCGTCATCCCGTTTCCCCCTGCCGTGGCATGCGCCACCTGCCGCTTGCGCGGCGTTGGGCGGATGATGCGGGTGCGCGCGTCCGCATGTCAATCGATTGGGGTAGTGTTCCTACCAACGGATTGTGGATATACGCATAAGTAGCATCGGGAAGGACGGGACATGGCATCGCTGACGGGCAAGGTGGCGCTGGTCACGGGCGGCGCGCGCGGCATGGGGGCGGCGGAAGCGCGGCTGTTCGTCGCGTCCGGCGCTGCCGTGATGATCGGCGACGTGCTGCATGAGGAAGGCCGTGCCCTGGCGGCCGAGCTGGGCGACGCGGCCCGCTATGTCGCGCTGGACGTGTCCAGCCCCGACGCATGGGCGCGCGCGGTGGCGGAGGTGCAGGCCTGGCAGAAGCGGCTGGACATCCTGGTCAACAACGCCGGCCTCATCAACCGCACCGGCATCGCCGACACCCCGCTCGACCGCTGGAACGCGCTGCTGGCCGTCAACCTGACCGGCGCCTTCCTGGGCATGCAGGCGGCCGCGCCGTTGATGCGGGAGGGGGGTGGCGGGTCGATCGTCAACATCGCCTCCCTGGCCGGTTTCACCGGCCACACCGACCCGGCCTACACGTCCAGCAAATGGGCGCTGCGCGGCCTGACGCGCACGGCCGCGATGGAGTTCGTGGGCGACCGCATCCGCGTCAACACCGTCTGCCCCGGCCTGATCCTCACCGAGCTGACCGCGCACTCGCCGCACGTGCAGCCGCTGGTCGACATGGTGCCGATGCAGCGGCCCGGCACGATGGAGGAGGTGGCCAGGCTGGTCCGCTTCCTGGCCTCCGACGACGCGTCCTACATCACCGGCGAGGACCACCTAGTGGACGGCGGCTTCACCGCAGGCGCGGCCTATCGCCGGGTCGCGCAGGAAACGGCGGCGCTGACCCGCAACGCATAGGATGGGTCAGGCGGCGGCGATGCGGAACCCTTCGTAGCCGTTCGCCGCCACCTCGTCGCACTTCTTGCGATAGCGGCCGATGCCGCCGACGTAGGGCATGAACACGCGCGCCTTGCCCGGGATGTTGGCGCCCACATACCAGGACGCCGCCCGGGGGAACAGCGTCAGGTCGGCCTCCGCGTTCACGTGGTCCACCCACCGGTCCTCCGCGGCTTCGTCCGCCTCGATGGTCGCGGCGCCGGACTGGTCCAGGTGGCGGATGCAGTCGGTAATCCAATCGACGTGCTGCTCGATCCCGATCACCATGTTCACCAGCACGGACGGACTGCCGGGTCCGGTGACGGTGAACAGGTTGGGGAAGCCGGCCACCATCAGGCCCAGGTAGTTGCGCGGCCCGCCGGCCCATTTGTCGCGCAGGCTCAGCCCGGCGCGGCCGCGTATGTCCATGGCCAGCAGCGCGCCCGTCATCGCATCGTAGCCGGTCGCCAGCACCAGCGTGTCCACCGCGTACTCGCGCTCCGACGTTCGGATGCCGCCGGACACGATCGCGTCGATCGGCTCCCGCCGCAGGTTCACCAGCGTGACGTTCGGTCGGTTGAACGCCTCGTAGTAGTCGGACGCGACGCAGATCCGCTTGGAGCCGAGCGGGTGGTCGGTGGGCGACAGGGCTGCCGCCGTGTCCGGGTCGTGCACCAGTTCGCGGATGCGGGCGCGCACGAACTCGGCCGCGGTGTCGTTGGCGGCCTGGTCGAGGTAGATGTCCTTGAACGCATGGACGAAGTTGACGCCGCCCTCCTGCCAACGCCGCTCGTACTCGCGCTCCCGCTCCTCGTCGGGCACGTCCAGCGCGCCGCTTGTGGCGAACTCGTAGAACGTGCCGATCTCGCGCGCCCGGGCGCGGTGAGCCGGGTAGTCATCCTTCCAATAGCGGATGGTGTCGGCATCCAGCTTCCCGTTGCGCGCAGGCACCACGAAGTTGGGCGTGCGCTGGAACACGTACAGCTGCGCCGCGTCCGACGCGATCACCGGCGTCGCCTGGATGCCGGACGAGCCCGTGCCGATGAGTGCCACCCGGCGGCCCGTGAAGTCCACCGGCTGCTGCGGCCAGGCGCCGGTGTGGAAGCAGTCGCCGGCGAAGTCCCGCAGCCCCGGCAGGTCCGGCACCCGCGCGGCCGACAGGCAGCCGGTCGCCATGATGCAGAACCGCGCGCGTACCCGATCTCCGCGGTCCGTTTCCACCACCCACTGCCCGGCCGCCTCGTCGAACGTCGCGGCGGTCACGCGCGTTTCGAACCGGATGTCGCGCCGCAGGTCGAACCGGTCGGCGACGTGGTTGGCGTAGTCCAGGATCTCCGGCTGCGGCGCGAAGCGTTCCGACCAGTCCCAATCCTGCTGCAGTTCCTCCGAAAAGGAGTAGGAATACTGCATGCTTTCCACGTCGCACCGGGCGCCGGGGTAGCGGTTCCAGTACCACACGCCGCCCACGCCGGTCCCGGCCTCGAACACGAGGCTGCTCAGTCCGGCCTGGCGCATGCGGTGCAGGGCGTACATGCCCGCGAACCCGGCGCCGACGATCACCACGTCGACGGCCACGGCATGTCCGCTCGGCTGTTCCGGGCTTGCTTCGGGCATTATGGGCTTCTCCGCCTCGGCTGTTACCAGCCAGTATTGACACATACTCTATGGCATAGCTACTGTCGGTTCAAGCCGCCTGTAAGGCCGGCAAAGGCGGGGAGCGGTATCCGTATGCGGATCAAGCGAGGCATTGTTGCGGCGGCGGCCGTCCTGGCGATCGTGCGTCCGAGCCTGGCGGCGGAGCCTGCGCCCACGTCCTTCCGCATCGCCGCCATCATCGGCCTGTCCGGGCCGCTGGCCGTGATCGGCGCCGACATGCGCCGCGGGGTGGAGGTGGCGCTGGACGAGCGCAACCGCACGATCAACGGCGTGCCGATCGAGATCACCTGGGACGACAGCGAGGGCAAGCCGCAGGTAACCGTCCAGAAGGCCGCCAGCCGGATCGCCGCGGGCGCGAACATGGTGTTCGGCGAGATCGGCTCGCCCGCGACGGTCGCCTTGAGCGGCCTGACGGAACAGCGCGAGGTGCCCTTGCTGGTGACCTTTGCGGCGGACAATGCCCTGACAACGCCGGGCCGCCTCCATTGGACCTTCCGAACGGGCAAGAACGTCAATTCCACCGTCGGCGTCACGGCCGGCTTCGCCGAACGCAACCATGTCCGCAAGGTGTTCGGCATCACGCCCGACTACGAGGCGGCCCGGGACTCCTGGACCCTGTTCAAGACCTTGGCTGCGACAAAGGGGATCGAGGTCGTGGGCGAGGAGTTCCACCAGACCCCGGCCCGTGACTTCTCCATCCTGCTGGACAAGGCGATGCGCAGCGGGGCGGACGCGCTCTACACGGTCAGCCAGGGCAACGACGCGATCACGCTGCTGAAGCAGGCCAACGAGGTCGGTCTGAAGGAGAAGATGAAGCTGTTCGGCCCCGGCATGGTGGACGAGATCATCATGCGCGCCGTCGGCCCGGCCGGCGTCGATGTCGGCAGCACGCTGCGCTATCACTGGAGCGAGGACTTCCCGGCCAACAAGGACTTCGTGGCGCGCTACAAGGCGAAGTACGGGGAGCTGCCGTCCGCGAACGCAGGCGATGCCTATGACGGCATGCGGTGGTGGCTGCGCGTGGTGGCGGACACCCATTCCTGGGACAAGAAGGATTGGGTCGCCGCCATGACCGGCAGCGTCATCACCGATTCGGTCGAGGGCCGCAAGGACATGGGCGCCTGCGACCACCAGGCCCGGCAGATCGCGCTGGCGGGCGTGGGGGTGGAGCAGACGGCACCGGACTTGCCGAAATACGGCATGAAGATCACGGACATCCTGCAGCCGGGCCAGATCTACAGGCCCTGCCCGTAGCGGCGCCGGGTCGCCGATGAACATCCTGATCATTGGCCTCAGCCTGGCCGCGATGCTGTTCCTGCTGTCGGCCGGGCTGACGCTGATCTTCGGCATGGGCGGCATCATCAACTTCGCCCACGGCTCGTTCTACATGCTGGGGGCATATGGCGGCTTCCAGGTCATCGACAGCACCGGATCGTTTTGGCTGGCCCTGGTGCTGGCGCCGCTGGGGGGCGCGGCGGTCGGTGTGCTGGTCGAGCGCCTGGCGCTGCGGCCGGTGTACAACCGCGAACCCTTCGTCCAGATGCTGCTCACCTTTGGGGTGATCCTGATCTTGGAGGAGGGCGTGCGGGCCGTGTGGGGGCTGGACTACAAGGACGTGTCCGCGCCCGCCGTGCTGGCCGCCCCGGTGCACGTGCTGGGCGCCACCGTGTCGGCGTTCCGGCTGTTCCTTATCGCCTTCGGCGCGGCCATGGCGGCCCTGCTGTTCCTTGTGCTGGAAAAGACGCCGGTCGGCACGGTGGTGCGCGCCGCCAGCGCGGACCCCGAAATGGTGCGGGCGCTGGGCATCGACGTGGGCCTGGTGCGGACGGGGGTGTTCGCGTTCGGCACCGGGTTGGCGGCGCTCGCGGGCGCGGTCACGGCGCCGCTGTTTCCTGTGGAGCTTGGCATGGGCTTCGGCGTGATCATCGACTGCTTCGTCGTCGTCGTGATCGGCGGGCTTGGCTCCATCAAGGGCGCGGTCGCGGCGTCCCTGCTGCTGGGCCTGGTGCGGGCGGGTGGCTACGGCTTCGCGCCGGAATGGGTCGATCTGCTGAGCTACTGCCTGCTGATTGCGGTGCTGCTGCTGCGGCCGCACGGTCTGTTCGGACGGCAGCGCCGCCTCGCATGACGGGCCGCACCAGGCTGATCGCGGTGACCTTGCTGGTGGCGGCGTTGGCCGTCGTGCTCGCCTTGACGGGCGTGGGGGCGGAGCGGCTGCTGCTGCTCAACCTAGTGCTCGTGTATGCGGTGTTCGCGGTCGGCTACGACCTGGCATTCGGGGTGGCCGGGCTGCTGTCGCTGGGCCATGCGGCCTTTTTCGGGCTCGGCGCGTATCTGCTGGCCAATCTCACGCTGCGCGCCCACTGGCCGTTCGAGGCGGCGTTGCTGGCCGCCGGGATCGGCGGGGGCGTGCTGGCGGCAGCCGTGGGCGGCGTGGCGTTGCGGTTGACGGGCATCTTCTTCGCGCTGGTTACGCTGGCATTCGGGCAGCTCTGCTTCATTCTGGCCGGCAACCACCTGCGCGCCTGGACCGGCGGGCTGGACGGCATCTCCGGCGTGCCGCGCCCGGTCCTGTTCGGCCTGGACTTTGCCAGCGACCGGCTGTTCCTGCTGTACACCGCAGTCGTGTTTGCCATCCTGCTACTCGTCGCGGCCCGGCTGCGCGCGTCGCCGTTCGGCCAGGTGGTGGCAGGCATCCGGCTCAACCCGGTGCGCATCGAGCAGCTTGGCTGGCGCACCAACCGCTTCCGGGTCGCGATCTTCGCCGTGTCGGGCTTCTACGCCGGGATCGCGGGCGCGCTTCAGGCGTCGCTGCTGTTCTTCGCCAGCCCGCAGATCATCGAATGGACCACGTCCGGCGACGTGCTGATCATGACGGTGCTGGGCGGCGCCGGCACCCTGTTCGGCCCCGTGGTGGGCGCGGCCGCGTTCGAGCTGCTGCGCGACGAGCTGAGCCGGCTGACGGACCGTTGGTACGGGCTGCTGGGGCTGGTGTTCGTGCTGGTCACGATCTTCGCACCCGGCGGCATCATGGGGGGCGCCGGGCGTCTGCTGCGGCGGGCACGGCCGTGACCGCGGATGCCGCCCTGCGCTGCCAGGCGTTAACGGTCCGCTACGGCCGGTTCACCGCGCTCGACGGGTTTTCCTACGCATTCGCGCCGGGTCGGCTATACGGGATCATCGGGCCGAACGGCGCCGGCAAGACCACGCTGATGAACGTGCTGGTGGGCGGGGTACGGCCGTCGGCGGGCAGCGTTCACATCCGGGAAACGGACGTCACCGGCCTCCGTGTGCCGGCCCGCGCGCGCATGGGCCTCGGTCGCAGCTTCCAGATCACCCGCACCTTCGCCGGCATGACCGTGTTCGAGAACCTCCGCCTGGCCGCCCAGGCCAGCGTGTTCCGCCGCCAGCCGCTGTGGCGTTCGGCCCGGACGTTCCCCGAAACGGCGGAGCGGGCCAGGGCCATGCTGGCGACCGTGGGACTGGAACGCGAGGCAGACCGACCGGCCGAGCAGCTGTCGCATGGGGACGGACGGGCGTTGGAACTCGGCCTGGCGCTGATGGCGGATCCGGCCGTGCTGCTGCTGGATGAACCGCTGGCCGGCGTCGGCCACGGCGCGCTGGACCGGACGACAGACCTGCTGGCGCGTGTGTCGGCCGGGCGCACCGTACTGCTGATCGAGCACAACATGTCGGCGGTGATGCGCCTGGCCGAAACCGTGCTGGTGATGATGGACGGGAAGCTGATCGCACAGGGCGACCCGGCCGCCATGCGCCGCGATCCGCGCGTGCGCGAAGCCTACCTGGGCAGCGATGCCTGATCTGCTGTCGCTGGAAGCGGTGGATGCGTTCTACGGCAAGGCCCAGGTGCTGCGCGGCGTGTCCATCCGTGTGGCGCCGGGCGAGGCGATCGCGTTGGTGGGGCGCAACGGTGCGGGCAAGACCACGGCCTTGCGGGTGATGGCAGGGCTGCTGGCGCCGGGCGCGGGCCGGCTGATGGTGGACGGGCAGGACGCGTCGCGGATGCCGGCCCACCAGGTCAGCCGGCTGGGCGTCAATTACGTTCCGGACACGCGGCGCATCTTTCCGGACCTGACGGTGGACGAGAACCTCCGCGTCGCGACAGTGGCGCACCGCCACGCCCGCCGCTCCGGGGCGTGGAGCCTAGCGCGCGTGCTGGACCTGTTCCCGCGCCTGGCCGAACGGCGGCGCACGCCGGGCGACAGCCTGTCCGGCGGGGAGCAGCAGATGCTGGCGATCGCCCGGGGGCTGATGACGGCGCCGCGCCTGCTTTTGCTGGACGAGCCGACGGAAGGCCTCGCACCCCGCGTGGTGGACGACCTGATGTCGGCGATGGCTGCCATCCGGGCGGAAGGGCTGGCGCTGGTGATCGTGGAACAGAAGCTGAAGGTGCCGATGGCGCTGGCGTCGCGCCAGTACGTGATGGAGGACGGCCGCATCGCCTGGACCGGCACGACGGATGCGATGGCGGCGAACAGGGCGGCGCTGGACGAGCTGCTGGGCGTGTGACCCGCAAACCCTTGCCTTTCCCGACGGTCGTCGGTCATACTGGGCGGTAAGAAAGACTGGCCTGCCCGGTTCACCCGGGTGGGCCCGCCGGGGAAACGCATGGAACCGAAACGGCCGTGAACGACGTGCATCCGGGACTGCGCGCCCTGCTGGACAAGGCAGCCGCCCTGCCACCGATACACCTGGCAGCGATCGAGGAAACGCGCCGGAACGGTCCGGCCCGCTACCAGATCGGCGTCCCGCCGGACCCGGTCGCCTCCGTCAACGACCGCATCATCGACGGACCTGCCGGCCCGCTCGCGCTGCGCATCTACCGGCCGGACAGCCGGGTCGGCCGGGCCGTGACCGTGTTCTTCCACGGCGGCGGCTTCGCGATCTGCTCACCCGACACGCATGACGGCATGTGCCGGCAGATCTGCCACCGGTCGGGCACGATCGTCGTGTCCGTCGACTACCGCCTGGCGCCGGAGCACCCGTTCCCGGCTGCCCCGGACGACTGCCTGGCCGCGTTGCGCTGGGTCGCGGCCCATGCCGCCTCGTTCGGTGGCGACCCGGCGCGCCTGGCCGTGGCCGGCGACAGTGCCGGCGGCAATCTGGCCGCCGTGACCGCGCTGCGCGCCCGCGACGGCGGCGGGCCACCGGTGAAGGCGCAGTTGCTGATCTACCCGGTCACGGATCACTACACCGCCAGACACCCGTCCTACGCCGACCGCGGCACCGGCTTCGGCCTGACAGGCGAGACCATGGACTGGTTCTGGGACCTGTACCTGTCGGACCCGGCGCACGCCGCCCATCCGGACGCCTCGCCGCTGCGCGCGTCCAGCCTGTCCGGGCTGCCCCGGGCCTATGTCGTTACCGCCGGCTTCGACCTGCTGCGCGACGAGGGCGAGGCCTACGCCACCCGCCTGCGCGACGCCGGGGTGGCCGTGGACGAGGCGCGATACGCCGACATGAACCACGGCTTCTTCAACTGGGTGGGCCTGATCGACCGCTCCACCGAGGCCATGGACGCGGCCTGCGCCTGGCTCCAACGCACCGTGTGACCGCCCCCTCCGGAGATGAAGATGCCTGACACCCTGCCCGCCGAGCAGACCGCCCTGACCGAAACCGGCCGGCGCGTCCCCGTGCTCCAGCACCCGGCGCCGAACCCGGCTTGGCTGTCCCGCCGGTCGGAGCCGGTGGTGGAGCCGGACATGCCGGTCATTGACCCGCACCACCATCTGTGGGAGCGCGGTGGCGGCTATTTCCTGGACGAGCTGCTGGGCGACATCCAGTCCGGCCACAACGTGGTGTCCACCGTGTTCCTGCAATGCGCCTACGGCTACCGCACGGACGGGCCGGAGGCGCTGAAGCCGGTCGGCGAAACCGAGTTCGTGGCCGCGCTGGCGCGCGAGGCCGACGCGCGGGGCGTGAAGGCGCGGGTGTGCGAGGGGATCGTCGGCTTCGCGGACATGCTGCTGGGCGACGCGGTGGCACCCGTGCTGGAAGCGCACATCGCAGCCGGCGAGTGCCGGTTCCGGGGCATCCGCCACGTCACCGCCCGCAACGAGGAGTTCCGCGCCAGCATCGTGCCGCCCCCGCCCGCGCAGGTGATGGCGGACGGAACGTTCCGCGCTGCCTACGCCCGGCTCCGGTCCCACGATCTCAGCTTCGACGCTTGGCTGTACCACACCCAGATCGACGAGCTGGCGGACCTGGCGCGCGCCTTCCCGGACACGCCGGTCATCCTGAACCATGTCGGCGGCCCGCTGGGCATCGGTCCCTATGCCGGCAGGCGTGAGGAGGTGTTCAAGGACTGGAGTGCCTCCATCCGCCGTCTCGCCGGGTGCCCGAATGTGTCGGTCAAGCTGGGCGGGCTGGCCATGGTCGTCACGGGGTTCGAGTTCCATAAGCAGCCGGAGCCGCCGGGCTCGGACGAGCTGCTGGCAGCCTGGCACCCCTACCTCGACACCTGCATCGAGGCGTTCGGGCCGTCGCGCTGCATGTTCGAAAGCAACTTCCCCGTCGACAAGGCCATGTGCAGCTACACGGCGATGTGGAACGCGTTCAAGCGCGCTGCCGCCGGGCACTCCGCCGCCGACAAGGCGGCGATGTTCCACGACACGGCGGCCCGCGTCTACCGCCTCGCCAGCTAATCAGGTCCGCTTCACCGGGAGGGAACAAGACATGACGTCCATTACACGGCGGGCAGCGGTCACCGCCATCGGCGCAACCGCGCTGGCCCGGCCCGGCCTGGCCCGGGCGCAAACCAGCTCCGGGCCGATCCAGGTCGGGTTGCTGAGCGATGTCGGCGGCCCCTACCGGGACGTGGGCGGCCCGGGCAGCAAAGTCGCGGCCGAGCTGGCGGTCGAGGACATGGGCGGCTCCGTGCTCGGCCGGCCCGTGCAGGTCCTGCAGATCGACGACCAGAACAAGGCCGACTTGGCCAGCGCGCAGGCGCGCAAATGGATCGACGACGGCGTGGCCGTGCTGGCGGACGGCGCCGGATCATCGGCCGGACTGGCGATCCAGCAGATCACGCGCGAGCGCAAGCGCATCTTCCTGATGACCACCCCGACCTCCACCACGTTCATCGGCAAGCAATGCTCGCCCTACGGTTTCCAGTTTGCCTGCAACAGCTACGCGCTCGCCAAGGGGGTCGGGGGCGAGCTGTCGCGGGTGGGGGGCGACACCTGGTTTTTCATCACCGTCGATTACGAGATGGGCATCTCGCTCCAGGCCAACACGGAGGAGTTCATCAAGGCGGCCGGCGGACGGGTGCTGGGCAGCGCCAAGGCGCCGCTGGGCACCACCGACTTCTCGGCCATGCTGCTGCAGGCGAAGGCGTCGGGCGCCAAGGTGATCGGCTTGGCCAACGCCGGGGCAGACTTGCAGAACTGCATCAAGCAGGCGCACGAGTTCGGGATCGTCCAAGGCGGCCAACGGCTGGCGACGCTGTTGATGATGATCTCCGACGTGCTGGCGCTGGGCCAAGACACATGCGAGGGCTTGGTGCTCACCAATTCATTCTACTGGGCGCAGACACCGGAGACGGAGGCCTGGACGGCCCGCTACGTGGCCAAAATGGGCAAGCCGCCGACCGAGTACAACGCGGCGTCCTATGCGGCGATCTACCATTGGCTGAAGGCGGTAAAGGCGGCCAATACGCTGGACGCCGACGAGGTGGCGGCGAAGATGCGCGGGATGCCAGTGGAAGATTTCTACAACAAGGGCGTCACGATCCAGGCCAACGGCTGCGTCCCGCACGCGATGTACTTGTGGGAGGTTAAGCGGGCCGCGCCGGGCAACAAGAAGTGGGATGTCTACAAGCGGCTGAGCACCATCCCAAGCCCGGAAGCTTATCCGCCGCCGGCGTTGTTCGGCTGCCCGCTCGTGCGCTCCTGATGCCAGCTGGGGAGGTGGGATGGTCCGCTTACCCCGTCGCCGTTCAGCGCTTAACCAGCGGGCACTCGCTGTCCGCGAGCGGGCGGAACGCCTTTTCCGCCGGGACGGTGCCGACCACCTTCGCCAAATCCCACTCGCCGCGCGACTCCGCCGGGGTCTTGACCTGCATCAGGTACATCGGCCGCATCACCCTTCCGTCCTCGCGGATGCGGGCGCCGTGGGTCATAAAGTCTTCGATCGGCGTCGCCTTCATCTGCGTCATCACCGCCTTCGCCTCGTCCGTCCCGGTTGCGGCGATTGCTTTCAGGTAGTGGGAGACCGCGCTGTAGATGCTGGCCTGGAACATGGTCGGCATCGCGCGGTGCAGCTTGACGAAGCGCTGGGAAAAGGCGCGGGTCTGCTCGTCTTGGTCCCAGTAGAAGGCGGACACCCACAGCAGGCCCTGCGTGTCCTCCAGCCCCAGCGCATGAATGTCGGTCACGTCCGTCAGCAGCGCCGCCGGGCGCATGGTTCTCGCGAGGCCGAACTCCTGGAACTGCTTGAGCGCGTTGGTGAGCGGCGCGCCGGACGTTGCCAGCCCGAGCACGTTGGCGCCGGACGATTGCGCCTGGCTGAGCTGGGCGGAGAAGTCGGACGTGCCCTGCGGATGCAGCGCATTGCCCAGCACCCGGCCGCCCGCCGCCTGCACCACGCGCGCCGCCTGCGTTTCCAGCGCGTGGCCGAACGCGTAGTCGATGGTCAGGAAGAACCAGTCCTTGCTGCCGTTGCCGACGATGGCGCTGGCCAGCGACACCGGCAGCGCGTAGGTGTCGAAGGTCCAATGCGCGGACACCGGCGTGCAGGCCTTGTTGGTCAGCACGTCCGTGCCGGCGGAGGTGGCGATCGTGATGCGGTCGCGTTCGGCCGCCATCCCCTGCACCGCGATGGCAACCGCGGAGTTGCCGAGCGAGAAGACCGCGTCCACGCCCTCGTCGAACCAGCGGCGGGCGATGCCGACGCCGACATCGGGGCCGCCCAGCAGGTTGCCCGGCAGGATCTCGACCGGCGCGCCGCGGACGCTGCCGCCGAAGTCCTCCACCGCCATGCGCGCCGCCACCACGTCGCCGGGGCCGTGCTGGTCGGCGTTGGGCCCGCTCATGTCGCCGAGGATGCCGATCCGTACCTTGTTGTCGCTGATCTGGGCCGCCGCCGGCGCGACGAGCGGTCCCGCAGCCGCCCAGGCCACACCGATCCCAAACGCCAGCAACCGTGCCGATACGCGCATGCCGCCCCCTCCCTGATATATGCGGCCGTGTCTTTGTGCTTGTCAGCCGAGGCGGAACAGTATGGACAAGCGGCCATACCGACAAGTAGGTTATTCCACCAATAGGTCGCGGCGCCGCCAAGACTGGCCGCGCGACGGGAGGAACAGCCAGTGGGCGCATTTTCGTCGCGATCGGACAGGCAGGTGGATGCGGTCGTCATCGGCGCCGGGTTCGCGGGGTTGTACAGCCTCTACCGGCTCCGCGCGCTCGGCCTATCCGTTTGCTGCTACGAGGGCGGGAGCAGCGTGGGCGGGACCTGGTACTGGAACCGCTATCCCGGCGCGCGATGCGATGTCGAGAGCATGCAGTATTCCTTCTCCTTCTCGGAGGAACTGCAGCAGGAATGGCACTGGACGGAACGCTACGCGTCCCAGCCGGAAATCCTGCGCTATCTCGACCACGTGGCGGACCGGTTCGACCTGCGCCGGTTAATCACGTTTGGCACGCACGTCACGGCCGCGGCCTACGACGAGGCGGCGGAACGCTGGCGGGTCGCCACCGACGCCGGGGAGAGCGTGTCGGCGCGGTTCTGCATCATGGCCACCGGCGCCCTGTCGGCGGCCCGCAAGCCAGACATGGCCGGGCTCGACAGCTTCAAGGGCCGATGGTTCCACACCGGCCGCTGGCCCAAGGAGGAGGTGGACTTCACCGGGCAGCGGGTCGCAGTGATCGGCACCGGCTCGTCCGGCATCCAGACCGTCCCGGTGGTGGCCCGGCAGGCCGCCCACCTGTATGTCTTCCAGCGCACGCCCAACTTCAGCATCCCCGCCTGGAACGAGCCGCTGCCGCCGGAACGGCAGGCGGCGTTCAAGGCCGAGTATGCGGCGCATCGCGCCCGGGCGCGCGACACGCGGTCCGGCATCCTGTACGAGTATAGCCAGCGCGGCGCGTTCGACGTGCCGCACGAGGAGCGGCAGGCGGAGTTCGAGCGGCGCTGGGCGCGGGGCGGAGCCAACTTCACCCACGCGTTCAACGACATCTTCACCAGCGCCGAGTCCAACCACGAGGCGGCGGAGTACGTCCGCAGCCGCATCCGCTCGATCGTCCGCGACCCGGCGACTGCCGCGGCGCTGATGCCGACCGACCACCCGATCGGCACGAAGCGCATCTGCGTGGACACTGACTATTTCGAAACGTTCAATCGGGACAACGTCAGCCTTGTCGATGTCCGGCGCACGCCGATCGAGACGGTGACGCCGGACGGGCTGCGCACGACGGAAGCCGAGTTCGCGCTGGACAGCATCATCTTCGCCACCGGATACGACGCGGTGACGGGTGCGCTGGCGCGGATCGACATACGCGGCCGGGGCGGGGACGCGCTGAAGGAGAAATGGGAGGCCGGGCCGCGCACCTATCTCGGCTTGGCGGTCGCCGGGTTCCCCAACTTGTTCATCGTCACCGGGCCAGGCAGTCCGTCGGTGCTGACCAACGTCGTTGTCGCCATCGAGCAGCATGTCGGCTGGGTGGCGGACTGCATCGGATTTATGGAGAAGCGCGGGATCGCCGTGATCGAGGCGGACGAAGACGCCGAGAACGACTGGGTGGCGGAGGTCAACACGGTCGCGGACCGAACGCTGTTCCCGCGGGCGGCGTCCTGGTACATGGGCGCCAACATCCCGGGCAAGCCGCGCGTATTCCTGCCGTATGTCGGCGGCCTGCACAACTACGTCCGCATCTGCGACGAGGTGGCCGCCGAAGGCTACCGCGGCTTCCGCTTGCGCCAACGTGCCCACGCGGCCTGATCCGTGCCCCATCACGGCACCCCGGGAGGAACCCCATGGCCCTTTCCCGCCGCACCCTGCTTAGCACCGCCATCGTCTTGGCCACCCCGTTCATCGCCCGCGCCGCCGCCCAGCCCGGCCTCAAGCTCGGTTGCCTCACCGACCTGAACGGCCCGTATGCGGGGCTGACGGGGCAGGGCAGCATCAGCGCGATACGGCTCGCGATGGAGGATTTCAGCCGCGAGCACCCGAACGTGCCGGTGGAGCTGGTGAGCGCGGATTTCGGTCTCAAGCCCGATGTCGGCATGACGGTTCTGCGCCGGTGGCTGGACGTGGAGGGGGTGGACGCCGTGCTCGACTTCCCGATGTCGGCCCTGGCGCTCGCGGCCATCACGGTGTTCCGGGAAAAGAACAAGGTGGGCCTGGTCACCTCCGCCGCGACGTCGGACCTCACGCGGGGCAGTTGCGGGCCCAACCACATCCAGTTCGCGTCCGACACCTTCGCGCTGGCGGCGTCGCTGGTGAAGAACCTGGTGCAACAGGGTGGCGACAGTTGGTTCTTCATCATGCCCAACTACGAGCTCGGCAAGTCGATGGTGGCCGATGCCAGCCGGGTGGTGACGGAGGTAGGGGCGAAGATCTTCGGCACCGTCACCTACGCGTTCCCC
>CALMVT010000166.1 GCA_937873175.1 uncultured Acetobacteraceae bacterium | reverse complement strand
TGCCAGCCGAACATCGCTGAACCTCGGAACCGCTCTGCAACGCCAACGCATGCGGCGGACGTTCGACGCATGGACTGTGTCCGGGCTGATCAACAACAATGGCAACCTCAGTTGCATCATTCGGGACTACAGACGCCCCAATTTGCTTGACCAGGGCAGGCGTGCGCTGGACACAAGCCTTGCGGTGGGGAGGATTGCAGTGCCGATCACGTCTGCTTGCTGCAACCGCTTCCTCCAGAGCCGACCACCCGCTCTCGGCCACGAGCGCCAGGGGCAGGCAGCGGAATGCATGTGGTTAGTGACGGCGGACATGGGTAGTTCGAAGAGTGTCGCCGGGCAGTTCACAAGCCGGAATCCCGGGCCGATGGCTTCGGAGCGCCACGTGCCGTGCAAGATCTCCATTGCCAACCAGCTTCGGAAACTGAAGGCATCCTCGGTTCGCTGTGTCTTGAGCGGCATAAAGGAGAGGCGATCGCCATGGCGAGCAGGACCGAACTGATCGAGGCGTTCCGCAATCAGTCCCGCGCCTGCGCGGAGTTGGGCTCGCCGTTCATGGCGTCGCTGCTGGAAACGGCTGCAGGCGAACTCGAGCGGAGTGGCTCCATTGCTGGCCTGCTTGCCTCCTGGCTGGGTGATCCGGTGGCCGACGCCGTGCCGCTTCGCTTCGCCGCCGCCCTGCACGCGCTGGTGCTGTCCGGCACTGCCCCGGAGCTCGCTGCCGCATACCCGAGTTCGGGTCAGGCCACCGACCCAGCACTGGTCTGGCGCGCGGCGTTGGCCGCCATCGAGGCACGCCGCCCCGACGTTGAAAGTTTTCTGAGCTCACCACCGCAGACCAACGAGGTCGGCCGCTCGGCCGCGATGCTGGGCGGCTTCCTCCAGATTGCCAAGGAGGCCGGCGGCAAGCCCATGCGGCTGCTTGAGATCGGCGCCAGTGCCGGGCTGAACCAGCCTTGGGATCAGTATCGCTACGAACTCGGCGAGGCGGGCCAGTGGGGCCCATCCGACTCCCCGGTCACGGTTCAGGCCGAATGGAGTGGGCCGCAGCCGCCGTTCGACGCTGCCGTCAAGGTCGCCGAGCGTGCGGCTTGCGACAGCGCGCCGGTTGATCCCGAGGACGAGCAAGCGCGGTTGCGCCTGCGCGCCTACGTGTGGGCTGACCAGCCCGCCCGGATGGCGCTGCTCGATGCCGCCGTCGCGCTG
Source organism: uncultured Acetobacteraceae bacterium (assembly GCA_937873175.1). Taxonomy (GTDB): domain Bacteria; phylum Pseudomonadota; class Alphaproteobacteria; order Acetobacterales; family Acetobacteraceae; genus CAHJXG01. Next base: position 1,324 of record CALMVT010000166.1, on the reverse strand, counting down.
GTGCGCCGGCTCGGGTTGCGGGTGGAGCAAGGCGAGGCGGCGGCCTGGGTCACGGAGCGCCTACGCGAAAGGGCCGAGGACAGGGTGACCGTGCTGTTTCACTCGATCGCGTGGGAGTACTTCCCCGACGACACCAAGACCCGGATCCGTGACGCGGTCGATGCCGCCGGGCAAGACGCCGACATGGACGCACCGTTTGCTTGGCTCCGGCTGGAGCCACCTGCCGGCAACGGCCCGGGCGGCGGCCAGCCCGAGTTGCGCCTGACCCTCTGGCCGGACGGCAAGGAGCGGTGCCTCGCCCAAGCGCACACGCATGGGCCGCCAGTGTGTTGGTACGGGGCAGGGGAGGACACAGACCATGGGTGACAAGAAGGACGGCGCTGTCAGGATCCGCGGGCGCGAGGTGCTGTCGGACAGCTGGTACAAGCTCGAGAAGATCAGCTTCGAGCAGACCGGCCAGGATGTGCAGCCGGAGACGCAGCAGCGCGAGGTCTACCACAACGGCCCGGGCGCGGCGGTGCTGCCGATCGACCGCGCCCGCGGCACGGTGCTGCTGGTACGCCAGTTGCGCATCCCGGCCCTGGTGAACGGCGACGGCCCGATGCTGGTCGAGGCCTGCGCCGGGATGGTGGACGAGGGCGATGATCCGGCCGAGACGGTGCGCAAGGAGGCGGAGCAGGAAATGGGCTGCCGCCTGCGCAGCGTCCGCAAGCTGTTCACGCTCTACACGAGCCCGGGCGCCTCGGCCGAGAAGCTGCACCTGTTCGCCGCCGATTACGATCCGGGCGACAAGGTCGGGGCAGGTGGCGGCGAGGCCGGCGAGGGCGAGCGGATCGACGTCCTGGAGCTACCGCTCGCCCGCGCCTGGGACATGGTCACGAATGGCGAGATCATCGATGCCAAGACGGTGCTTCTGCTGCAGCATGCGCGCCTGAACGGCGCCTGACCAGCAAGCCGGGCTGGACGCCTTCCGGGCAGCAGGTGGCGTGTCCAAGGTCAAGGTCCGGGATCGCGCGGGGACAATGCGTAGCGATTACGGGCAAGTCGGCCGCCACGGGGCGGCTACTCCGTCGTTGGCTCGAGGAAGGCGTAGGTCGCAAACCGGTCGTCGCGGACGAGAACTGCCCTGAGGCTGGTGACGCGCGGCGGCGGGCAGGGCGGGGGCGAAAAGTTCATGCCCTTCTACGCAGGAAGCCAGCGCCTGGGCTGGACGCAATGGCGTCGAGAGTGGCAGTTTGCGACGAACATCCGCTCCTCCCTCTGTGACCGGCTCCGAAGCTGACTGATTGCCAACCAGCGGGAACGGCCGGCCCACGTGTGCGTC
>CALMVT010000165.1 GCA_937873175.1 uncultured Acetobacteraceae bacterium | reverse complement strand
TGACAAGGAAGCCGCTGATGACCAGGAAGGCGTCGACGGCCAGCAGCCCGCCGTAACCGTAGTGCAGGTAAGCGTTGACCGGCTCCCACGGGCTGCGCTTGAGCGAAAGACAATGGCAGTAGATCACCAGGACCGCCAAGGCGATCCGCAGCAGGTCGAAGTTGTTGCTGGCGGGGTTGAAGCGAGTTGCGAAGGTCGGCGCCCGCCGCTCCTGCGCGATTGTGGTGATGCCGTCGTCCAATGCCAAACTCCCGCCGCGGGCCGCCGCCCTGCGCCCCATGCAGGCAACCAGACGTGATGTCGATTCGCGGGCTATGCCTGGTATAAACAGCGCACAGCTTTCCACTGCCGGACAGCCCCTGCCCACTTGCCGGGGCATCAACGGCCCGGGCGTCGCAGCACGTCGTGACCCTGGGCAGCACCCGGCCCCGCCAGCCCCGAACCATCGCGGTTCATGTCCCCCCAATGCAGGACGAACCTCATGCACGACATCGACGCCTATTGGCAAGACGGCCTGCCCAACATCGAAGGCTGGGTCAACGAGCGGTGGCTGCCTCATCTCAAGCTGATCGACCAGGTGCAGAACGACCTCGGCATCGCCGGGCACGTTGCCGAGATCGGGGTGTTCCACGGCAAGCTGCTGATTGCGCTGGCCCACCTCGCGCAGCCGGGCGGCAAGGTGACGGCCATCGACGTGTTCGACGACCAGCTCAGGAACATCGACGGCGCCGGCGTCGGCAGCCTTGAACAACTGCAGGCGAACATCCAGTCTTACGGGCCGGATCACAAGGTCAGCTACGCCTTTATCAAGAACGACAGCACGGCGCTGACCTGCGCGGAGAAGGTCGATCTTGTCCGAAACCGCGGCCCGTTCCGCTTGTTCTCGGTGGACGGCTGCCACACCGCGGAGCACACGCTGAGCGACCTATTGACGGCGCAGGACTGCTTGGCGCCCGGCGGCGTCGTCCTGCTCGACGACGTGTTTCAGCCGCATTGGCCCGGCGTGACGGAGGCGGTGGCGCTTTTCCACGGGCGCTGCGTGCCCCGCATCAAGCCGTTCCTGTACTGCGCCCACAAGATGTTCTTCGCGGGCCATGGCTGGCACGCCGATTTCCTGCGCGCCTGCACGGACCGTTTCGGCAGGCAGGCCGACGCCAAGATGACCGAAATGTTCGGCCATCGCGTGTTGTCGATCTTCCCTTGATCGGCCGGGCTACTCCGGCTCGGCCTGCCGCCCGGCATCCTGGCGCAGCCGGTTGAAGCTACGGCGGCTGAACGGCAGCATGCCGAGATAGATCAGCCCGGCGCCTGCCAGCGCCGCCCAGGGGTCCGCCACCAGCACCGCCGCAAACGTGCCGATTCCCAGCAGCAGCGGCAGCACGAAGTCACGAGGCACCTTGAAGTTCTTGAAGCTCCAAACCGGCAGCGTGCTGACCAGCAGCAAGGCCGTGCCAATCAGCACCACGGCGCAGAACAACGGGTGGTGCGCCAAGGCTTCCAGCCACGGCAGCCCGAGCGAGCGGGCCTCCAATCCCAGGAACAACGGGAACAGCGCCAACCCCGCCCCGGCCGGGGCGGGCACGCCGGTGAAGAAGTTGTAGGCGTAGGCGTGCGCAATGGGCGGCGGCGTGTCGAGGGTTGCGTTGAACCGGGCCAGCCGCAGCGCCATGCACACGGCGAACATCAGGCAGGGCGTGAAGCCGAAGCCGCCCGCGGTGCGCAGGGACCACAAGTACAGCACAAAGGCCGGCGCGACGCCGAAGCAGCAGAAGTCCGCCAGGCTGTCGAACTCCGCGCCGAAGCGCGAGGTCGCCTTGAGCAGCCGGGCCAGCCGCCCGTCGATCCCGTCGATGCAGCCCGCTACCACGATGGCCACCGCCGCGGAGCCGAACCGCCCATCCAGGGCGTAGCGCATGCTGGTCAGCCCGGCGCACAGGCCGAGCAGGGTCAGGATGTTCGGGATCATCCGGTTGAACGACGGCCCGGCATAGCGCGGACGCCGCCGCGGCCGGAACCGGGTGCGCAGCCGCGAAACGGGGGAGCCGGCCCGGTCGGGCGTCACGGCGCGGACAGCTCCGCCAGCACCGTCTCGCCGCCGATGGTGAGCTGCCCCTCCTCAACCAAGGGGCGCACCCCCTCCGGCAGATACAGGTCGGTGCGGCTGCCGAAGCGGATGATGCCGAAGCGGCTGCCGCCGAGCACGGCCTGGCCTTCGCGCACGGAGCAGACGATGCGGCGCGCGATCAGCCCGGCGATCTGCACCACCGCCATCTGCCGCCCGTCAGGCAAACGCAGGGCCAGCGCGTTGCGCTCGTTGTGCTCGCTCGCCTTGTCCATGCTGGCGTTGACGAACTTGCCCGCGCGGTAGGCGATGCGGGTCACGGTGCCGCTGGCCGGCATGCGGTTCACGTGGACATCGAGCACGGACAGGAAGATCGCCACCCGCCAGCGCGGCCGGTCGCCGAGGCCCAGTTCGGCCGGCGGCACCGCCTCCGTGACGGACACGACGCGGCCGTCCGCCGGGGCGACAACGGCGCCGGGCCGGGCGGGGGGCACGCGCTCCGGATCGCGGAAGAAGTACAAGCAGAACAGCGTGAACAGCACGCCGAGCCAGACAAGCCACGCGCCGACGAAGAACCCGAGCAGGGCCGCGACGACGCCGCCCAGGATAAAGGGCCGGCCCACCGGGTGCGGCGGGGCAAGGACGGAACGGAAGGATTCGATGGGAGTCATGGATCACGAAATGGCTACTAAGCCAGGCGCGGGCAAGTCCGTAACGCAACCAGCGCGGGCGCGCCCTTCTATCGCGCGCGGGCGGGCACGGCAAACACCTGGCCGGGATAGATCAGCCGGGGATCGCGGATCTGGCTGCGGTTCGCAAGGTAGATGACGGTGTAGCGCGTGCCCGTGCCGTAGGCCCGCCGAGCCATCCGCCACAGGGTCTGGCCCGGTTGCACCACCACGCGGCCGCTGGCGAGCATGACGGGCGGCACCGTGGCCCGCCGGAACGGCACCTCAACCCGGGCCAGCACCTGGCCGCCGCTGTCGAGTTGGTCGATGCGCAGCCGGTGCGCGCCGCGGGACAGCGCGTGCCGGGGCGCCACGGCCCAGCGGCCCTGCGCGTCCGCTTCCGCATCCCCGGCCGGCGCGTCGTCCACATAGGCCCGCACGGTGGTGCCCGGCGGCGCTTGCCCGGCAAAGCGGCTCGTGCCCCCTTCATCGGACTCGACGACGCTCAAGCCGAGGCGCGCGTCCGGATGCCGGTCGGGCGATGGTTGCTCGGGGGCTTGCTCGGCGGGGGTCGGGGCCGTGTCGTCCGGCGGGCTGCCCAGCACCCGCGGCACGCCCGCCTGCGGCACCAGCAACGCCGTCGCTGGGCCGGACGCCGACGGCGGCAGCACGTTGAGCAGCACGGTGTCGTCGCCCTTCACGTCGCGCCCGTCCGCGTTGCGCGCCGCAAGGCTCAGTTCCCGCCCGCCCGGCGCAAGCGCGGTGGCGGACACCAGCACCCATTCGCCGCGCCCGTTGGCCTGGGCACGGCCAAGCGTCGCGTTGTTGTTGACCACAACCACGGTGGCACCCGGCTCCGCCCGCCCGGCCAGCACGGCGCCCCGCGGGCCGACCCGCACGATGTCGAAGCTGGGCGCGGTGCCGGGGCTGGCGGCGGGCTTCGGCGCGGG
>CALMVT010000164.1 GCA_937873175.1 uncultured Acetobacteraceae bacterium | reverse complement strand
ATGTGGCGGAGCGGACTCAACACGGCCAACCCGGCAGCGTTGAACAGCCCTGCGGCGAACACGAAGCCGATGAAGCCGTTGGCGGCATAGACCGGCCCAAAATCCGCCAAGACCCGGCGCAGGCCCGGTCCGGGCCTGACAGGATGCTCCAGATGCGAGATCATGCCGGCTTGGTGGAGAACAGCAGACAAGTGTTGCCACAAGGGTGAACGACACGGGACGTCCATCCTTCCGCGTTCAGCACTATCAGAACACGCCTCCCGGAACAGCGGCGACCGCCGCCAGTTCGAGCCGAGCTTGCAGCCGGCCTTTGGCGACGATGGCGAGGCCTGTCGGCAGCGCAGGCACCGCATTCACCCGATGCGCCGGCCTCAAGCGCCGCTGCCGGTGTAGTCCGCGACGAGGTGCAGCATGCTGCGCAAACCTGGCAGCAACCCGGCCTCGTCCACCCGGAAGCGCGGCGAGTGGTTCGGCGCCGCGCGCGCCGGGTCCTCGCCCGGCGGCGTGATGCCCACCCAGAAGAACAGGCCCGGCGCGGCTTGGGCGAAATACGAGAAGTCCTCGCTCGCCATGATGCGCGGACCCGTCCGGAGCGCCTCCGGCCCGACGGCGCGTGCCAGGCTTGGCGCCATGCGCTCGGCCAAGCCGGGGTCGTTCACCGTCGTCGGGTAGCCGTTGCTTTCCCATTCCACCTCGGCCACGCCGTTCATGCCGCGGGCCACGCTCTCCGCCAGCTCGCCGACCCGGCCCATCATGTAGCGCCGGCGCTCGTCGCCGTAGGTCCGCAACGTGCCGGTCATGTCCACCCGGTCCGGGATGATGTTCGCACGCGCGCCGCCGTTGAACGTGCCCACCGTCAGCACCGAAGGCTCGTTGACGTCCACCTGCCGACTCTGGATGGTCTGCAGCGCGGAAACGATCTGGGCGCCGATCACCACCGGGTCCACGCCCTCCCACGGCATCGCGCCGTGCGCCTGCCGGCCCCGGACCGTGATGCGGAAGGTGTCCGAGCTGGCATGGGCCGGACCGGGGCGGTATGCGATGGTGCCCGTGGGCAGGGACGAGATGACGTGCAGCCCGAACACCACGTCCGGCTTGGGGTCGGCAAAGGCGCCCTCGGCCAGCATGCGCTTGGCGCCCCCGACCTCGCCGCGGGGCAGGTTCTCCTCAGCCGGCTGGAAGATCAGCTTCACCGTGCCGCGCAGCGCGTCGCGGTGGGCGGCCAACACCTCGGCGGCGGCGATCAGGATGGCCGTATGGCAATCGTGGCCGCAGGCGTGCATCACCGGGACTTCCGCCCCGTCCCACACCGCCCGGGCGCGAGAGGCGAAGGGCAGGTCCACCTGCTCAGCCACCGGCAGGCCGTCCATGTCGGCGCGCAGGGCCACCACCGGACCCGGCCCGGCGCCGCCGCGCAGCACCGCCACCACTCCGGTCACAGCCACGCCCTCGCGCACCTCATAGCCGAGGGCGCGTAGGTGCTGCGCCACCAGGCCCGAGGTGCGCTCCTCCTGGTTGCCGAGTTCGGGATGCTGATGGATGTCGCGCCGCCAGCCGATCATGCGCGCCTCGATGCCCCGTGCCGCGGCGTCGAGCCGGTCATGCAGGGCGTTGGCGGGCGCCGGGCTGCCGCCGCCGGGAGCGGAACGGGCACGGGCGCTGAACATGGTGCCCGCGACGCAGCAGGCGCAAGCGGCCAGCAAGCCGCGACGCGAAAGACCGGCAGCCGGCGGCTGCGCAACGGCCTCGGCGCGCAGGACAGAGCGGCGTGGCTGGACGGAACCGTTGAAGCGCATGGGAGCCTCTATGATTGGCGCCGTGAGACATTCAGTTGCGGCACTGGAGGGTGGTTACGTTGCTCGGCCAGGAACGTCGGCCCGAGATGGCAGCGCCCACGTTCCATCGGGTGGGTTCACTGCGCTGCCCTCACCTCCGGCATCGCAGCCGCTGCCATCTCAGGCGCCGGTTGCAGCCGCCCCTTGGCGACGAGCGCGATCCCGGCCAACAGAGCGGGGACGGCGGCCACGGCGAACACCGTAGCCAACGCCCAGCCGAGGCTGAGCAGGTAGCCGCCAACCATCGAGCCCAGCACCGAGCCGGTGCGCCCCACCGCGTTCGCCCAGCTCACGCCCGTGGCGCGGCTTGCCGTGGGGTAGTAGCCCGCGGCCAGCGCGTTGATGCCGATCTGCGACCCCCCGGTGCCCAGGCCCGCGCCGAACACCGCCAGCACCAGCAGCGCCGCCGACGCGGTGGACAAGCCGAGCAGCAGGATGAACGCGGCTGCCACGGCGTAGCTGCCGAAGAGAACGGCATGCGGGTTGAACCCGTCCATCAGCAGGCCGATGACGATGGCGCCTACCGTGCTGCCGATCGGCAGCAACAGCGCGATCAGCGAGGCCGAGCGGGGGGTTTGCCCGGCGGTGTTCAGCAGCGTCGGCAGCCAGCTCGTCAGCAGGTAAAAAACCAGCAGGCTCATGAAGAAGGTCAGCCACAGCAGCAGCGTGCCCGCCACCAGCCCGGGGTTGAACAACTGTCGCACGGGCGAGCCCGGCACCTTGCGCACGCCGGTGAATTGCGCCCCGTCCAACTCCGGCACGGGATCGACACGCTTCAGGATGCCTGCAACGCGCGCGTCATTGCCGCCCTTGAGCACGAGGTAGCGCACGGACTCCGGCAGCACGAACAGAAGCACCACCGCCAGCACCAGGGGCAGCACGCCGCCCAGGACCAGCACGCCTTGCCAGCCGAAATCCGCGATCAGCGCCGCGGCCGACAACCCGCCCAGGGCGCCGCCCATGGTGAAGCCGCAGAACATGGTCATGACCAGCAAGGAGCGGCTGCGCTCGGGGCAGTACTCCGAAGTCATCGTGATCGCCGCCGGCATTGCGCCGCCCAGGCCGATGCCCGTGATGAAGCGCCAGATCGTCAGCCCCTCAATGGTCGTGGCCGACGCGGACGCGATGCTGGCGACACCGAACGCCGCGGTGGCGAACACCAGGATCGCCCGGCGCCCCACCTTGTCGGCCAGCGGGCCGAACACGAAAGCGCCCGACATCAGCCCGAACAGCCCGGCGCCGAACAACGGCGCCAGTTGCGCCGGTGTCGCCCCCCATTGCGCCCGCAGCGCCGGGGCGATGTAGCCCACCGCCGCCGTGTCGAACCCGTCCGCAGCCACCACGAGGAAGCAAAGGGTGAGCACGGTGAGCTGATATCGGCTCAGCGGGCGGGAGTTGATGAACTCCTGGATATCGACGGTTCTCGCGGGTGTCACTGAATCATCCCCCTTTGTATTAACTTCTTGCGCTCTGCCAAACCGCGGTCTCGTGAACCGCGCTGCCAGGACGGCAGGGCTGTTCAACGCTGCTGGGGTGGTCGTATTGAGCCCGCTCCGTCACACC
>CALMVT010000163.1 GCA_937873175.1 uncultured Acetobacteraceae bacterium | reverse complement strand
GCGCCGACCCTTCGGCCCGCGCCGCCGCGGGCCAGCCCCGCGCTGGTGGAGCCGTCCCGCGCCGAACAGGCGCCGCCTGCGCCGCCCAGCACGGCGCGCAGTCTGTTCGACATCATGACCGGCGGCATGGGGCGGAACCGCCGGGTTGCGGTGTCCGATCCGGAGCCGCAGCGGGCGGAGCCGTCCTTTCCCGGGCACACGGCCGCCGCGGCGCCGCGGCAGGAGCCGGCGGACGAAGGTCTCGACATCCCGACATTCCTGCGTCGCCAAAAGTCATAGCCCAAAAAATCATAGCATAGATTAATCAATGCTTTAGGGCGTAATGTTCAGAAACATTCATTGATTTGGCGTTCCCCTAGCGACCACTTAGGTTGCATCAGGGGACGCCGCCTTGGCGTCCAGACGATCACTCCAGCATCCTGGCTGGTTGAGGATTCACATGGACGGACTACCCGATTCGTCACCGCTGGCACGCGAGCTGAGGCTGTCCCCTGTGGCCGGCGCGGCGCAGCGCACGTTGAAGTCGGCCATCTGCTGCGTCGGCACCGGGCTGCATTCCGGCCGGCGGGTCAATGTTGCGCTGAAGCCCGCCCCCGTGCATTCGGGGATCGTGTTTCGCCGCGCGGACCTCGGCATTGACATCCCTGCCCGGTTCGACCTGGTGTCGGACGCGCGGCTCTGCACCGTGCTGGCCTCGCCGGACCGCCCGGATGCCCGGATCGGTACGGTTGAGCACCTGATGGCGGCCTTGTCGGCCTGTGGCATCAGCAACATCCGGGTTGAACTGGACGGGCCGGAGCTGCCGGCGCTGGACGGGTCCGCCGCACCATGGGTCTTCCTGCTGGACTGCGCAGGATCGGTGGATCAGGAAGCGCCGGCCCGGATCATCGAGGTGTTGCGGACGGTGCGGGTGCAGGACGGGCAAGCCTTCGCCGAGTTGCGGCCCGGCGTGTCCGGCGCCCTTGAGATGTCCATGTCCATCGCCTTCGACGCCCCGGCGATCGGGCGGCAGGCTTTGTTTCTTTCGGCAAGCGGCCCGGCGGTCCGGCACGAGTTGGCGGATGCCCGCACCTTCACGCTGGCGCACGAGGTTGCCGGGCTGCAGGCGGCGGGGCTGGCGCGGGGCGGCAGCCTCGACAACGCCGTCGTGGTCGATGGCGCGCGGGTGCTGAACCCCGGCGGCCTGCGCATGTCGGACGAGTTCGTGCGGCACAAGATGCTCGACGCCGTGGGCGACCTGGCGATGGCGGGCGCCCTCCTGCAAGGGCGGTTCATCGGGCATCGCTCCGGCCACACGCTCAACAACCGCGTGCTCCGCGCCTTATTCGCGGATCGGTCGAATTGGCGGGACGCGACGCCGCAGGAGCAGGCGGCGGCGCCGGTTTTGCAGGCCGCATAACGCATTCCGTGCCACGGCATCGGCGTGCTATAGGGCCGCTGTCATGAAGCAACGCATCCGAGTCCGCCCCTTGTTCGCGCGCCTTTTGCCGGGGCTGGTCGCCCTTGCCGTGCTGCAAAGCTGCGGAACGCTGAGTTCGATCGCGCCCTGGACCGGCAAGTCCGAGGACTTGAAGGTCAAGGCCGACCCGGCGACCAAGACCGTCGAGGAACTCTACAACAACGGGGTGGATGCGCTGAACCAAAAGCGCTACGCCGCCGCGGTGACGCAGTTCGACGCGGTTGAGCAGAACTATCCTTACTCGTCCTGGGCGGTGAACGCCCAGTTGATGCATGGCTACGCGGAGTACCTGCAGAACCATTATACGGAGGCGATCGGTGCGCTCGACCGCTACATCCAGCTCCATCCGACAAGCACCAATGCGTCCTACGCCTACTATTTGCGCGCCCTGAGCTTCTACGAGCAGATCGCCGATATCCAGCGCGACCAGAAAGGCACCGAGCAGGCCATGGTCGCCTTGCAGGATGTCGTGAACCGGTTCCCAGAAAGCGCCTATGCCCGCGACGCCCGGCTCAAAATCGACCTTTGCCGCGACCACCTGGCCGGCAAGGAAATGGAGATCGGCCGCTATTACGAGCAGCAAAGGCTGTATGCGGCGGCCATCGGCCGCTTCCAGCGCGTCATCGACGATTACCAGACCACCAATCACACGCCCGAGGCGCTGCACCGGCTAACCGAGATCTACCTGCTGCTGGGCTTGACCGACCAGGCGAAGCGGACCGCCGCCGTGCTGGGCCACAACTACCCGGGCAGCCCATGGTACGAGGACAGCTACGCCCAGCTTGCCGAGAACGGCATCGCGCCGCCGACGCCTGCGACCGAGCGGGCCAACGGCTTCCTGGCCCGCACCCTGGGCAGCGTTTTCTAGCACCCAAGTGCTGACCGCCCTGTCGATCCGCGACGTGGTGCTGATCGAGCGCCTGGATCTGGCGTTCGGCACCGGACTGACCGTGCTGACCGGGGAAACCGGCGCCGGCAAGTCCATCCTGCTGGACAGTCTGGGGCTGGCGCTCGGGGCGCGGGCCGATGCCGGCCTGGTCCGGGCCGGCGCCGAGCAGGCCAGCGTCACCGCCTGCTTCGCCCCGCCGCCCGGCCATCCCGCCTTGGAGATGCTGGCCGAGCAGGGCGTGGCGCTGGAGGACGAGATCGTTGTGCGTCGCGTGGTGTCCAAGGATGGGCGGTCCCGCGCCGCGATCAACGACCAGCCGGTCGGCGTGGCGCTGCTGCGCCGGGCCGCGTCGCTGCTGGTGGAGGTGCAAGGGCAAGGCGACCAGATAGGCCTCGCCGACCCGGCGGCGCATGCGGCGCTGCTGGACGCTTACGGCGGATACGCCCCGGTCCGTTCGGCGGCGGGTGCGGCGTGGCGGGCCTGGCGGGACGCGAGCGCCCGGCTGCTGGACGCCAAAACTGCCATCGCCGAAGCGCAGCGGGAAGAGGACTGGTTGCGCCACGCGGTGGAGGAGCTGTCGGCCCTGGCCCCGGTCGAGGGGGAGGAAGACCGCCTGGCCGCGGAGCGCCAGCGACTGCAGCAGGGCGAGCGCCGGGCCGAGGCGATTGCATCCGCCTTGTCGGACATCGCGCCCAAGGATCGGCGCAGCGCCGGCCCGGCAGCTTCCTTGCGCAATGCCTCCCGCGCCTTGCAGAAGCTCGTGCCCACCAATCAGCCGGACGCCGATAATCCCGCAGCCCCTGCCCTGGCGGCTTTGGAGCGCGCAGAGGAAGCGTTGGCCGAGGCTGAAACGCTGCTCAGCCGTTTGGCCGACGAGGCCGACACCGACCCGCGCCTGCTGGAACAGGCGGAGGAGCGGCTGTTCGCCCTGCGCGCCGCCGCCCGCAAGCACGGCACCACCGTGGTCGAGCTGCCTGCCCTGCTGACCGGCCTGCGCGGGCGCCTCGCGGCGCTGGACACGGGAGCGGCCGAGATCGCGGCGCTGGAGGACGCGGCCACCGCCGCCCGCACCGCTTATGCCGCCGCGGCGGGCGCGTTGACCGTGGCACGGCAGGTTGCTGCCAAGCGCCTGCAAACCGCGGTCACGGGCGAACTGCCGCCGCTCCGGCTCGACAAGGCGCGGTTCATGGTGGAGGTTTCGGCTTTAGAAGAGGCCCGTTGGGGCGTCGCCGGGGCGGACACGGTGCGGTTTCTGATCGCCACCAACCCCGGCCAGGCGCCGGGCGCGCTCGACAAGATTGCGTCGGGTGGAGAGCTGTCCCGCCTGATGCTGGCGTTGAAGGTGGTGCTGGTCAGCGGCGGGTCGGTGCCGACGCTAGTGTTTGACGAGGTCGATAGCGGCGTGGGCGGCGCGACGGCGGCGGCGGTGGGCGACCGGCTGGCGCGCGTCGCGGACCAGGTACAAGTGCTGGTCGTCACCCACAGCCCGCAGGTCGCGGCGCGCGGCGCGGCCCACCTGCAGGTCGCCAAGGTTGCCGCCAAGAACCGGGCGGAAACCCGCGTGCTTTCGCTCGACCTGCCCGCCCGGCGGGAAGAGATCGCCCGCATGCTGGCCGGGGAGCGGGTGACGGAAGCTGCCCGTGCCGCCGCCGACAGCCTGCTCGGCACCGCTGCGTGAGGGCGGGCGCATGACGGAGATGGAGGCGGCGGAGGCGCTTGCGGCCCTCGCCGCGGCGATCGCCCGGCACGACCAAGCCTACCACGAGCAGGACGCGCCGCTGGTCAGCGATGCGGAGTATGACGCGCTGCGGCAGCGCAACGCGGCCATCGAGGCCGAATTCCCGCATCTGATCCGTCCCGACAGCCCGAGCCGCCGGGTGGGTGCAACGCCGGCGGCCGGCTTCGCCAAGGTGCGCCACCGCGTGCCGATGCTGTCCCTCGACAACGCCTTCGACACCGCGGACTTCACCGAGTTCTGCGCCCGCATCCGCCGCTTCCTGCATGTGCCGGAGGACGCCGGGCTTTCCTTCGTCGCCGAGCCGAAGATCGATGGCCTGTCCATCAACCTGCTGTATGAGAACGGCGCCTTGGCGCGCGGCGCCACCCGCGGCGACGGCACGGAAGGGGAGGACGTGACCGCCAACCTCCGCACCATGCGGACCGTGCCCGACTGCCTGCCTGGCCCCTGCCCCGCCCTGATCGAGATCCGCGGCGAGGTGTTCATGACCAAGGCCGACTTCCTGGCGCTCAACGCGGCGCAGGCGGCGGCGGGGCAGAAGGTGTTTGCCAACCCGCGCAACGCCGCCGCCGGGTCGCTCCGCCAGCTTGACCCGGCCATCACCGCGACCCGGCCGTTGTCCTTGTTCGCCTATGCCCTGGGCGACGTGCAGGGGAGCGTTCCCGGCACTCACTCCGCCTACCTGGAGCAGCTTCGCGCCTGGGGGTTCGAGGTCAACCCGCTGTCCTGCCTGCTGGCCGGGGAAGCCGAGGCCGAGGCGTTCCAAGCGGAAACCGCCCTGGCCCGCGCCGGCCTGGGCTACGATATCGACGGCGTGGTTTACAAGCTCGATGACCTCGCCTTGCAGCGCCGCCTCGGCTTCGTCGGCCGCGCGCCGCGTTGGGCGATTGCCTGGAAGTTCCCCGCGGAGCAGGCGGTCACGATCCTGGAGGACATCCGCATCCAGGTCGGCCGAACCGGGGCGCTGACCCCCGTGGCGTGGCTGGCGCCCGTCAACGTCGGCGGCGTGCTTGTCACCCGCGCCACCCTGCACAACGAGGACGAGATCGCCCGCAAGGACGTGCGCGTCGGCGACACCGTGCTGCTGCAGCGCGCCGGGGACGTGATTCCGCAGATCGTGCAGGTCATGCCCGACCGCCGCCCGGACGGCGCCGCACCCTTCGTGCCGCCGGAGACCTGCCCCGCCTGCTGTAGCCTGGCGGTGCGTGCCGCGGGCGAGGTGGTGCGCCGCTGCACCGGCGGCCTGATCTGCCCGGCGCAAACCGTCGAGCGGCTGATCCACTTTGCTTCCCGCGGCGCCTTCGACATCGAGGGGTTGGGCGAGAAGTCCATCCAGGAGTTCCACGGTCTCGGTTGGCTGCACGGCCCGGCCGACATCTTCAGGCTGGAACGGCACCGCGCGGAATTGCTGACCCGCGAGGGCTGGAAGGAGAAATCCGTCAGCAACCTCATGAAGGCGATCGAGAGCCGCCGCACGGTGCCGCTCGACCGCTTCATCTATGCCCTTGGCATCCGCCGGGTCGGCGACACCAATGCCAAGCTGCTGGCCCGGCACTACGCCAGCTACGCCGCCTGGCGCGCGCAGATGCTTGCGGCGACCACGGTTGGCAGCGACGAGCGCTCGGCCCTCGGCAGCATCCTGGGGGTTGGCAAGGCTTTGGCGGACGAGTTGGCGGCGTTCTTTGTCGAGCCGCGCAACTTGGCGGCGCTCGACGACTTGGCGGCGCTGCTCACCATCGAGGACGCCAAATCCGTTGCAGCGGCGGACGGCACACTGTCCGGCAAGAACCTGGTATTCACCGGCACCCTCGAAACCATGAGTCGCCCGGAAGCCAAGGCACGGGCGGAAGCGCTGGGCGCCCGCGTCACCGACAGCGTGTCCAAGCGGACGGACCTGCTGATCCTCGGCGCCGATGCGGGATCGAAGGCGAAGAAGGCGGCGGAACTGAGCGTGGCAACGGTGACGGAAGCCGAGTGGCGGGAGATGGCAGGGTTCTAACGAAGCGGCGCGCAGGCCGCCACCAGCCAGTCCCGCGCCGGCTCATCCAAAGCCGGCGCGACCTCTGCCAGCACCCGCGCGTGGTACCCGTCGATCCAGCGCCGCTCCTCGGCCGTCAGCAGCGCCGGGTCGATCAGCCGGCGGTCGAACGGGGCTAAGGTCAGGGTCTCGAACTCCAGGAACGGCTTCTTGGCCGCGGGACGGTCCGCCGTACGCACCATCAGCAGGTTCTCCAACCGGATGCCGTAGGCGCCAGGCAGATAATAGCCCGGCTCGTCCGACAGGATCATGCCCGGTGCTAAGGGCACCATGCGCCCGGCGCGCGACAGGCTTGCGGGACCCTCGTGCACCGACAGGTAGCTGCCCACGCCGTGGCCGGTGCCGTGGTCGTAATCCAGCCCGGCTTGCCATAAGGCGCGCCGGGCAAAGGCATCCAAATGCGGGCCGGCCACGCCTTGAGGAAATAGCGTCGTCGCCAGCGCGATATGGCCTTTCAGCACGCGGGTGAACCGGTCGCGCAGCTCGTCCGGCGGCGCGTCCGGCCCGGTCCAGACCGTGCGGGTGATGTCAGTGGTCCCGTCCGGGTACTGCGCGCCGCTGTCGATCAGATAGGCCTCGTTGGCGCGGATCGGCCGGTCCGTCTCGGCCGTCACGCGGTAGTGGATCACCGCGCCGTGCTCCCCGGCGCCGGAGATCGCGGGGAAGCTCTCACCCCGGAACTCCGACGCCGCCTGCCGGAACCTGAGCAGCCGTTGGGCAGCCGTCACCTCGGTCAGCGATGCGCGGTCAGCGCCGTCCAGCCAATGCAGGAAGCGGCAGACCGCCGCCCCGTCCCGTACATGTGCCGCCCGCGCGCCGGCCTGCTCCGTGCGGTTCTTGCAGGCTTTAGGCAGTTGGCAGGGATCGCCCCCATCGAGAACGGTGGCGCCCGCCTTTGCCAGCGTTTGGGCGAACCACACGGGCGACCCGGCGGCGTCCACCCGCACCCGCTGCCCCGACAGTTGCGCAAGCGCCCCCGGAAGCATGTCGCGTCCGGTGGTCGTCACGTCCGGTCCCAGCCAGTCCAGCGTTTCGGGCGGCAGCTTCTCCGGTTCCATGAACAGGGTCGCCGTGCCGTTCGCGCGCAGCAGCACGAAGCCCAAGGCAAACGGCGTGTAATCGACATCGGCGCCGCGCAGGTTCAGCAGCCAGGCGATCGAGGCCGGGTCGGTGATGACGGCGACATCCTGGTTCTCCGCCCGCAGGGCCGCCGCCACATCCGACCGCTTCTCGGCCGAGAACCGGCCGGCATAGGCCAGCGGGTGCGGCACCGCCGGCGCCGAGGGAGCGGCGGGGCGCCCGGTCCAGGCGAGATCGACCGGGTTCGGCTCGGCCTGCACCATCTCCAGCCCGGCATCGGAAAAGCGTTTCAGCCCATCCTGGCTTATCAACCAGGGGTCGTAGCCGATCAGGGCGCCGGGCGCGGCATGCTCCTTGAGCCAAGCCGGCGGCGGCTGCTCGATGATGTGGCACGCCTCGTAGAGCGCCGCGTCCACCTGGGCCGCAAGCTGCAGCGTGTAGCGCCCATCCGTGAACACGGCCGCCCGATCCGCCAGCACGATGGCCAACCCGGCGCTGCCGGTGAAGCCCGTAAGCCAGGCAAGCCTCTCCGCCGCGGGCGGGACGTACTCGCCCAAATGCTCGTCGGCGCGCGGAACGATGAAACCGCCCAAACCCTGCGCCGCCATGGCCTGCCGCAGAAGGGCCAACCGCTCCGCCGGTTGCATGATCACGCTACCTTTATGTTTTGTCATAGCTCGGGCGTTTCGACTGCGCTTTGCGCATAACAGGCAGCGTAACAATGCACGCTGCATCGCAGCATGGCGAGCGCATATTCAGTGTGTGCCACGGGAGCAACGCACTAAACGTGCCGGCTCGGATCGTGGCGCACGTGAGTATTGAGGATAGTGAAATGAACGCCCCGCTTGCCAAGGAGCAGATTGCGCTCCTGATGTCCGACAGTCTGACGTACCGGAGTCCGGTCGTCGAGGGCACGGACGGCACGATCACCGATGCCCGTCCGGCGCCCCGCAGCCTGGCCCAGCGTATCGGCAGCTTTGCCTCCGGCCTGCTCGCCATCCCGCGCCGCCGCGCGGTGCTGGACGAGTTGTCCTCGCTGAGTGACCGCGAGTTGGCCGATATCGGCCTGAACCGCAGCGAACTGAGCCGCGTGTTCGATCCGCAGTTCGCCGAAGCGCGCAAGCGCAAGCCGGCGACGGGCGGCTTCGGCCGCGCCGCCGCGTGACGCGATCGGGCGGGCTGGCTCAGCCCGCCCGCCTTGCCTTTCGCACAACCAGCGTTGCCCAGTTGCCTTCCTGCCAGGTCGTCTCCAGCCGGAGGCCCTGACGGCGGTGCGCCGCCAGCACTATGCGCGCCTGGCTCGCCAGCAGCCCCGCCAGGATCGCCGTGCCGTCGGGCGCCAAGCCGAGCGCCAGGTCCCGCGCCATTCGGCAAAGTGGCCGGGCCAGGATGTTTGCGAACACTAGATCATAAGGCGCGCTCGCTTGGACGGCCCGCGAATGCCAGCCGTTGCCCAGCACGGGCCGCACCAGCCGCGCCACGCCGTTCGCCGCCGCGTTCTGCCCCGCCACCCTGACCGACCACGGCTCAATATCTGTTGCCAGCACGGGCCGCCGCAGCAGCTTTGCCGCCGCCATGGCCAGGATGCCGGACCCGGTTCCCAGGTCGAGCACCCGCCGCGGCCGGCGCCGGGCGACGATTTCCAGCGCGCGCAGGCAACCGCGCGTTGAACCATGCTCCCCCGACCCGAACGCCAGCCCAGCGTCCAGCGTCAGCGTCAGCCGGCCCGGTGTCGCCCGGCTGCCCTCATGCGTGCCGCGCACCGCGAACCGCCGGCCCACGCGTTGTTCCGGGAAAGCCTCCCGGGTGCGGGCCAGCCAGCCCTCCGCCTCCGTCGCGTCCCGGCGCAGCGTGGCGGGGACGCCGCTGACCAAAGCCGCGAGGGCCAGCGCGTCCTGCAGCCGGGCCTCGTCCGCGCCGGCGTCGTGCACGCCCTCCACCCGCCAAATGCCGTGCGCCTCGTCGGCAAAGAAAAAGCCCACCGTCGCACAGACCGTGCCGAGCGCGGCCTCGTATGCTTCCACCGCCGCGTCCGGCACCTCGACGGCCAGGGTTTCCAAAGGCGCGGCGTGCCGCCTCATGCCTTTTCCACGAAGCGGTCCAGGAGGCGTTTCTGCCCGGCCTTCTCGAACGCGATGTCGAGCCGGTCGTCATCCACGGCCAGCACCTGGCCGTATCCGAACTTCTGATGAAACACCCGGCTGCCCACCGCGATGGCGTCCTGCCGGGCCGGCCGCGCCGGCTGCTCCCAAGCCTCGACGACGCGCGACGCCGCAGGCCGCCGGGCGGTAAGCGGGCCGCCGGCGAACACGCTGGGGGCGGACATCAGCCGGGTTTCTCGCTGCATCGCCGCCGAGCCTGCGCGCTCCACATGCGCGTCCGGCAACTCGTCCACGAAGCGGCTCGGGATGCTGCTCTGCCAGTTGGCGTACAAGCGCCGGTTCGCGGCGTAGCTTACCACGGCGAGCTTGCGGGCGCGGGTCAGGCCGACATAGGCCAGGCGCCGTTCCTCTTCCAGCCCCTTCAGCCCGCCCTCGTCCAGGGTGCGCTGGCTCGGGAACAGGCCCTCCTCCCAGCCCGGCAGGAACACGGTGTCGAACTCCAATCCCTTTGCGCCGTGCAGCGTCATCATGCTGGCGCGGTCGCCTTCGGCGTTCTGCTCGTTTTCCATCACCAGAGAAACATGATCCAGGAACCCGGCCAGCGTTTCAAAGTCGGCGAGCGCCCGCACCAGCTCCTTCAGGTTCTCCAGCCGCCCCGGCGCATCCGGCGACTTGTCCTGCTTCCACATCTCGGTGTAGCCACTCTCGTCCAGCATTTTTGCAAGCGTCAGCACATGGCCGTCGCGCGGCAATTCCTCGCGCCAGCGGGCAAAGGCCTGGAACAACTCTTTCAGTGCCGCCCCAACCCGGCCTTTCAGCCCGCCCGACTGCATCAGGCGCTCGCCGGCCAGAGCGAGCGGGATCTGCTGCGCGCGGGCTTCCCCGTACATGGCGCGCAACGCAACGTCCCCCACGCCGCGCCGAGGCACGTTGACGATGCGCTCGAACGCCAGGTCGTCGGACGGCTGGTGCAACACGCGCATGTAGGCAATGGCGTCGCGGATTTCAGCACGCTCGTAGAACCGTAGGCCGCCCACCACGCGGTATGGCAGGCCGAGCGTGATCATCCGCTCCTCAAAGGCGCGGGTCTGCGCGCCGGTGCGGACTAGGATCGCCACCTCCGCCAGCGCGTGGCCCTCGCGGCGCAGCGCCTCAATCCGGTCGCCGACCATGCGGGCTTCCTCGTCCGAATCCCACAGACTGACGACGCTGACCTTCTCGCCGTGGGCGTCGTTGCGGCCGGACCGCAACGTCTTGCCCAACCGTCCCTCGTTGTTGGCGATCAGCCCGGCGGCGGCGGCGAGGATCGGCGCGGTGGAGCGGTAGTTGCGCTCCAGCTTGACGATCTGCGCGCCGGGGAAGTCCTTCTCGAAGCGCAGGATGTTTTCAACCTCGGCACCACGCCACGAGTAGATCGAGTTATGCGTGACGATGCCGTTGGCGACGAAGTTGTGGACGCCCTCGACGTCGAGGTCATGGACGGTGATCGCGTCGGGTATGGTCTCGACGGAGACGACCGCGTGATGCCGCCCGTCCACGCCGGCCAGCATCATGCCGGGTCGGACCTGCGACGCCGGGCGGAGCGTAAGCGGTTTGCCGAGCAAATTCGCTTTGCGCAGGATCGTGTGCGGCATGAACGGTTCGAGCCGCACCCGGACGGCATCAACCTGGGCCACATCCTTGAAGATCGACTCAAACCGCCAGTTCTGTGGATTGCGTGCGTAAGGCCGCGCGTTCAGCCCGGCGGCCCGCACGGCCTCCAACCCGTCCGCGTCGTTGCCGCTGACAGCGATGCGGTGCATCGGCGTGCGGCCTCGCCGATCCG
Organism: uncultured Acetobacteraceae bacterium; assembly: GCA_937873175.1. Lineage (GTDB taxonomy): Bacteria > Pseudomonadota > Alphaproteobacteria > Acetobacterales > Acetobacteraceae > CAHJXG01. The sequence goes on along the minus strand of CALMVT010000163.1, from coordinate 37,082 downwards.
CGAACAAAGTGAGGGTCAGGTTGCGCCGCCGTCCCCGGGCAGTTTGCGGCACATGATGGGGCTGATCCGCGTCGAGGCCATGATCGTGCATGAGCCGGGCCGCGCCGTCACCGCCTGTCAAGCTGGCGTGTATGCGGTCAAGCCGCGATTGGTCGCCAACCAGGCCCGTCATGCGGCCGGTCGGGCGTGCCATGAAGGGCAGCGTCGTCACGCCGTAGCGAAGGCTGAGAACGTGTTCGCACTCCCGCGCCTCAACCTCTGAGGCAAAGGCGTCGATGAGCCACACGGCATCGGCGTGCTCTTGCAGGCAACGCTGCTTGTAGCCGATCATCGGCTTGGCGTGCCCCTGCGTGTAGATTTGGGATGTGCCAATGCGATATCGGTCCCCGCGCCGCATGAGGTAGGTATAGAACCGTTGCGGGCTTTCTCCCCGGATCACGTCGGCGAAGTGGACATGGCCTGGCGTGCTGACCAACTCGCGCCCGTCCGCAAGCCGGATACGGACGAGCGCCTGATTGCTGCGCCGGGTAAGCGTGTTCGTGACGCGCGCCGGGCGAAACTCACCGCTTCCGTAGCAGGCGAGGACGTGGTCGCCTTGCTTGATGGTTTCGATGGCCTGCTGGCTGTGGTCGGGCAGCATGATGGGCGTTCCGCTTGCCAGGCACTGATCGTCATCGCCCACGCAACAAATGTTCTTGTGCGATTGCGCCAGCAAACGCAGCCACAAGTATTGCACCAGGTTGGTGTCCTGATACTCGTCTACCAGGATGTAGCGGAACCTTTGGTGATACTGCGCTAGGATCTCCGGATGGCTGCGCAGGATTTCCGTCATGTGCAGCAACAGGTCGCCGAAATCGGCGGTGTTGAGTTGCTTGAGCCGCGCCTGGTACGCCGCATACAGGCTGCGGGACTGGCCGCCCGCGAAATCCCCTTCCTCCGCCGCCGTCACGCGGTCGGGCGTCAGGCCACGGTCCTTCCAGCGCTGGATCATGCCCATCAGCGCCGGGGGTGCCCAACGCTTGGAGTCGATTCGCGCCGCCTCCATCACCTGCTTCAGCAGGCGCAACTGGTCGTCGGAATCCAAGATGGTGAAGCCGGAGGTCAGCCCCACCAACTCCGCATGACGCCGCAGCATCCGGGCGCACAACGCGTGGAAGGTGCCGAGCCACAACCCTTCTGCCGGGCGGCCCAGGATCGCGCCGACGCGCTCCCGCATTTCCCTGGCGGCCTTGTTGGTGAACGTCACCGCCAGCACCTGGCCCGGCGCCGCCCGGCCGGTCAGTAGGATGTGGGCGAACCGGGTGGTCAGCACGCGGGTCTTGCCCGTGCCGGCGCCGGCCAGCACCAGGACGGGACCATCCACCGCCTCGACCGCTTGGCGCTGCTCGGGGTTCAGCCGGGCTAGGTACTCGGTCATGGTGCGGGAGTTCTGCGGGCGGGCGTCCTAGCGGGCATCACTCGGCTATAGAACGGATGGCAAACGACGCCAACCCGGCCAGCCCGCCGCCGCCCCGCTCAGGACGCGCGGCAGCACCCGCCTTTCAAGCCGCTGCGTCGGCCGGCTTGGCCCGGACGCCCAGCAGGTGGGCGATGGCGTACGTGAGGTCCGCACGGTTCAGCGTGTAGAAATGGAACTCGTCCACCCCGTTCGCCTGCAGCAGGCGCACCTGCTCCGCCGCGACGATGGCGGCGATCATGCGCCGGGTTTCCGGGTCGTCCTCCGTGCCCTCGAACATGGTGCCAAGCCAGTCCGGCACGCTGGTGCCGCACATGGCGCTGAACTTCGCCGCCTGGGCATAGTTGGACACCGGCATGATGCCGGGAACGATCGGCGCGGTGATCCCGGCCGCCAGCGCCCGGTCCAGGAAGCGCAGGAAGATCGTGCCGTCGAAGAAGTACTGCGTGATCGCCCGAGTCGCCCCGGCGTCGAGCTTGCGCTTCAGATTGTCCAGGTCGTGGTCGGCGTTGAGCGCCGTTGGGTGCGTTTCAGGATAGGCCGCGACGGACACCTCGAAATCCGCCACCCGGCGCAGCCCGGCCACCAGATCGGCGGCATAGGCATAGCCTTCCGAATGCGGCGCGTAGTCCTGGCCCGGCGGCGCGTCGCCGCGCAACGCCACAATATGGCGCACGCCGGCGTCCCAGTATTGCCGGGCCACCTCATCGACCTCCCCGCACGACGCGCCAACGCAGGTGAGGTGCGCGGCGGGCGTCAGCTCGGTTTCCTTCACGATCCGGCTGACCGTCGCGTGGGTGCGGGCCTGGGTCGAGCCGCCCGCGCCGTAGGTGACGGACACGAAGCGCGGCGCCAGCCGCTCCAGCCGGCGGATGCAGGTCCAAAGCTGCGCTTCCAACGCGTCGTTCTTCGGCGGAAAAAATTCGAAGGACAGCGCCGGCGCCGGCAAGGACGCGGAGCGGGCCGGCAACCCGGCGAAACGGGGACCGGTCAGCCAACGCTCCAGCGTCGCGGGCGCCTCGGCCTCGGGGGGATGGGCGGTGATCTGGTTCATGTTGCAATCCCGGCTATGCTGGTGCGGCGCACTGTCCATGCCAACTTAGTAAAAAGCGGGTGTCACGCAACGCCATGCGGCACCGCACGTTCCGCAAAACTGTCTATGGGACCATAGACCGTATGCCGTAGAACCGCCACACGATCATTGAAAGCAGAGCCATGCTGACACGCCGCGACCTCCTGACCTATTCCGTCGCCGCCACGGCGGCTTTCGCCACCCGGCCCTGGGCGAGCGCCTGGGCGCAGCCGGCGGGCGACGCCACCGGCTTCGTGGTGCAGCTCGGCAACGCCCTGGTCAACATCGTGAATGGACCCGGCTCCTACGAGGAGAAGAAGCGCCGGCTCGGCCCGCTTATCGAGGAAGCCGTGGATGTGGAGGGCATCGCCCGCTTCTGCCTCGGCCGCTACTGGCGCACCGCGACGACGCAGCAGCAGCAGCAGTTCTCCCAGCTTTTCCATGCCGTGCTGCTGAACAACATCGGCAGCAGGCTCGGCCAGTTCCAAGGCGTCACCTTCAACCCGACCACCACGACCCAGCAGGAAGGCAACAGCCTGGTCGGCACGGTGATCCGCCGTCCGAACCAGCAGCCGAACAACGTGCAATGGGTGGTCAGCAACGCGACGGGCCGGCCCAAGATCATCGACGTGATCGCGGAAGGCATCAGCCTGCGCGTGACCCAGCGCAGCGACTACGCAGCCTTCATCTCCCGCAACAACAACGATGTGGGCGCCCTGATCAACGCCATGCGCCAGCAGGCGGCTGCGTAGCCACGCTTTCAAACACCAGCATGGGTTGGCCGTCGCGCTCAAAGGCGTCGCACGGTCGCATCCCAATGGCGCCGAGCAGCACGCGGGACGAGAAGTTGTTGTCCCGCGCCACCGCCACCACCCGGCGCAGCCCGGCCTGGTCATGGGCGAAGCGCAGCGCCGCCCCGGCGGCTTCCCGCGCCAGACCGCGCCCCCGCATCTCTGGCCGGAAAGCGAAGCGCAGCCCCATGCCGCGGCCGTCCGGGCGCTCATGCACGCCGGTCAAGCCCAGGGCGGCCTGCCCCGATGCCTCCCGCGCCAGCCACATGCCAACCCCGTGCGCCGGCCAAAACGCGATGTCTTGCGCCAAGTCTTCCGCGACCTGGCCCGGCGACCGCACGCCGCCGAGCATGTGCGCGAACACCAGGGGGTTGCCCTTCAACGCCTGCAGGTCCGGCAGGTCCTGCCAGCCCACGGGCGATAGCACCATCCGCCCGGTCCGGATCACCCAGGCCGGGTTCACAGCGCCGCCGCCGGGCGCGAGTTAGCGGGCGAGCGGCCGGTACTTGATCCGGTGCGGCTCGGTCGCCTCGGCGCCGAGCCGTCGTCGCTTGTCCGCCTCGTAGGCCTGGAAGTTGCCCTCGAACCATTCCACGTGGCTGTCGCCTTCGAAGGCCAGGATGTGCGTCGCCAGCCGGTCCAGGAACCAACGGTCGTGGCTGATGATCACGGCGCAGCCGGCGTACTCGGCCAGCGCCTCCTCCAGCGCGCGCAGCGTGTCCACGTCCAGGTCGTTGGTCGGCTCGTCCAACAGGATGACGTTGCTCTCGGACTTCAGCATCTTCGCCAGGTGCACCCGGTTGCGCTCGCCGCCTGACAGGATGCCGACCTTTTTCTGCTGGTCCGACCCTTTGAAGTTGAACGCGCCCACGTAGGCGCGGGACGGCACGGCGCGCTTGCCCAGATAGATCACGTCGGTGCCGCCGCTGATCTCTTCCCACACCGATTTCGAGGCGTCCAGGCTGTCGCGCGACTGATCGACGTAGCCGAGCTTCACGGTGTCGCCCACCTTGAGCGCCCCGGAATCCGGGTGCTCCTCCCCGGTGATCATGCGGAACAGCGTCGTCTTGCCGGCGCCGTTTGGGCCGATCACGCCGACGATGCCGCCGGGCGGCAGCTTGAAGTCCAGGTCTTCGATCAGCAGCCGGTTGCCATAGGCCTTGCGCACCTTGTCGGCCTCGATCACCAGGCCGCCCAGCCGGGGACCCGGCGGGATCACGATGTCCGCCACCCCGGTCTGCATTTCCAGCGACTTCTGCTGCATCTCCTCGTATTTAGCGATGCGGGCACGGCTCTTGGTTTGCCGGGCGCGCGGGCTGCTCTGAATCCACTCCTCCTCGGCGGCGAGCGCGCGCTGCCGGGCGCTTTCCTCCTTCTCCTCCTGCTGCAGCCGCTTCAGCTTCTGCGCCAGCCAGGAGGAGTAGTTACCCTCGAACGGGTAGCCGCGCCCGCGCTCGATTTCCAGAATCCAGTTCGTCACGTTGTCCAGGAAGTAGCGGTCGTGGGTAACGATCATCACCGTGCCGGCGAACTCGCGCAGGGTGCGCTCCAGCCAGGCGACGCTTTCCGCGTCCAGATGGTTGGTCGGCTCGTCCAGCAGCAAGAGGTCCGGCTTTTCCAGCAACAGCCGGCACAGCGCCACCCGGCGCCGCTCGCCCCCGGAAAGCCGCGTCACGTTGGCGTCCGGCGGCGGGCAGCGCAGCGCATCGAGCGCGATCTCCACCCGGCGGTCGAGGTCCCAGCCTTCTTCCGCGTCGATCTTCTCCTGCAGCTCCGCCTGCTCGGCCAGGAGCGCGGTCATCTTGTCGTCGTCCATCGGCTCCGCGAACTCTTCGGAGATCGCGTTGAACCGCGCCAGCGCCGCGGTCAGCGGGCCGAACGCCAGGAGCACGTTCTCTGCCACCGTCTTGCTTTCGTCGAGCTTCGGCTCCTGTTCCAGATAGCCGACGCGCACGCCTTCCGCCGCCCAGGCCTCGCCGCCGTACTCGGTCTCGATGCCCGCCATGATCCTCAGCAGCGTCGATTTGCCGGCGCCGTTCACGCCGAGGATGCCGATCTTCACGCCGGGCAGGAACGACAGGGTGATGCCCTTGAACACCTCTCGCCCGCCAGGGAAGTTCTTGGTCACGTCCTTCATGACATAAACGTATTGATAGCTGGCCATGGCGCAGGCTCCTGCAGGCGTGTGTCTCGGCGTGTTTAGGGGGGCTGGGATCAGGGGACAAGCGGGTGCGCCCGGCAGGACTCGAACCTGCGACCAAGCCGTTATGAGCGGCCCGCTCTAACCAACTGAGCTACAGGCGCCCCTGCGTTGTTTACCACGTCATTGCTTCGGCCCTCAAGGCGGCCCCAGCATCGCGTTGGCAAGCCCCACCCGCGCGGCTATGGTCCCGCCGCCCCGAACCAACAATGGAACCGCGCCATGGACGTCTCCAAAATCCCGACCGGCAAGGACGCGCCGCACGACATCAACGTAGTGATCGAGATCCCGCAAGGCAGCCAGGTCAAGTACGAGGTCGATAAGGACAGCGGCGCCGTGTTCGTGGACCGTTTCCTGTTCACGCCCATGGCCTACCCGGCGGCTTACGGCTTCATCCCCGGCACCCTCGCCGACGACGGCGATCCGGCCGATGCCCTCGTGCTCGCCCCCGCCCCCGTGGTGCCCGGCGCCGTGATCCGCTGCCGCCCCATCGGCATGCTGCAGATGGAGGACGAGAGCGGACAGGACGAGAAGATCATCTGCGTCCCGCACGACAAGATCCACACGCAGTTCAAGGATGTCCACGCAGTCGAGGACCTGCCGGCCATCACCCGCGCGGCCATCGAGCACTTCTTCACGCGCTACAAGGACCTGGAGCCGGGCAAGTGGGTCAAGGTGAGGGGCTGGGCCGGGAAGGACGCGGCGGAAGAGGTAATCCGCAAATCGGTCGCGGCCGTCAAGACTTAGCCGCAGCTGCTCAATGTCCCCGCTTGAAGCCCTCGGCCCGGCGGGGACCGGTCCAGCCGGCGATCCGCGCCATGCGGCGCAGCCCCGCCCATTGCTGCTGGACGTAGCTCCCGGTCGCCAACGCTTCCTCAGCCGAGGGGTCCCCGGTGCGGACATAGGCGCGGTCGAAATCGGCCGTGCCGAACAGCATGTCCCACCACGGCAGGATCGCGCCGTAGTTGGCGCTGCGCTGCCCCGCCGCCAGCACGCCGTGGTGCGACCGGTGGAACCGGGGCGACACCAGCAGCCGTTCCCCGAGCCAGCCGAAGGACAGCCGGGCATTGGCGTGCGACAGGCTTTCCAGGAACCGCAGCAGCAGCACCAGGAGCGGGAACTGCATGGGCGGAATGCCGATCAGCAGCGCTACGGCAGTGAACCAGGCAAAGCCGATCAGGTCGTCCAGCAGGTGGTTCCGGTCATCGGACCAGAACGTCATCTGCCGCTGCGCATGGTGCAGCGAGTGCAGCGCCCACCACCAGCCGAACCGGTGGGACAGCCGGTGCCGCCAATACTCGGAAAAATCCAGGATGGCGGCATACAGGAAGAAGGTCAGCAGGTGGTGGCCCAGCAGCCCCGGGAACAGCCGCTCCAGCGTCGGCGGCACCCAGCCGTGATCGGACAGCCATCCGTTTAGCGTCACCTGGAGCTGGTAGAACAGCACGAACGTCACCAGCGGCAGCACGCCCACGCGGGACAGCAGGGTATAGAGCACGTCCACCCAGACGGCCTTCTGGTCCGGCCACCGTTCCACCGGGCGCCAACGCTCCAGCGGCAGGCAGACGGCGAACGTCACCGCGACCTGCGCCGCGCCGTAGCAGGCGAACAGCGCCCAGCCGAAGGCGACCTCCTCCCACTCCATCCCGCCCACGGCATAGAGCGCCGGCAACAGCATAGTCTCATGCAGCCAGCCTGCCGCCAGGCTGAACGGGTCCGTCATTGCGCCGCCGTGAGGAAAATGCCGTGCGGTGAGCGCCCGACGGGGATGGTTTGCAAGGCGCCGGTCGCCGGGTCAAGCACGCCGACCTTCTGGATGAACCGCTGGGTGATCCACAGCTTGCCGTCGGCCGCGAAGTCGATGCAGTCCGGCCCGCCCGGCACCCGGTAGCTGTGGATGATGGCAAGCGTCGCCGCGTCCAGCGCCACCGTCGTGCCGTCCACCCGGTTGTTGACCCACAGCGTCCTGTGATCGGGCGACAGGAACAACTGGTGCGCGCCGCGGCCCGTGTGGATGCGTTGCTCGACCCGGCCATCGACGGGGTCCACCACGGCAAAGTGGTCCGATCCCATGTTGGCCACCAGCAGCTTGCCGTTCAGCCAGATCACCCCGGCCGGCGTCGCCCCGACCTCGGCGGTCCAGCTCACCGCCTGGTGCCGGATGTCGATGGCGGCCAGCCGGTTGGTGCCCTGCAAGGTCACGTAGGCCATGCTGCTGTCCGGCGCGTAGGTCACATGGCTCGGCATCGAGCTGAGCGGGAACCGCTTGGCCAGTGCCATGGTGGCGGCGTCGTAAACATCGACCTGGTTGCGCGCCAAGCCCGTCACGGTCAGCCACTTGCCGTTCGGGCTGAATGCCAGGTGGTAGGGGTCGGCCATCGGCACGCGGCGGCGGATGTCTCCGGTGTGCGGATCAAGGAACAGCATCTCGTTCGCGCCCGCGTCGCCCACCAGCAGTTCGGACCCGTCCGGGCTGAGCGCGACATGGTGCGGCTCCCGCAGCACGGGCACCCGGCGCAACTCGGTTTCGTGGGCCATGTCGAGGACGCTCAGGGTCGCATCGCCGGAATTCAGCACGATGGCGACACCACCGGCGCACGCCGAGCCGGCCATCGGCGCCGAGAGCGCCAGGGGCAGAATGAATGCCAAAAGCAGCCGCATTGAAAACTCCATGCCGACGTCACCTGGTGCCGGCGTGGGCGCAGGCTACCATGGCCAGCACCGTTCGGGTGCAACTTCCGCGCCGGGCTGTGCTGCCGATCGCGCTGGAGTAAGTGGCCATAGCAGCAATTGAAACGTCATCAAACTTGTTTCGATCTACGCTTCACGTTGATTTTTGGTCACGGCCGCTTGATCGTGAGAAAGGTGCCATCAACTTGTTAACAGGCCGTTGATTCGCAAGGTTGCTGGAATGTCGGATGCAGGTGGCAAGCTATCGAAGGTCCTTGTCGTCGAGGACGAATTCCTTGTTCGCCTGACCCTGGTTGAGGCGCTCAGCGACGAGGGTTTTCAGGTGCTTGAAGCCGAAACGGGTGACGCCGCGTTGCCGATCCTGCAGGACTTTCAGGAAATCAGCCTGTTGCTGACCGACATCCAACTGCCGGGGACGATCAACGGCCATGCCCTGGCGTTGAAGGCCCGGGAGAATCTGCCCAACCTGCCTATCATCTTCATGACGGGCGGGCCGGACGAGGAAACGGACGGCTCCGGGCGGGACGTGTTCATCAGCAAGCCCTACACGCTGGCCAACATCTGCAGCACGGCGAAGCGCCTGACCGCCACGGCCACGGCTGCGGAGTAGCCGGCAGCCGCGCCTGCGGAATAGCACACGGGAATTGCGGCGGGCGCAGCCCCACTTCTTTTACCCAATCCACATCCTGGCACCGGTTTTGCGTGTCCTGGGGCGAACCGTCTCGGGAACCACCATGAGCGCAACGCTTCGACCACCCGCCGCCGTGCCTGTCGCCAGCGCCCGGTGGGTACAGTTGGGCCTGGGCCTCCTGTGCATGATGGCGATTTCCAGCCCGCAATACGTTTGGACGTTGTTCGCCAAGCCGCTCGGCGCCGCGCTGGGCGCCACGGCTGCCGGCGTGCAGGTCACGTTCAGCATCCTCATCGTCCTGCAAACCTTTTTCAGCCCGTTCCAGGGTTGGCTGGTTGAACGGTTCGGCCCGCGTTGGCTGATCGCGTTCGGTGCGGGGCTGACCGGGCTGAGCTGGGTCCTTGCGGCCTCCGCCACGTCCTTGGCCGGGCTTTACCTGACATACGGGTTGCTGGGCGGCCTGGGCACCGGGATCGTTTACATCGGCGTGGTCGGGCAGATGGTGGGCTGGTTCCCGGACCGGCGCGGGTTCGCGGCCGGCGTGGTCGCGGCCGGGTATGGCATGGGTGCCATCGTGACCACCTTCCCCATTGCCGACAGCCTGGCTGCCGACGGCTACGGGGCTACGCTGTTCAAGTTCGGCCTGATCTTCGGCGCGGTCGGGGTGCTGGCAGCCCTCGGTCTCCGCGCGCCGCCGGCCGCTGCGGCTCCAATGCGACTGGCGGGCGGAACCGCGGACGCGGACACCGCGTCCATGCTGCGCAGCCCGGTCTTCTGGCTGATGTTCGCGATGATGTCGATGATGTCCACCTCCGGCCTGATGGTGACATCGCAGATCGGCGCGTTCGCCGGGGACTTCGGCATCGCCAAACTGACCGTGTGGGGCTTCGCCGCCTTGCCGGTGGCGCTCACGGTGGATCGCTTCTGCAACGGCCTGACCCGGCCGTTTTTCGGCTGGGTGTCCGACCGCATCGGGCGGGAGAACACCATGGCGCTCGCCTTCGGGCTGGAGGGCCTGGCGATGGCTGCCTGGCTCGCGACGGCCAGCAACCCAGTGCTGTTCGTGCTGCTGTCCGGCCTCGTGTTCTTCGGTTGGGGCGAGATCTTCTCGCTGTTCCCCGCGACGCTGACCGACACGTTCGGGGCCACGCACGCCACCAAGAACTATGGCTGCCTGTATATCGCCCAGGGCATCGGCGCGATCTTCGGCGGCCCCATGGCGTCGCTGCTGCATGACGCCACCGGCAGTTGGTCCCCGGTGTTCGGCCTGGCCATCGGCGCCGACCTGCTCACGGCCGTGCTGGCGTTGGCGCTGCTGAAACCGATGCGCGCCGCCTATCTCGCCCGCGCGTCCCGGCCCTAGCCCAGCCGGGCCGCCGGGAAAGGCACGGCCCGCTCCAGCACCCGGGCGGCGCGCAGCGCCAGGTCGTCCCGATACAGCGGCGCCGCCAACTGCACGCTGCGCGGCAGCCCAGCGGCGCCCAGCCCGAGCGGCACGGTGATCGCCGGCTGGCGCGTCAGGTTGAACAGCGCGGTCCACGGCGCCCAATGCGTCATGAGCGCCTGCGACGGCTCCATCGTGGGCGCGTCGGCCAGCATGGGCAGACCCGGCACCGTGGGGCACAGCACCAGGTCGAACCGCCGGTGGAACAGCGCCATCCGGTGCGCGGCCTCCAGCCGCAGCGCCTCGATCTGCAGCATCGCCGGGGCGGACAGCCCGGCCTGCTCCGCCGCGACCTCCTCCATGCCGGCGTCGAGCAGGCTGCGCTTCGCGGGCGGCAGGCCCTCGACCAGCGCCGCCAACGCCACGCCCCAAACCCGGCCGAATGCGGCGGCGGCGTCCGGCAGGCCCGGGTCCTCGTCCTCGATCGCGGCGCCCGCGTCGGCCAGGACCGCCGCGGCATGCTCCACGGCGGCGATGCCCTCGGCGTCCACCGGCGCCTCGAACCCCGGACGCCGCAGCACCGAGATGCGCAGCCCCGCCACGCCCCCCTCGATGCCGTCCCGCCAATCCCGGGGATCGTCCGGCAGGCTGTAGGGATCGCGCGCATCGAAGCGTGCCAACGCGGACAGCATCAGCGCCGCGTCCCGCACCGTCCGGGTGATCGGCCCGGCCACCGCCACCGCGCCGAACGCGCCGATCGGCCATTGCGGCACCCGCCCGAACGTCGGCTTCAACCCGACCGCGCCGCACCACGCCGCCGGGATGCGGATGCTGCCGCCCGCATCCGTGCCCACGTGCAGCGGCCCGAACCCGGCCGCAGCCGCGGCCGCCGCACCGGAGGACGACCCGCCCGGCGTGCATGACAAATCGAACGGGTTGCGGGTGATGCCGTGCAGCGGGCAGTCGCCCGGCGTTTTCCAGCCGAACTCCGTGGTCGTGGTCTTGCCCAGGATCACCGCGCCGGCCGCCTTCAGCCCCAGCACGGCGGGCGCGTCGTCCGGCACCGGGTCGGGCGAGGTGGTGCGGCTGCCCCGGCGCGTCGGGAAGCCCGCGAGGTCCATGATGTCCTTCACCGTGCAGGGCACGCCGTCGAGCAGCCCCAAAGGCCGGCCGGCCCGCCAACGCCCCGCGCTTTCGCCGGCAGCTTGCAGGGCACCGGGGTTCATGACGGCAAAGGCGTTCACCGCCGGGTTGTGCCGGGCCACCCGCTCGATCACCGCCTGCAGCGCCTCCACCGGGCTGAGTTGGCCGCGGGCGTAATGGGCGAGCAGCGCCTCCGCCGACATCAGCGCGGGGTCGGTCACGGCGTCGTCGCTCATGCCTGGGCCACCGCGGCGGACCAAGGGGACAGCGCGTCGCTGATCCCGGTGCGCAGGCCGTCCCGGTCCTGCCGGATCAGGTTGGGGCAGGCGAAGTTGACCGGCAGGACCGCATGCTCCATCACCTCGACCGGGCCGTCCGCCCGCAGCGCCGCCAATATGTCCTCCGGCAGCCGCCGGTCGGCATGCACGGTTTGCGCGTCCGACACGTCGATGCGCGGGTGCAGCGCCGCGGTTTCCGGGTCCATGCCGAAGCCGTCCACGAAGGCCAGCATCTGCACCACGGCCGCGAGGATGCGCCGCCCGCCGGACGCGCCCGCCGCCAGCACCGGGCGATCCCCGTCGCGCAGGATGACCGGGCACATGTTGGTCAGCGGGCGCTTGCCGGAGCCGACCGAGTTCGCCTGGCCGGGCCGCGGGTCGAACCACATGATCCCGTTGTTCATCAGCACGCCGGAGCCGGGCAGCACCACACGGCTGCCCATGGACGACAGCAGGGTGGTCGTCATCGCCACGGTGGTGCCCGCCTCGTCGCACACCGTCAGGTGGGTGGTGCAGCTTTCGGCCGCCTTCGGCTCGGCGTCGCCGAGGCCGGCCAGGCGCTCGGCATAGGCGGCTTTGGTGGCGCGGGCCAGGGCCGCGAACCACGCAGCGTCCGGCGCGGCGCCTGATGGCGGGGCCATGCCCTCCAGCACCCGCGCCAAGGTCGGCGCGGCGGTCAGCCCGCCGGCAAGCTGCAACGTCCGGCCTCGCCACGGCGCCTCCTGGCAGGGCAGCACCTCCGCCTCGCACCGGCGCAGGTCGTCGGCATCCAGCACGCCGCCAGCCGCGGCGACGTCGGCAGCGATGCTCGCGGCCACGTCGCCCTCGTAGAAGTCGCGCAGCCCGGCATGCGCCAGCCGTTCCAACGTGTCCGGGAGGCGGCCCAGCCGGAACGCGCCGGGGTTGCCCTGATAAGGCGGCACCGGCGGCAGGCCGCCGGGCAGGTAGATGCGCGCGCTTTCGGGATACAGCCGCAGCACGGCGGCGGCGTTGGCGACCTTGAGCGTGGTGAACCAATCCTGCGGCAGCCCGCGCCGCGCCAGTGCAACCGCCGGCGCCATCAGCTCCCGCAGCGGCAAGGTCCCGAACCGGCCGTGCATGTGGGCGTAGCCCGCGACGGCGGACGGCACGGCAAAGGAGAGCGGGCCGTGGATGTTGGCGTCGCCCTCCACCTCGGGCCAGGGGAACAGGTCCGCCTTGTCGCGTCCGGTCAGCTTAAAGCACGCCGGGTCGAGCCGCGCCGGGGCGCGCGGGCCGAAGTCCACGGTCTCCGCCCGCCCATGCCCGGCACGGTGCACCAGCGCAAAGCCGACGCCGCCCAGCCCGCTGTTCCACGGTTCAACCGCCGCCAGCGCCAGCGCCGTCGCCACCGCGGCATCCACCGCGTTGCCGCCGGCATCCAGCACCGCGACCCCGGCCAGCGCCGCATCCCGCGACTGTGATACCACCATGCCGCGCCGCCCGGTCGCGGCCGGCTTCTGCACGGTCCAATGCTGGGTCAAATGCGGCGGGGGCTGATAGGCCATCGGGTTCTCCGTGCTCGCGCCACCCTACGCCCAACCCGGCCGGCGCGGCCAGCAGCCCGGCTGACACAGATCGGACAGCGGTTGGCAACCAAAGGCTTGCCGTGCCATCCATGCTGCCATGATTGGAATAGACTGGGGCACCACCAGCTTCCGCGCCTACCGCCTGCGCGGCCGGGCGGTGCTGGACCGGGTGGCGCTGCCGCTCGGCATCCTAAACGTCGCCGCGGGCGGGTTCCCGCGGGCGCTGGAAAACGCCGTGGCGCCCTGGCTCGCCGGCGGAGAGCGGCGCATCCTCATGTCCGGCATGGTCGGCAGCCGCCAGGGCTGGGTTGAAGCGCTCTACCTGCCCTGCCCCGCCGCCACCGCCGACCTTGCCCGGGCGCTGCTCCGCGTCCCGTTCGGCCCGGCGGAAACGCTGCTGGTGCCCGGCCTGTCCGCCGCCGACCCGGCCGGCGTGCCCGAGGTCATGCGCGGGGAGGAGGTGCAGATCCTCGGCACGCTCGGCACGGCTTCGGGGGACACAACGGTTTGCCTGCCGGGCAGCCACTCGAAGTGGGCGCGGGTCGCCGGCGGCCGGGTCGAGGGGTTCAGCACCCACCTGACCGGGGAAGCCTTCGCGGCGCTGCGCGGCCACACCATCCTGGGCCGCTTGATGCAAGCCGACGCGCCGCCCGACCCGGAAGCGTTCCGCCATGGCGTGCTGCGCTCGGCCGACCCGGGCGGATTGCTGCACCACCTGTTCGGCGTCCGCACCCTGGGCCTGTTCGACCGGTTGCCGGACGCCGCGGCGGCCTCTTACCTTTCGGGCCTGCTGATCGGGCATGAGGTCCGGGCGGCGGCACCCGCAACGCCTGTCCTGCTGATCGGCGCCGCCGCGCTGTGCGAAGCGTATAGCCAGGCGATCACTCTTTGCGGCGGCAGCGCGACGCCCGCGGAGGCCGACGCGGCGGCGCAGGGCCTCGCGCTGATTGGAGAACAGGCCGAATGGACATCCCCCGACTCCTGACCGCCTGCCCCTTGGTTGCCATCCTGCGCGGCATCCGGCCGGAGGAGGCGGACGCCATCGGCGACGAGCTGGTGGAAGCCGGGCTGCGCATCATCGAGGTGCCGCTGAACTCGCCCGATCCGTTCGCCAGCATCGCCCGCTTGGCGCAGCGCCTCGGCGCCCGGGCGCTGATCGGCGCCGGCACGGTGATGCGACCGGCCGATGTGGACCGCGTGGCCGAAGCCGGAGGCCGGCTGATCGTGACGCCGCACGCCGACCCGGCCCTGGTGCGCGCCGCCAAGGCGCGCGGCCTGGCCGCCATGCCCGGCTTCTTCACCCCGGCGGAAGCATTCAGCCTGCTCGACGCCGGCGCGGACGCGCTGAAGCTGTTTCCGGCGGAGGGCGGCAGCCCAGCCATGCTCAAGGCGCTGCGGGCCGTGCTGCCGCCGGGCACGCTGGTGCTGCCAGTGGGCGGCATGGATGCGGGCACGATGGGCGCGTGGCGGGAAGCGGGCGCGGCCGGGTTCGGCATCGGCTCCGCCATCTACAAGCCCGGCGACAGCGCTGCCGCCGTCGCCGCCAAGGCCGCCGCCCTGCTGGACGCGCTCCCCCAGACGGCGTGACCCGCACGGCTTGCTGACCGCGCCCGCAGCGGCCACACTCCCGGGGATGACCGGCCGGACCGCCGCGCGGCGCCACCGGCGGCATGCGCCCGACCGAGCCATCGTCGGGACACACGTAGGGGAGTAGGCGGCCATGATGCAGAGTCTGACCGGGCACGTCGTTTGGATCACCGGCGCCGGAACCGGCATCGGCCGCGCGATGGCGCTGGCCTTTGCCGAGGCCGGGTGCCGGCTCGCGCTCACCGGGCGCTCTCGGGAAACGCTGGCGGACACCCGCATGGCGGTCGAGGCGGCGGGCGGCCAGGCGATGCTGGCGCTCGCGGACGTGGCCGACCCGCATCAGGTGACCCGCGTGCACCTGGAGATCGTGGAAGCCTTGGGCGACGTGCAGATCCTGGTCAACAACGCCGGCACAAACGCCCGCAAGCGGCATTGGGCGGAGTTGTCTCCGGCCGACATGGGCGCGGTCGTCGATGTGAACGTGAAGGGGCCATTCCAATGCGCGCTCGCGGTGCTGCCGGCGATGCGCGCGCAAGGCGGCGGGCTGCTGATCCACGTCGCCTCCGTGGCCGGGACCGGCATCTTCACGGTGTCGGGGCCGAGCTACACCGCATCCAAGCACGCCGCCCGCGCCATGTCCGCCACCATCAACGCGGAAGAAGGCATCCACGGCATCCGCAGCGTATGCATCAACCCGGGCGAGGTCGCGACCCCGATCCTCGACACTCGCCCCAGGCCGCCCAGCGCCGAGGAGCGCGCCCTCATGATCCAGCCGGAGGACATCGCCGCCGCCGCCGTGTTCGCCGCACGGATGCCGCCGCGCACCTGCATGGCGGAGATGACGATCACGCCCACGGACAACCAGTTCTACCGCGCGACGGCGCAGGCGATTGCCGGGGCGGGGCGCTGATGGACGCGCTGCCGGCGACGGTGGTAGCCGCCGACACGCTGCGGGACTTCGTTTCGCGCATCTTCGTGGCCGCCGGATGCAGCGCGGAGGAGGCGAGGCGGATCGGCCACCACCTGCTGTCCGCGAACCTCGCGGGGCATGACAGCCACGGCGTCATCCGCGTGCCGCGCTACGTGCAATGGCTGCAGGAGGGCAAGGTCCGTGCCGGCCAGGCGCCGACGGTGGTGGCGGAAAGCGCCACCCATGCGGTGGTCGATGGCAACCTCGGCTTCGGCCAGACCATCGGCCCGGCGGTCGTGGACCTCGGCATCGCCAAGGCCCGGGAGGCGGGTCTGGCCGTGGTGACGTTGCGCAACGCCGGCCACGTTGGCCGCATCGGCGATTGGGCGGAGCGTGCGGCGGAGGCCGGGCTGGTGTCCATCCACTTCGTCAACGTAGGCATGGGCGAGATCGTGGCACCGTTCGGCGGCGTGGACCGGCGGTTTGGCACCAACCCGTTCTGCATCGGCGTGCCGCAGCCGGATGCGCCGCCGCTGCTGCTGGACTTCGCGACCAGCATGGTGGCGGAGGGCAAGGTTCTGGTCGCCAGCAACGGCGGCAAGCCCATCCCGCCCGGCGCGCTGATCGGCCCGGACGGCGAGCTGTCCAGCGATCCCCGCACGCTGTACGGCCCCATCGAGAACACGATCGTGCGCGACCCCGGCAATGGCGAAGGCGCGCTGCGGGCGTTCGGCGACCACAAAGGCTCCGGCATCGCCTTTATGTGCGAAATCCTGGCCGGCTGCTTCGCCGGCAGCCCGACTGCCGGGCCGGTCCCCGGGGGCAAGCGGGGCGGCATCGTCAACGGCATGCTGTCCATCTACCTTCACCCGCAGCATTTCGGCGCCGCCGGGTTCGCCGAGACGGCCCGGAGCTTTGCCGAGCACGTGAGGAACTCCCGCCCCGCCGCACCCGGGGGCGAGGTCCTGGTGCCCGGCGACGCGGAAAGCCGCACCCGTGCCGCCCGGCTCCGCGACGGCGTGCCGCTGCAGCCGGAAACCTGGGCGGCGATCCAGACGACCGGGGCTAAACTGGGCTTGCCGCCGCCGAGATAGACGCGAATCGGCGCGGGTCGATGGCGGGCAGGATCGCGCCGGCCGGCCCCGGGTCGCGCCCGGCGATCAGGTCCGCCACCAGCTTGCCAGCCGCCGGGGAAGTCTGGATGCCGTAGCCGCCCTGCCCCACGCACCAGAAAAAGCCGTCGTCCGTGCCGTCCCACCCAAAGGCCAGGCTGCGGTCCGGGGTGAAGGTGCGCAGGCCCGCCCAGCTATGCTCGACCCGGCGCACCTCGATGTCGAGCGCCTGCTGCATGCGGTCGATGGCGATGGCTACATCCAGCTCGTCCGGCGCCACGTCGTGCGGGTGGATGTCGGTCTCGTCGGCCGGGCTGACCATCAGCTTGGTGCGGGCTTCCGGCCGGACATACCAGGTGTGGCCCACGTCGTTCACCATGGGCCAACAGGTCGCCTGCCACGGCGCCGGGTCGATGACGACGCCGGTGCGGCGCTTCGGCACCAGGCCGAGCGTCGCCACCCCGGCCTGCTCAGCCACCTTGTCGCCCCAGGCGCCGGCGGCGTTGACCACCACCGGCGCGGTGAACAGGGCGCCCGCGCTGGTCTGCACGTGCCACAACCCGGCGCGTCGCTCGATCTGGCCGGTGCGGCTGCGCAGCGCCAGCACCCCATCCCGCGTGCGCAGCAGCCGCAGGAAGCCCTGGTGCAGCGCGGCCACGTCCATGTCGAACGCATCGTCCTCGATGGCCGCCTGCACCGCGTAGCCCGGGCGCAGCGCAGGGACCAGCGCCATCACCTCATCGATCGACGCTTCGCGCAGCCCGGTGCCCTCGGCGAGCAGGCGGCCGAGATGCTCGCGCTGCTCCGGCGGCGCCAGGAACAGGACCGGGCGGTGCGCCAGGATGGGCACGTCGGTAAACCCCTCGGGCGGATGCTCGAAGAAGCTGCGGGACAGGCCGGTCAGCATCCGCACGTCCGGTGGCCCGTAGTTTTGAATCCAAATCGCGGCGGAGCGCCCGGTGCTGTGATAGCCGGCGGCCTCCTCCGCCTCGATCAGCGCGACGCGGCGGTCAGCCGACAGGTGGGCAGCGGCGGTGGCCCCGGCGATGCCGGCGCCGATCACGATGGCGTCGAAGGCGTGCGTATCCATAAACCGCAGCATCACCGGGCCGCGCCGCCAGCACAAGCGACTCGCGGCGGCGTTACCTCGAGTAAACCAGGTCCGGCAACCACATGGCGATGCCCGGCACCGCCGAAAGGATCACCACGGCGATAGCCATGATCGCGACGAACGGCAGCGTGCCCCGGATGATCGGTCCCAGCCCAATATCCGGCGCGATCCGGTTGATGACGAAGATGTTGAGTCCGACCGGCGGGTGGATCAGCCCCATCTCCATGACCATGGCCATCACCACGCCGAACCAGATCAGGTCGAAGCCGCTTTCGCGCAGCGGCGGCAGGATGATCGGCGCGGTCATCAGGATGATTGACACCGGCGGCAGGAAGAAGCCGAGCGCCACGACCAGCAGCAGGATCGCCAGCAGCAACAGCCACTTGGACAGTTGCAGGCCGACGATCCAACTGGCCGCGGCCTGGCTGATGTGCAGGTAGCTCATGACGTAGCTGTAAAGCAGGCTCATGCCGATGATCATCAGCAGCATGCCGCTTTCGCCCAATGTCCCCATGAAGATCGGCTTCAAGTCACCGAGCCGATAGGCGCCGTAGATGAGGGCGATCAGCAGCAGCGCCAGCACCGCGCCCAGCCCCGCCGTCTCGCTCGGCGTGGCGATGCCGCCGTAGAGCGCCACCATCACCCCGGTGAGCAGCACCAAGAACGGCAGCACCCGGGGCAAGGCCGCGAGCCTGTCGCTCCAGGTGTAGCTGTCCCGGCGCAGGATCTCGCTGCGCACCGCGCCGCCCGCCGCGTCGGCGGTGGCCCGGCCGAACTCCTGCTTCCAGCGCAGGACGGCGTAGCCCGCGAACAAGGCGACCAACAGGATGCCGGGGCCGATGCCCGCCAGGAACAGCCGGCCCAGCGACTGCTCCGCCGCGACGGCGTAAAGGATCAGCACGATGGACGGCGGCAGCAGGATGCCGAGCGTGCCGCCCGCCGCCACCAGCCCCGCCGCGAAGCCCGGCGAGTAGCCGCGGCGCCGCATCTCGGGGATGCCGGAGCTGCCGATGGCGCTGCACGTCGCCGGGCTGCTGCCTGCCATGGCGGCGAACAAGCCGCAGGCCAGCACCACGGCGACGCCGAGGCCGCCGGGCACCCGATGCAGCCAGGTGTGCAACGCGTCGTAAAGGTCCTTGCCCGCCCGCGACTTGCCGATGGCGGCACCCTTCAGGATAAACAGCGGGATGGTCAGCAGGGTGATGCTGGCCAGTTCCTCGTAAACGTTCTGCGCCACCGTATCGAGCGACGCCGCCGGCATGAACGCGACCATGAACAGGGTGGCGACCCCGCCCAGCGCGAAGGCGATGGGCATACCGGAAAACAGGGCGGCGAGGGTGGCGCCGCCATACAGCAGGCCGATCTGCAGCGTCGTCATGCTTCGAGCTTAGGACCGGGCGGGCGCGAGGTGCGCGGGCTGGCTGTCGCTGTGGCGGCTGCCCAGCACCTGCAGCAATAGTTGCAGCGCCAGCAGCACCATGCCGGCCGCCATGCAGCCATAGGGTATCCACAACGGCGGCCCCCAGGCGGAGGGCGTGGTCTGCCCGTCCGCCAAAGCTTCGAGCAACAGCGCCACGCTTTTCCAGGCGAAGAACGCCACGAACAAGAAGCTTAGCAGATCCGCCAGCACCCGGCGCACGTGGTCGATGCCGGGCGGCAAGACGTGGGCCAGCGCGTCGATGGCGACGTGGCCGCGCCGCGCCTGAATCCAGGAGGCGGAAGCAAAGGTCGCGCCGATCAGCAGGAAGGTGCTCAACTCGTCCTGCCAATCGCTCGGGATACTGAAGAAGTAGCGGCCCGCGACCTCCCAGGTCAGCACGGCGCCGGCGGCGGCGATGGCCAGCGACGACAGCACCGCCATGACCCCGTTCACCACTTCCAGCACACCCTGCGCCCTGCCCAGCACGCCACGCCGGGGCACGTCCACCGTCGGGATCGCGCCCGATGCTGCGTCGATGCCGTGGCTGCTCAAGCGACGGCCTCGGCGAGCTTCAGCAGGGCGGCGCAGGCGGCGTTGCGGGCGGCGAAGTCCTTCCACGCCGTTTCCTGCGCGACCGCCTTCCACTTGCCCAATGCGTCCGGGTCCATGTCCCGCGCCGTGATGCCCGCCTTCAGATACACGCGCGCCAAGTCCTCGTCGTCCGCCTTTGCCGCCTGCAAGCCGAAGGCTTCCAGCTCCGTGCCGACCTGCATCACCGCGGCCTGCTGCGCCCCCGGCAGGCTGTCGAAGATCTGCTTCGACATCAGCAGGGGCTCGAACATGAACCAGAAGCTGCCGTTGCGCCCGGTGGTCACGGACTTGCTGATCTCCTCCAAGCGGAAGGAGATCAGGCTGGTGGAGGATGTCACGGCAGCGTCCAACGACCCCGTCTGCATCGCGGCGTAGATTTCGTTGCTCGGCACGGAGCTGATGATCCCGCCGGCCGCCTTGAGCATCAGGTCCATTTCCCGAGACCCGCCGCGGACCTTGAGGCCCTTCACGTCGTCCGGCTGGACCACCGGCGCGGTGCGGGACGCGGTGCCGCCCGCCTGCCACAGCCAGGTGACGATCTTGACGCCGCGCTTGTCCAGCACGCGCTCCAGTTCCTGCCCGACCGCCTGGCTTTTCCAGGCAAGGCCCTGCTCGTAGCTCGTCACCAGGCAGGGCATCAGCCCGATGTTGACCTCGGGCACCTCGCCCCCGGCGTAGGCTAGCGGATAAAGGGTCAGGTCCAACGCGCCGCGGCGCAGCGCGGAGAACTGCGCCACAGTTTTCATCAGCGACGAACCCGGGTAGATCTCGAATGCCAGCTCGTTGTCGGTGCGCTTCTGCACCTCGGCGGCGAAGCGGCGCACCAGGCGGTCGCGGAAATCGCCCTGCTCCGCCGTGCCGCCGGGGAACTGGTGGCTGATCTTCAGGGTGCGAGGCGCGGCCTGCGCGCCTGTGGCGCGCAGCAGGGCCGGGGCGGCCAGCACGGCGCCCACCGCAACCCGGCGAGTGATCAACATCGTTTGCTCCGCAGTTTCTTGTTTGTATCTTTGGGGGTGGATACGCTGCCCCAATGCCCGACGCAAGGTCGAGCCGAGACACCGGGCGGCGCGGCACCTGTGCGAGTTGCCCGCACCGAAAACGCCACGCACCAAGGACGCGAACGTGATCAAACGCAACTACCCCGCCCGCCCGCTCGTCGGCATCGGCGTGGTGCTGCTGAAGCCGCCAGGCGCTGCCACGGCCGGCGCGGTGCTGCTGGTGCGCCGCGGCAAGCCGCCGGCTATGGGCCGATGGAGTCTACCCGGCGGCGCACAGGATCTCGGCGAAACAGCGGAGCACGCCGCCCGACGCGAATTGGCGGAGGAAACCGGACTGGCCTGCGGCCCGCTGATCCTGGCGGCCAACGTCGACAGCATCCACCGCGACGCCGCGGGGCGGGTCGAATATCACTACACGATTCTGGATTTTGCCGCCTGTTGGCAAGGCGGCGTGCCGATAGCCGGCGGCGACGTCACCGACGCGCTGTTCGCCCCGCTCGACGACCTGGACCGCTACGAGCTTTGGAGCGAAGCGCACCGCGTCATCGGCACGGCGCGGCGGCTGCTCAGCTCCGCTTCCGGCGCGACGGCGATGCCCGGCCGAAGTTGAGCGAGGCCGCGGCGCCAGCGCAGATCAAACCGATCCCCGCCGGAATGAGCCAAAGCGGCCGCAGCAGGAACGGCAGCTCCAGCCAGGTATAGCTCCAGGGCGGGCTTTGCTTCTGTATCCATGACAGCCAGGTGCCGTCCATCAGCATCAAGCCCTGGCCGAGCGTCATGCCCAACGGCGCCAGCGCGGCGATGGCGACCGCGGAAACCAAGAACAGCGCCGCCAAGGCGGCGAAGATGCGTGATGCGATCATACAAACAGCTTTTCGTTCGTCATCCCAGCATACAGCCCGGCCACGTAGTCGCCATAACCATTGTAAATGCGGGTCGGCACACGCTGCTCCGCGCCGAGCAGCCGCTCGGTCGCCTGACTCCAGCGCGGGTGCGGCACCTCGGGGTTCACGTTGGCCCAAAAGCCGTACTCCTGGGGCTGGATGCCCTGCCAGAAGGTGGTCGGCCGCTTGTCGGTAAAGGTCACCTTCACAATCGACTTCACCGATTTGAACCCATACTTCCAGGGCAGCACCAGGCGGATCGGTGCGCCGTTCTGCTTCGGCAAGGTCTTGCCATAGAGACCGGTCGCGATGAAAGCAAGGTCGTTGTTGGCTTCCGCCATCGTGACCGCCTCGACATAGGGCCATTCAAAGGTGGGGGAGCGTAGGCCCGGCATCGTCTTGGGATCGGCCAAAGTCACCATCACGACATAGCGCGCGCCGGAGGTCGGGCCGGCCAGGCTGACCAAATCCCGCATCGGGAAGCCGGTCCAGGGCACGGTCATCGCCCAGCCCTCCACGCAGCGGTGGCGGTATACCCGCTCCTCAAGCTGCACCTTCTTCAAGATGTCATCCAGGTCCACCGTCCGCGGCGTGCCGACCATGCCCTCGAACTTGATGGACCACGGCGAAACTGGCAGCTTCTGCGCGGCGCGCGATATCGATTTGTCCGTGCCGAATTCATAGTAGTTGTTGTAGGTCGTCACGTCCCGCTCGGGCGTCAGCTCCCGGCCAGCGTCGTATTTCGGGTTGCGCGGCGCACCCTGCGCCCGGGCGGCAAACGGCGTCGCGAGAAGAGCCGCGCCCGCCGCCCCGGCCAACAGGCTGCGGCGCCCCAGCATCAGCGACTCCGGCGTGGCATCCCGCTCTGGTATTTCCCAACCGCGAACTGTCTTGATAAACAAGGCGGCGCCCTCCGTGAGAGTGCCCAAGATGCGCGCGCAACGCGCGTGCCGGGCATCGACGCCTGCCGCTCCGCGGCAGGTTGACCGTTATGTTGATTTCGCCGGGTCGGTCTGCAAGGGTCCGAGCGCGCCCGCCCGCGCGCCGGCCAGATGGAGAATGCCGATGAACCTTGCCGCCTTCCCGCGCACCCGGCTGTGCCAGGCGCCCACGCCGCTGGAGCCGCTGCCGCGCCTTACCGCAGCGCTGGGCGGGCCGCAGATCTGGATGAAGCGGGACGACCTGACCGGCATGGGGCTGGGCGGCAACAAGGTGCGCAAGCTGGAATTCCTGGTCGGCGACGCGCTGGCTCGCGGCGCCGACCACTTGGTCACTCAGGGCGCCGTGCAGTCCAACCACGTGCGCCAGACCGCCGCAGTGGCTGCAAAGCTCGGCCTGGCCTGCACCGCCGTGCTGGAGCACCGGATCGAGACGAACGACGGCGCCTATCTCTGTAGCGGCAACGTGCTGCTGGACCGCCTCCTGGGCTGCGCTATCGAGTACCGCCTCGGAGGCACCGACATGCAGGCCGCCATCGAGGAGGTCGGCGCGCGGCTGGCCGCGGAGGGCGCCAAGCCTTATTTGATCCCAGGCGGCGGCTCGAACGCCACCGGCGCCCTGGGCTACGCGGCGGTAGCGTTGGAGCTGGTGGCGCAGGCCGACGAGCTGGGCCTGCGCATCGACTGCCTGGTGCATGCGACCGGCAGCGCGGGGAC
Organism: uncultured Acetobacteraceae bacterium; assembly: GCA_937873175.1. Lineage (GTDB taxonomy): Bacteria > Pseudomonadota > Alphaproteobacteria > Acetobacterales > Acetobacteraceae > CAHJXG01. Next base: position 13,621 of record CALMVT010000163.1, on the reverse strand, counting down.
GCAGGCCGGGTTGGTGGCCGGGCTGCACGCCCTCAGCGGCTCCATCCGCGTGCTGGGCATCGGCGTCCGCGCGCCGAAGCAGATGCAGGAAGCGAACGTGCTGCGCTTGGCGCGGGCGACAGCGGCGCACATGGGCCTAAGCCGCCCAATCCCGGACAACACGGTTGAGGCCAACTGCGACTATGTGGGCGGGGGCTACGGCGTGCCGACGCCCGGCATGGCGGAGGCGGTGCGGATGGTAGCGCGGCTTGAAGGGATTTTCCTTGACCCGGTGTACTCCGGGAAGGGCATGGCCGGGCTGATTGACCTGATCCGCCGGGGCGCCTTTTCGCCGGGAGAGAACGTGGTGTTTCTGCACACCGGGGGAGCAGCGGGGCTGTTCGGGTATGCGGAGTTCTTCAACGAAGCCGCTGCCTGAATGGGATGGTGGGCCCGGTGGGACTCGAACCCACGACCACAAGATTAAAAGTCCCGTGCTCTACCAACTGAGCTACAGGCCCATGCCACCGCCGCGGCCCGCGACCGGGCCGCGGCGCATTCCTATTACGACTTGGCGTCGGCCGCCACCTGCATGCGGATGATCTTGTCCGGGTTGGACACTTGACCACCCCCGCCGCTGCCGCGCTTGATCTTGTCCACGAACTCCATACCCTGCACGACCTGGCCCCAGATCGTGTACTGGCCGTCCAAATGTGGTGCCGGGGCAAACATGATGTAGAATTGGCTGTTCGCGCTGTTAGGGTCGCCGGTCCGGGCCGCGCCGACGGTGCCGCGCAGGAAATGCGCGTCGCGGCTGAACTCGGCCGACACGTTGCCCATGTCGCTGCCGCCGGTGCCGGTGCCGGTCGGGTCGCCGCCTTGGGCCATGAAGCCTTCGATCACGCGATGGAACACCGTGCCGTCATAAAACCCTTTGCGCGCCAGGGCCTTGACCCGCTCGACGTGCTTGGGCGCCAGGTCCCGGCGCAGGCGAATGACCACCCGGCCGTCCTTCAGGTCCATGTACAGCGTGTTCTGGGGATCAGCGGCCGGTTGCTGGGCCGAGGCTTGTTCAGACATCAATGTTCCCATCGCGATTGTTGCAAGCAAGTGCCGGCGGCGCAGGCCGAGGCTCATGGCATTCTCCGTTGATAACCAAATTCACCTAGGTCAGCCTGGACCGGTCAAACCGGGCGCACCCGCGCCAGCGTCCGTTCCAGCGTCAGGCTCGGCACGAAACTGGACACGTCGCCGCCGAGCCGGGCGATTTCCTTGACGAAGCGGGACGAGATGAACTGGTGCCGCTCGCTCGCCATCAGGAACACCGTTTCCACCTGGTGATCCAGGCGGTAGTTCATCCCGGCCATCTGGAACTCATAATCGAAATCCGACACGGCACGCAGCCCCCGCACGATCACGCCCGCGTTGACGCGGTGGGCCAGGTCGATCAAGAGGCAGTCAAAGCTCACCACCTCGATCTCGGTGCCGGTGCGCGCGGCGATGGCGTCGGTTTCGGCGCGCACCAGTTCGACGCGCTCCTCCAACGGGAACAGCGGAGACTTGCCGGCGTTCTCCGCGACCCCGATCACCAGGCGATGCACCACCCGGGCGGCGCGGGCGATGATGTCGGTGTGGCCGTTGGTCACCGGGTCAAACGTGCCGGGATACAGGCCGACGTGTTGCACCAGGGCGTTAACCGCCGGATCGGGGCGCGGCTCAGGCATCGGACGGCTCCGCCTCCTCGGCGTCCTCGGACCCGGCATCCTCGACTTGCGCGCCCGGCACCTCGACCACCGGGAACACGCTGGTCACGTGCTCGGTGTCACCCAGGCGGAACATCCGGACGCCCATGCTGGCCCGGCCGGTCACGCGGACCTGATCGGCCGGCACGCGGATCAGCCGGCCCTCATCCGTCACCAGCATCACATCATCGCCGGGCCGGACCGGGAAGCTCGCGACAACCGCCGTTCCATTGCGGGGCGACAGCTTGATGTTGCTGATCCCTTGGCCGCTGCGCCGGGTCACGCGGTACTCGGAGGCGGGCGTGCGCTTGCCGAAGCCGGCATTCGTCACCGTGAGCAGGATCTCCCCGGCGTCGGCGATCTCCGCCGCCGCCGCAGGGGACAGTGTCGGCTCCGCCTCGTCCAGCGTGTCCTCGGTCTCGGCCGCGCTACCGTTATCTTCGTCCGCCTCGGCTGCCGCGTCCTCCGCATCACCCGTATCCACATGGCGCAGCACAGACAGGCTGATGACCTCATCCCCGGCCGCCCGCCGGATGCCGCGCACGCCCGAGCTGTCGCGTCCGCTGAACACCCGGAGGTTGTCGTCCCGGATCTGGAACCGGATGCAGCGGCCGGCCCGGGTCGCCAAGAACACGTCGTCCCCGTCCCGGCAGGTCGCGACGCCGATCAGCCGGTCGCCGTCGTCGAGCTTCATGGCGATCAGGCCGCTTGCCCGGACGTTGCGGAAATCCGACAGCTTGTTGCGCCGCACGTTGCCGCTGGCGGTCGCGAACACGAGATGCAGGCTTTCCCACAGGGTCTCGTCCTGCGGCAGCGGCAGCACGGCGGTGATCCCGTCCGTGCCGAGGTCCGGCAGCATGTTCACCAGGGCGCGCCCCTTGGCGGTGGGGCTGGCCTCCGGCAAGCGCCAGACCTTTTCCCGGAACGCCTTGCCGCCGCTGCTGAAGAACAGCACCCACTGGTGCGTGTGGGCGTTGAAGCTGCGGGTCACGATGTCGTCGCCGCGGGTCCCGGCCGCCGTCCGGCCGCGCCCGCCGCGGTTCTGCTGGCGGAAGATTTCCAGCGCCGTACGCTTGATGAAGCCGTCCCGGGTGATGGTGACGACCATCTGGCCTGGCTCGATCAGGCTCTCGTCATCCTGATCCACGGCGGCATCGACGATGGACGTGAGGCGCGGGCTGTCGAGTTCGGCGCGGGCGGCCAGCAGCTCCTCGCGCATCACCTCAAGGCGGCGCGGCCGGCTGTCCAGGATGTCCAGCAAGTCGCCGATCCGGGTCGCGACCTCGGCCAACTCGGCCTGGATCTTGTCGCGCTCCAGCCCGGTCAGCCGGGCCAGGCGCAGTTCCAGGATGCCGCGAGCCTGCGCTTCCGTCAGGCGCACGGTGTCGTCCACGATCTGGTTGCCGCTGTCGTCGATCAGCGCCAGCAGCGCCGACACGTCGCCCGCGGGCCAGGCGCGGTCCATCATGGTGGCGCGGGCCGTGGCGGCGTCCGGGCTTTCGCGGATCACCCGGATCATCGCGTCGATGTTGGCGACCGCGATGGCGAGGCCGACCAGCAGGTGCGCGCGCTCCCGGGCGCGGGCCAGCTCGAACCGGCTGCGCCGCAGGATCACGTCCTCGCGGAAGGCGAGGAACACCTCCAGCGCGTCCTTCAACCCCATCAGCCGCGGGCGCCCGGCGTCCAGCGCCAGCATGTTCACGCCGAAGCTGGTTTGCAGTTGGGTGAAGCGGTAAAGCTGGTTCAGCACCACTTCCGCCGTCGCTTCCCGGCGCAGCTCGATGACCATGCGCATGCCGTCGCGGTCGCTCTCGTCGCGCAGGTCGCTGATGCCCTCGACCGCCTTGGCGCGCACCAGCTCGGCGATGCGTTCCAGCAGGGTGGCCTTGTTCACCTGGTAGGGGATCTCGGTGACGATGATGGCCTGGCGTCCGCCCTTCATGTCTTCGATGGCCGCCTTGGCGCGCACCACGACGCTGCCGCGCCCGGTTTCAAAGGCGCTGCGGATGCCGGCGCGGCCCAGGATCAGCCCGCCGGTCGGGAAATCCGGGCCGGGCACGATGCGCATGAGATCGTCGAGCGTGGTTTCCGGCTCGGCGATCAGCGCCAAAGCGGCGTCGATGATTTCGGTCGGGTTGTGCGGCGGGATGTTGGTCGCCATGCCGACGGCAATGCCGTTGGCGCCGTTGATGAGCAGCACCGGGTAGCTGGCGGGCAATACCCGCGGCTCCTCGTTGCTTTCGTCGTAGGTCGGCGTGAAATCGACGGTGTCCTTGTCGATGTCGAGCAGGATGAAGTTGGACGCCCGGGACAGCCGCGACTCGGTGTAGCGCATCGCCGCCGGCGGGTCGCCGTCGACGCTGCCGAAGTTGCCCTGGCCGTCGATCAGCGGCACGCGCATGGAGAAGGTCTGCGCCATGCGCACCAGCGCGTCGTAGATCGAGGCGTCGCCGTGCGGATGGTAGTTGCCCATCACCACGCCGACGGTCTGCGCGGACTTCCGATACGGCTTGTCCGACGTGTAGCCGGCCTGCTGCATCGCATACAGGATGCGGCGGTGCACCGGCTTCAGCCCATCCCGCGCATCGGGCAGCGCCCGGCTGACGATGACGGACATGGCATAGTCGAGGTAGGACCGCCGCATCTCCTCTTCGAGCGTGACCTGGGAGGCGCCAGGCACGCCGGGCGGGGCGGGAAGCTCAGGGGGGTCGAGGTCTGACAAGGAACGCTTTCGCTGGGATTACCGGGATGGGTTAGAAGGGGATCTCGTCGTCAAGGTCGCCACCCTTGCTGGGTTCCCAGGACGGGCTGCCGCCACCTCCGCCGGACCGCTCGGACGCGGGCGCGCGCTCGCGCGGCTGGTAGCCGCCGCCGCCCATGCCGCCCTCCTCGCCCCGGCCGCTCAGCATGGTCAGCTCGCCGCGGAACGCCGGGATGACGATTTCGGTCGTGTACTTGTCCTGGCCGGACTGGTCCTGCCATTTCCGCGTCTCGACCCGGCCTTCAAGATAAACCTTGCTGCCCTTTTTCAGGTACTTTTCGGCGATCTCGCCCAGCTTCTCGTTCTTGATGACGACGTTGTGCCACTCGGTCTTTTCCTTGCGCTCGCCCGAGCCGCGGTCGCTCCAGCTTTCGCTGGTGGCCAGGGTGAAGTTGACCACCTTGCCGCCATTCTGGAAGCTGCGTACCTCCGGGTCCTTGCCCAGGTTGCCGATCAGGATCACCTTGTTGACGCTGCCCGCCATATCTCGTCACCTTCCACCATCCGGACTCGCACCGGTTCGGCGTTATACTCCCTGTTCCCGGGGCGAGCCAGGGCAGGGTTTTCAACGCCGTCCCATGCTGTCATATGGGGTGAACAGTACTAGAACGCTAGGATGCAGCGCATGGCCGGCTCGATTCGTGTGCGCGGGGCGCGCGAGCACAACCTCAAGAACATCGACGTTGAAATCCCGCGCGACAGCCTGACGGTGATCACCGGGCTGTCCGGCTCCGGCAAGTCGTCCTTGGCGTTCGACACGATTTATGCCGAAGGCCAGCGCCGCTACGTCGAAAGCCTGTCGGCCTACGCCCGGCAGTTCCTGGAGCTGATGGGCAAGCCCGACGTGGACAGCATCGAGGGCCTGTCGCCCGCCATCTCCATCGAGCAGAAGACCACCAGCCGAAACCCGCGCAGCACGGTCGGCACCGTGACCGAGATCCACGACTACATGCGCCTGCTTTGGGCGCGGGTCGGCGTCCCCTATTCTCCCGCGACTGGCGAGCCGATCGAGGCGCAAACCGTGAGCCAGATGGTGGACCGCGTGGCCGCCATGCCGGAGGGCACCCGCCTGCTGCTGCTGGCGCCGGTGGTGCGGGACCGCAAGGGCGAGTATCGCAAGGAACTGGCGGAGCTGCAGCGCAAGGGTTTCACCCGCGTCAAGGTGGACGGCAAGCTGCACGAGATCGGCGAGGTGCCGGCGCTCAACCGCAAGGTCAAGCATGAGATTGACGCCGTGGTGGACCGCGTGGTGGTGCGTGACGGCATTCAGACCCGGCTGGCCGACAGCTTCGAGACCGCGCTCGGCCTGGCGGACGGCGTGGTGTATGCGGAGGACGCCGACACCGGCGTGCGCACCGTGTTCAGCAGCCGCTTCGCCTGCCCGGTCAGCGGCTTCACCATCGAGGAGATCGAGCCACGGCTGTTCTCCTTCAACAGCCCGCACGGCGCTTGCCCGGCCTGCGACGGCCTGGGCCTGGAGCAGTTCTTCGACCCCAGCCTGGTCATCCCCGACGAGCGCGTGAGCTTGGCCGAGGGCGCCATCGCCCCTTGGAGCGGCGCGCAAAGCCCGTACTACGACCAAACGCTTGCCAGCCTCGCCAGGCACTTCAAGGTCAGCACCCGGACGCCCTGGCACGAGTTGCCGGACCGGGTGCGCGCGGCCATCCTGCTCGGCACCGACAAGGAGGAGATCGAGTTCGCCTACAAGGACGGCGTGCGGTCCTATAGCGTAACCAAGGCGTTCGAGGGCGTGCTGCGCAACCTGCAGCGCCGCTGGCAGGAAACCGACAGCGCCTGGGTGCGGGAGGAGATGAGCCGGTTCCAGGCTGACAAGCCCTGCGCCGTTTGCCACGGCGCGCGGCTGAAGCCGGAAGCGCTGGCGGTGAAGATCGCCGGGCGCAACCTGGCGGAAGCGGCCGACCTGCCGATCCGCCGGGCGCTCGCCTGGTTCCAGGACGCGGGCGCGACGCTCACGCCGCAACGGCAGGAGATTGCCCGGCGCATCCTGCGCGAGATCGTCGAGCGGCTGCAGTTCCTGGTGGACGTAGGCCTCGATTACCTGACACTTGCCCGCGGCAGCACCACGCTGTCCGGCGGCGAAAGCCAGCGTATCCGCCTCGCGAGCCAGATCGGCTCCGGCCTCACCGGCGTTCTCTACGTGCTGGACGAGCCGAGCATCGGCCTGCACCAGCGCGACAACGAGCGGCTGCTCGGCACGCTGCGCCGGCTGAGGGGCCTGGGCAACACGGTGCTGGTCGTGGAGCATGACGAGGACGCGATCCGCGCTGCCGACCACCTGATCGACATGGGACCGGCCGCCGGGCTGCATGGCGGCCACATCATTGCGGAGGGCACGCCGGAGGAGGTCGCGGCCCATCCCGACAGCATCACCGGCGCGTACTTGTCGGGCCGCCGCCATATCGCGATCCCCGACCGACGCCGCATCGACCCGGCACGGGCCATCCGCGTCATAGGCGCCCGGGGCAACAACCTGAAGTCGGTCACGGCGGAGTTCCCGCTTGGCACCTTCACTTGCGTCACCGGGGTGTCCGGCGGCGGCAAATCGACGCTGGTGGTGGACACCTTGTTCAAGGCCGCGAGCCGCCGGCTGATGGGATCGGGCGAGGCCCCGGCGCCGCATGACCGGGTGGAAGGGCTGGACCTGCTCGACAAGATCATCGACATCGACCAGTCGCCCATCGGCCGCACTCCGCGGTCCAACCCGGCTACCTACACCGACCTGTTCGCCCCCATCCGCGACTGGTTCGCGGAACTCCCGGAAAGCCGGGCGCGGGGCTACAAGTCCGGGCGGTTCAGCTTCAACGTCAAGGGCGGGCGCTGCGAAGCCTGCCAAGGCGATGGGCTGATCAAGATCGAGATGCACTTCCTGCCGGACGTGTTCGTGACCTGCGACACCTGCAAGGGCGCCCGCTACAACCGCGAAACATTGGAAATCAAGTTCCGCGGCAAGTCGGTGGCGGACGTGCTGGACATGACGGTGGATGAGGCGGTGCCGTTCTTCAGCGCCGTGAACCGCATCCGCGACCGGCTGACCATCCTGCAGCAGGTGGGCCTCGGCTACATCAAGCTGGGGCAGCAGGCGACGACGCTCTCGGGCGGCGAAGCGCAGCGCATCAAGCTGTCCAAGGAGCTAGCCCGGCGCGCAACCGGGCGTACGCTCTACATCCTCGACGAGCCCACCACCGGGCTGCACTTCGAGGACGTGCGCAAGCTGCTGGAGGTGCTGCACGCGCTGGTCGCCCAGGGCAACACCGTCGTGGTGATCGAGCACAACCTGGAGGTCATCAAAACCGCCGATTGGGTGCTGGACCTGGGACCCGAGGGCGGCGAGGGCGGCGGGCGCGTGGTCGCGGAAGGCACGCCGGAGGACATCGCGGCCAGCCCGGCCAGCCACACCGGCCGCTTCCTCCGCCCCCTGCTGCCGCAGGCGGCGCCGCCCAAGCTGCGCAAGAGCGCCTGAGTGCGGCGGTTTAGGTCGCGGTTGAGGTCGTCCTGGCCTTGGTCCGGGCGTGACGGCGCCAGGACGTGACGGAAGCCGGGCGATGCGGTAAAACGCGCCAGCAAGGTCATGCCGCCATCTGGAACAGCTTCTCCGATGAATGAAACCGTCACCACTCCGAAGACCAAGATCGAAGTCAAAGTCGAGCGGCCCAAGCTGCACAAGGTCATTCTGGTCAACGACGACTTCACCCCCCGCGAGTTCGTCGTAAGGGTGCTGAAGGCGGAGTTCCGCGTCAGCGATGACCAGGCGAAGCGGGTGATGATCACCGCGCACCGGCGCGGCGCCTGCGTCGTGTCCGTTTACACCAAGGAAATCGCCGAGGCCAAGGCGACCAATGCGACGGACGCGGGACGGGCCAAGGGCTACCCGCTGCTGTTCACCACCGAGCCGGAGGAATAAGCGCCGCGCGAGCCGTCAAACCCGGCCACGCACGGCGGCAACCGTTACCGCCAGGCGGTCGGCCAAGCCGCGTGCCGCGTGGCGGGGGGGGCGCGCCAAGTCCCGCCCGGCGAGCACGGCCGGCAGCGCCGCGGCGATGGCCTGTTTTGGCAAGAGGCACGCCCGCCCAGCGTCCAGCCATTCGGATGCCATCTCGGCGATGTGCGCCCGCACCCCTGCCAAACCGGCGCGGTCCGGGTCGGCGATGACGTCCTCGGGACGGAGGCCGTGCCGCGCCAGCAGATCCTCCGGCAGCACGCAGCGAGACTGCCGGGCCAGAACCGGAGCGCTGCGCAGGACCCCCGCCGCGCCGTAGGCGGCGCCCAGGTCGCGCAACGCATCGAGCGCCGGGCCATCGGCGCCGAGCGCGCGTCCCGCAGCCACCGCCACGCCGCCCGCGGTTGCCCGCAGATAGTCGCGGAACGCGGCCTCGGTCTCGATCGGCTCGACCTCGGCTTCCCGTCCGTCGATCATCGCCAGCAGGTCCGCCGCCTGCAGCCGACCCGCGTCCAGCGCGTCGCCGAGCGGCCCGGCGACTTCGTGACGCCGCCGAGCGCCCTCCGCCACCTCCCGCCACCATTGCAGGCGGATCAGGGCCGCCATCGGGTTGGAGACGACCTCCCGCGCCCGGGCCAATTCGTGGTTCGCTGCATACAGCACGAACAGCGTGTCCCGCCCCGCGGGCGGGGCGAACAGGGCGGTGAGGAAGCGGTCGGGATCGTGGCGGCGGACGAGGGCGGCGCAAGGGGACAAGGGTTCGGGCGGCATGGCCGCGGACGTGGCCCCAACCGCCGCGCCGCGCAACCTTGACGCCCCCAACCTTGACGCCCTGGCCGCCGCGCGACCAATCTGCGCCGCGTCACCAGGAGGACCGACCCATGGCATTCGAACTTCCCCCCCTCCCCTACCCGCACAGCGCGCTCACCGAGCGCGGCATGTGCCAGGAGACGATGGAGCTGCACCACGACAAGCACCATCAGGCTTACGTCACGGCACTGAACGGCTTCGTCGAGAAGGACCCGTCGCTCGCCGGCAAGTCGCTGGAAGAGATTATCCAGACCAGCCACGGCAAGGCCGACATGGCGCCGGTGTTCAACAACGCCGGGCAGCATTGGAACCACATCCTGTTTTGGCAGAACATGTCGCCGCAGGGCGGCGGCATCCCCGGCACCCTGGAATCCAAGATCACCGGCGACTTCGGCAGCGTCCAAGCGTTCAAGGATGCGTTCAAGGCCGCCGCCGTGGGCCAGTTCGGCTCTGGTTGGGCTTGGCTGGTGCTGGGCACGGACGGCAAGCTCAAGGTCACCAAGACGCCGAACGGCTCCAACCCGCTGGCGACCGGCGAGGGCAAGGCTTTGCTCGGCTGCGACGTGTGGGAGCACAGCTACTACCTGGACTTCCGCAACCGCCGCCCGGACTACGTGACGAACTGGCTGGACAAGCTGGCTAACTACGAGTTCGCCGCGAGCCAGATGGGCTGACCCCGGGCTCCCTCCACCCCACGCGGGGGGAGGGAGCGCGTTCAGCCGGGCTTCGCGTCGTTCGCTGCCACTGGCTTCAGCACCGTGGTGATGGTGTCGCGCACCACGGTCACGCGGACGTTCGGGGCGATATCGACCTCGATCTCGTTGCTGCCCTCCTTGACCCGCTGCACCGTGCCGAGGATGCCGCCCGCCGTCACCACGCGGTCGCCCCGGCGGAGCGCGGCGAGCATCGCCTTCATCTCCTTGGCCCGCGTCTGTTGCGGCCGGATCAGCAGGAAGTAGAACACGCCGAAGATCAGGATGATCGGCAGGTAGTTCAGCACGGCGCTCGTCACGCCGACGGCGTCTTGGGCATAGGCGGGGGAGATCAGCATGGTGGTCCTGGGTTGCCGTGGTTGCGCCGGGACCATAGTTTGAGGCCCCGCCCCGTCAAGCCATGACCTGCCCGGCATCGCCCCCAGGAGTTCCGTTGGACACAGCCCTGCTGACCCGCATCGCCGACGCGCTGGACCGGCTGGCGCCGCTGCCGCCGCCCGCGCCGGACCTCCGGGACGCCGACGCCTACGTGTGGCACCCGTCGCCGGCGCACCTGGCCCCGGTGCCGCGCGTGTCCCGGGTGGATGTCGGCCTTCTGCAGGGCATCGAACGGCAGAAGCGGCAGGTGCTGGATAATACCCTGCGCTTCGCCTGCGGCTTGCCGGCCAACAACGCCATGCTGTGGGGCGCCCGCGGCATGGGCAAGTCCTCGCTGGTCAAGGCCGCGCATGCCGCTGCCAACCGGGACGCGCCCGGCGCCCTGGCGCTCATTGAAATCCACCGCGAGGACATCCGCACCCTGCCGGACCTGCTGAACCTGCTGCGCGGGCGTCCCCGCCGCTGCTTGATCCTGTGCGACGACCTGTCGTTCGAGCGGGAGGACGCCGACTACAAGGCGCTGAAATCCGTGCTGGACGGCGGCATCGAGGGGCGCCCGGCCAACGTGCTGTTCTACGCCACCAGCAACCGCCGCCACCTGATGCCGCGCGACATGATCGACAACGAGCGTTCCACCGCGATCAACCCGGGCGAGGCCATCGAGGAGAAGGTCTCGCTGTCCGACCGCTTCGGCCTGTGGATCGGCTTCCACAACTGCGACCAGGACGCTTTTTTTGCCATGGTGGACGGGTATGCTGACCAGCTTGCCTTGCCCATCGGGCGCGACGCGCTGCATGCGGAGGCCGTCGAATGGTCGGTGACGCGCGGTGCCCGGTCCGGCCGGGTCGCCTGGCAGTTCATCGAGGACCTGGCCGGTCGCCTCGGCGTGGCCCGCCCGCAGGAGGACGCGGTATGACTGACCCGCAAGCGTCCGACTTCTCCCGCCGCGCGCTCGATGTGAGGCAAGACCGGCTCCTGATCCTCGACGCCTGGCTAAGCGGCGTGCAGCACCGCCACCCCGGCCATGTAGGGCAGGAGCGCCGGGGGCACGCAGATCGTACCGTCCGCCTGCTGGCCATTCTCCATGACGGCGATCAGCGCCCGCCCGACCGCGACGCCCGATCCGTTCAGGGTGTGCAGGAACCCCGCCGCTTTGCCGTCCGCGCCGCGCACCCGGGCACCCATGCGCCGGGCCTGGAACGCGCGGGTGTTGGAGCAAGAGCTGATCTCCCGCCACGCCCCCTGGCCCGGCAGCCAAACCTCCAAGTCATAGGTCTTGGCCGCGCCAAACCCGGTATCTCCGGCACAAAGCAGCACCCGGCGATACGGCAGGTCCAACGCCTCCAGCACCGCCTCCGCGCAGGCGGTCATCCGCTCGTGCTCGGCGTCGCTGCCGTCAGGCGCCGTGATGCTGACCAGTTCCACCTTGCGGAATTGGTGCTGCCGCAGCATGCCGCGGGTGTCGCGCCCGGCCGAGCCGGCCTCGCTGCGGAAGCATTCCGACAACGCCGTGACCCGCATCGGCAAACGGTCCGCCGGCACGATCTCGTCCATCACCAGGCTGCTCAGCGGCACCTCGGCGGTGGGGATCAGCCAGCGGCCGTCCGTGGTGCGGAACAGGTCATCGGCGAACTTCGGCAGCTTGTCGGTGCCGTAGGCGGCGGCGTCGTTCACCAGCAGCGGCACCTGCGTTTCGGTGTAGCCGTGCTGCGTCGTGTGCATGTCCAGCATGAATTGGCCAAGTGCCCGCTCCAGCCGGGCCAGCCCGCCGCGAAGAATGGTGAACCGGCTGCCGGACATGCGCGCCGCGCGCTCGAACTCCATCAAACCCAGCGCCTCGCCGAGCTGGAAATGCTCCAGCGGGGGAAAACCGAACTCGGGGGAATGGCCCACCTGCTTGACCACCACGTTGGCGGCCTCGTCGGCGCCGTCTGGCACGTCGGGGTCGAGCAGGTTGGGCAGCGATTCCAGCTCGCGCCGGATTGCCCTGTCGAGCGCGTCGGCCCGCCCTTCTAGCGCCGCCATCTCGTCGCGCAGCGCCGTGGCCTCGGTTTCCATCGCCGCCGTGGCATCGCCGGCGCGGCGGCCCTGGCCGATCTGCTTGGCAAGCGCGTTGCGCCGGGCCTGCTTGTCCTGCACGGCCGCGAGCGCTGCGCGGCGCTCGGCATCGATGGACAACAGGTTGGCCGACACCGCCGGCAGGCCGCGCCGGGCCATGTTGGCGTCGAAAGCGTCGGGATCGGCGCGGAGCGCGCGGATGTCATGCATCAGGCATCAACTGGCTTTGTTTCGATCCAACCGGCCGTGAGGATGGAAATCTCGTAAAGCGCAATCAGGGGGATGGCCAGGCCGGTCTGGGTGATCACGTCGGGCGGGGTGATGATTGCCGCGACCACGAACATGCCGACATAGGCGTAACGCCGGTACTTTTTCAGTCCGCGTGACGAGATGATACCGACCTTGGCGAGCAGCGTCAGCAGCACCGGCAACTGGAACGCCAGGCCGAACGCGAAGATCAGCCGCATGACGAGGCCCAGGTACTCGCTCACCTTGGCTTCCAACTGCACCGGCAGGCCGCCGCCGCCCGTGGGGGACTCGAAGCTCAGAAAGAACGTCCACGCGGCGGGAAACACGAAGTAATAGGCAAGCGCCGCCCCGGCCACGAACAGCACCGGCGTTGCGACCAGGAACGGCAGGAACGCCCGCTTCTCGCTGCGATACAGGCCCGGCGCCACGAACAGCCAAACCTGTGACGCGACCACGGGAAAGGAGATGAACGCCGCGCCGAAGAAGGCCACCTTCAGGTAGGTGAAGAACGCCTCATACAGCGCCGTGAAGATCAGCCGGCGGTTCTGCCCGGTCTTGCTGACCAGGATGTCCGCCAACGGCTGCGCCAGGAAGGAGTAGATGCCCCGGCTGAAGTAGTAGCAGACGGCGAAGCAGATCAGGAACGCGCCCACCGACCACAGCAGCCGGGTGCGCAGCTCGATCAGGTGGTCGAGCAGCGGCATGGGCTTGTCGTTGATCGGGTCTTCGGCGGGCGCCGGCTGTGTATCCACAATGCTATCCTGGACTGTGGCGCTCAGGCGTGCGGCGTCGGGTGGGTCGCAGGCTCGTGCTGGACAGGCGATGCGGGCGGCGCGCTGCGCGGGTCGGTGTAGGCGGGCGCGGCCCCTGGCGGCTCAGCGGCCTGGGCCGGGGCCGTTTCACTGGCGATGGCGGCGGGCGCCGGGTCGGATACGGTGACCGTATGCGGCGCATGCGGCGCCTCCGCGGGGTC